>JAFGLN010000021.1 GCA_016928025.1 Deltaproteobacteria bacterium
CGCAAGCGGATATGATGGATTTATTTAGAAGTTTTATGATAAGGGATGACTGTGCCGTGGCTGCCGCGGTAGCGGCTTACTTGAACATACTGATGCAGCCGATTTCAAACCATTGCCGGCCGAATAATTCAAGCATCAGCGGCGGAAACAGATTCAAATGTACGGTGCCGGGTATGGTTCCGCCACGCATCCCCACTTTCTTTGCCGTTTCATCGTTATGAATGGAACTTGGTGCATCTGACCATTCATTAACCGGCGATCGCCAATGGCCATAAAGATATCCGTCTTTTTCCGTTAATTTTTCCATCATTAATGCTTTCCTTTTTGGGGGTTTTGGCCTTCAAATAACGACGTATATAATAAAGTAAGTATCACGATCCATGACAATCGATTAAATTCATTCAGCGATCTTCTTCAATATGAACCCGATAAATCACATTTTGACAGAAACTGCAATATCATAAAACATATAATAGTGTATGCGAAGGACAACAAGATGCCAAATTGAGAAAGAATGTTCTCTGTAATTTATAGAATAGCCGGAGATGAGGGGCAAATTTGATTGATCAATAAGCGGCAGGAGAGAACATAATTTATCCTTGACAGCATTGTTAAAGAGCAATATACCCCGAAACGTCCCTGAGGTTTTAAAGATCAAGAGCGAACGAGTGAGTGCAGGCGTTGCCGGTACAACTTTTCCTGCGTCTTTGTGAACGCAGGACCGTAACGTTGTCCTCTTTCCTGGCCATGAGCTAAAAAGGGCAGGATCATAAGGACGGTTTGGCCCATTGTGCCCGGACGAAAGTATACGATAGTCTATAGAACAATGAAGAAGGGAGATTGAAAATGGTGAATTTATCACGTTTTTCTGTTGAAGGAAAAGTTGCCGTTGTCACCGGTGGAAGCCGGGGCATCGGACGGGCGATTGCCCTTGGATTGGCGCAGGCCGGCGCCGATGTGGTTGTGACAAGCAGAAAATTGCCGGATCTTGAGAATGTGGCGGAAGAAGTTAAAAAACTGGGGAAGAAAGCTATGCCCATAGCCGCGCACATAGGAAAAATGGAAAACATCCGGACGCTTGTCGATGCGGTTATGAATGAATTCGGAAGAATTGATATTTTGGTCAATAACGCCGGCTGCACGCCCGGCATCGGGACGATACTGACGAATGAAGAGCGCCTCTGGGATACGATCATGAATCTCAACTTGAAGGGGCTTTATTTTATGAGCCAGGCCGTAGCCAGAATCATGAAAGAGCAGGGTGGCGGCGCCATTGTCAATGTGGCGTCCATGGACGGCTACAAGCCCGAGCCGTATGTGGGGATTTATTCGATATCAAAAGCCGCTGTCATCATGGCGACGAAGTCCATGGCCCTGGAGCTCGCCCCCTATAAGATACGGGTAAATGCAATCGCCCCGGGTCCGGTGAGCACTAAAATGCTCGATTCTCATTGGTTTCATCTGCCTGAAGAGCAGGCAAAGACTGAAAAGGCGGAACTGGCAAAGCAGGTACCGTTAGGTCGAATAGCCGATCCCGATGAAATGGTCGGTGCGGTTATCTACCTGGCTTCAGAGGCGTCGAGCTTCACGACCGGGGATACGATCCTCATTGATGGCGGATGCACCATCGCGTCACCGGAAATTATCAGCGAAATTTAAAGCTTAGAAATTAATACCCAGGAGGAACATAAAATCCCCGCCCGGAAAATATTTTTAAAAGGGCGGGGATTTTTTTCGAGGGTAAAGAAGACGCATTATCTCGTTACCTGACGCTTACGCTATTTTTATAAATCCAGTGATCATTATTTTCTGATATTATTTTTCTTCCAGGATGAGGTTGTACACATTGTAATATTTGTTGATATTGCTGACGTAGCGGACGGTTTCCTGGCCGATCAAGCGCAGGACCGCGATTTCCACATTCCGGAACCAGCGGTTGGAGTTCAGTCCCATTTTCTCGGTCAGCCGCCGCGCCTGTTGTATTTTTGCCGGACCCGCATTATACGATGCCAGGGCAAAACGAATCCGGTCTCTGGGCCTGATATCCGTATCATTGAAATATTCGTTCTGCAGCAGGCTGAGATATTTGATCCCGGCATGGATGTTGTTTTCCAGTTTTTGAACATTTTGTATATTAATGCGCTGGTCTTTTGCCGTGGCGGGCAGGACCTGCAACAACCCCATGGCACCGGCCGGGCTTTTCTTGGTGTGATCCAGACCGGATTCCTGAAAAGCCAGAGCCATGATCAATTTCCAGTCATAGCCATATTGTTCGGCATATTTTTGGACCAGCGTTTTGTATTTTTTCATTTGCTTCAGGTCTGCCGGGTCCGCGGGATTTTTCAGCCACCGGTTATCTTCGAAATACCGTTTAAAGTAAATATTGCCCAGGAGCGTTCCTTTTTTGTGGGTTTTTAGGAACCGGTTCAAACTGTCCCTCAATTGGGGATTTTCTTTTCGGACCATCCAGGCGATCTTGGAGTTGGTACGTAGTTTTACAGCTTCGTGGACCTCGATATCCGGTAGCAAATCAGACCATATTCCGGCGATATGACTGTCGGCAACGGTCGTCTCAAGAGCACCGGAATTGACCATTTCCAGAAGGCTTTCGGTTTCAAGATCCTCATCGGCGGGTATGATCTTCACCTTTCTTTTCCACTGTTTCCGGAGGGCTTCGTTGAGAGCGACCAGGCTCTGAAAATAGCTGCTGCTTTTTCTGACGAAAACCTTTTTTCCCGACAGGTCGAAGACATTTTGAGGGGTAAATCCCCCTTTGTGGGTCACGACCACTTCATTCACACCCGTTAAATAGGGCCGGGTAAAGGCGACCTGTTTTTCGCGTTCCGGCGTAATGGTCAGACCGGCCGCGGCGATATCGCCGTAACCGTCTACCAGGAGCGGAATCAATCGATCTCGGGACACGGGAATGAATTCCAGGACGACCTGCATTTCCCGCCTCGGGATATTTTTATTGAGATATTTTTCATAGCCTTTGAGCAGAGCGTATTCGAAACCAAACATCTTTCCCTGGAAGATGAAAAAATTGGTCTGATTCAGCGTGGTCAGGACGCGGATATAGCGTCGCTGAAGCAGTCCGTCCAGGTCATCGTGATAAGCTTCCGACAGATGGGCGTTCAGAGGAAGGTCTTCGGTAAAATCTTCAGACGAGGCAATGACGGTCGAGACGAATGAAAACATCAGGAATACGGAAATGGTCGGGATCAGTTGCTTAAACCTCATAGAGCCTCCGTTGCCCCAATCTCGGTTTGAATATATTCTTGCAGAACGGTTTGATAAATAAATTTTCCTTATCATAAGATAATATCGTTATGATTTCAACATTGACGAAAAACACTCTGCCGGAGTTATAAATAATGTCGGGCCGGATTCGGGAATCCTTTAGATGGCTGTGTTTTTTTTCGCCTGAAAAAGTGGAATTGTTTAACACCCTGCCGTTAAAAAAAGTTTTTGAAACATCCTTGACTGGGCAAGATGCCTATGTTAAGTTTGCCGAAATTTCCTTCCGGGGGGCTTTCCCGGGACAACCGGGATTGGAAAATTCATGACGGCGTTATCCCACCTTGATTCAAAAGGTAAGGCAAAAATGGTTGACGTGACGGCCAAGACCCCTTCGGTTCGTGAAGCGGTTGCCGCCGGTGTGGTTGTTATGCTACCGGAAACGGCCGCATTAATTTCCAGTCAAGGTTTGCCGAAAGGGGACGTCTTCGGTGTCGCCAAAATTGCCGCGATCATGGCGGCCAAAAAAACCGGCGACCTTATTCCCCTGTGCCATCCCCTGGAGCTGACGGATGTTGATGTCCGATTCGAGTGCGATGTCAAAAGAGGGGAGATCAGGATCGAAGCGAAAGTCAAATCACTGGGCAGAACAGGTGTGGAAATGGAAGCCATGACGGCGGTCAGCATGGCGGCCCTGACCATCTACGACATGTGTAAGGCGGCCGACCGGGGCATGGTGATCTCCGAAATCAAATTGATGGAAAAACGTGGCGGTAAAAGCGGTGTTTTTGTGAGAAAAGGTTGAGTTCTTTTTTGTCGGTTATTTTACCTCAGAAGATATCGTGAAATGACACCTCGTACTTATAGGATCAGGAAGGCTTTGTTGGTGCCCTTCGGTGCCGATGCCGTTTTGCTCATTGCACTTCTTTTCATATCCATTTTTTGGAAAGGTACAACCACGGAAATCTTTGTTCTGGTTATTCTTTTAGTTCCTTGCCTTTATTTTTTTCTTGAGGCGCTCTATCGGACGGTGACCATTTCGGACGGAGGTATTCTGATACAAAAACTCCTCCGAAAAAAGGACCTTCTCTGGGAGGACATTACGCATGTGGGACATCTGGTGGTCCGAAAGAAAGTCTATATACTTTTAACGACAGTGAAAGGGTTTCATATTGTATCCAATGCCTATGAAAATTTTTCCGGTCTTGTGAAGGATATTTGCGATCATGTGGAAAAGGACAAGGTGGAGGAACAACTGGCGGGGCAAATTAAAAATCCCATCCGGGACATTTCCAACATCATTGCAACCTGGTTTGCCGCATTGGTTATATTGGGGATCATCATCACGAAGTTTTATCCTTTATATTAATAATTAATAACATTTACTAATCTTGATCCGAACGGAAGAAAGGGAGCGTAACGGCCATGGGTGAGAATTTTTCCGAGAATGCGGCACTATTTGAAGAGGTAAGGCATAAGCCGACCTGTGTTGTTGATACCATTATTGAGAAAAAGCTGGAAGAGATCGCAATGGTTCTATGTCCCAACAATTCGGGAAAAAGTAAATTATATGAAGAAATCATCACCATGGTGGAGCGAAGTCTTTTTAAAACGGCCCTGAAAAAAACGAATTATGTTAAGAGTGCTGCTGCCGCATTTTTGGGCATCAATCGAAATACCTTCCAGAGCAAAATGATTAAACTGGGTATTGACTGCCGGAAAGAACAGGGGAAATGACCATAGACAAATCTGAAGCCGTCCAATTGAGCGCACCGGTTGTTAAACTGATGGATAAAGGGGTCCGGATTCCGAACCCTTATACCGTAGAAATAGGCAAAGAGGTAAAAATAGAAAGAATCGCCGGCAGCGGCGTTGTTTTTTACAGCGGAACGAAAATCTATGGCGCCCAGACGCTAATTTCAGAGGGCGTCAAGTTGGGATATGAAGCCCCCGTCACCGTAACTGATTGTCAACTGGGGCCGCAGGTGGAACTGAAGGGCGGTTTTTTTAAGTCGTCGGTCTTTCTCGAAAAAGCCAACATGGCCTATGGCGCCCAGGTACGGGAAGGCTGCATCCTGGAAGAAGAGGCCGGCGGCAGCCATACGGTCGGTTTGAAGCAAACCATCCTTTTTCCCTTTGTGACCCTCGGTAGTTTGATCAATTTCTGCGATTGCTTGATGGCCGGCGGCACCAGCAGAAAAAATCACAGCGAAGTGGGAAGTTCTTATATTCACTTCAACTATACGCCGAACCAGGACAAGGCGACGGCATCCCTCATCGGGGATGTTCCTCAAGGCGTTATGCTGAACCGGGCCCCCATCTTCCTCGGCGGGCAGGGGGGGCTGGTCGGCCCCGTGATAATCGGATACGGTACGGTCATTGCGGCGGGAACGGTCTACCGGCGGGATTGTCCGGAGGGTGGAAAGCTTCTGTACGGGCAGAAAGACGATGCCCGGGAAAAGGACTTTCATATGGGTTTTTATGCTGATGTCAAACAGCGCGTCTATAATAATATTTCCTATATCGCCAATCTGCTGGCCTTGAAACAATGGTATCTCCATGTTCGGAAGCCCTTCTTCGAGAAACAGGCATTGGGGTTGCCGCTGTATGAAGGGGCCGTGGATGTCCTCCAGGCGGCTTTAAAGGAAAGACTGACACGATTTCAGGCTTTTGCGGAAAAAATGAAGATGTCAATCGGCATCGGTGAGAAATTGCTGAAAGGGCCGAAAAAGAAAGTCCTTCTAAATCGGCAGCGGGAGCTGTTGGAAAACTGGGGGTCGCTTGCAGAATGTTTTACAACGGCCCGTGAGGAGACGGCAGGTCTGAAAGAAAAGGAACTGTTTGGGGAAGGTTTGAAGCGGCAAATGGACAAAGGCGCTGACTATATCCAGGTGGTCCAGGGGTTGGATCGTACCGTATCGGAAAAAGGGACCCAATGGCTTCAGTGTATCGTTGATGACATACTCGACGGGGCTTTAAATCATTTGCCGTCCTATCAAGAGCCCTAATACACCACCGGTTTTGATTATCGGAAATTACAAATTTGTGTCAATAAGACAAAAGCGGACAAATATGTTCCCTCTCCTTTTTATTTTCACAAGACAATCAGGAATCATTACAAGATCATAAGCTACTTTTTCCGAATGACATTTATGGTATGTGATTTGCTTGCAGTTCAGAAGGTGAGACCTTTTACTCTTGTCATTGTGCCGGGGTTCATATGTTTTATTTATTGCGACATATTATCAATTGCTTAAGCTCGTGGCATGTCTATCTGGGCCGCGAAATCGGTCAGGTTCAAGCACCATCCATCATCTTTTTCCCGTTGACCGCGAGTGTATTCTTCTGCGGCCTGGCCGGTATCCTGGCCGTCAAAGGAAGCGGCAGCAAGGCGAAAAGAAAATCCGGACCCGATGACGCCGGAGAAGACATCACTCAACGCTTTGAAGATTGTATCAAAAGCGATATGCAATCGATCCTGTCCGGGCGTCTGCCTCCCGATGCCTATCTCGGCGGTGATACCGGCCTGGCGCAGATGGCGAAGGATATTTCGCTTTTAAAGGCCGATTCGCCGTTCCAAACCCTTTTTTTTGACCCCCGACAGAGCAGTCAATTATTCATCCTGTCCGGAAAGATGAAGACATTTCTTGCCGAGGAGGAAAAGATTCTGGAGGACCGTGCCGGCGGCTTTTCCACCGCCCATATGGAGTTGATCAATGCGAGATTAATCGCCTTGAAGGATATTACCTGGGGGCTCGAAAAGGATATTCTTGAAAATATTATCAAAATCAAGGATTTGGCGGGTATTGATAGGGTTGATGGATTTTCACCGGCTGCCATGGAGAAATATCGGGAAATCAATTCCCTTTTAAATTCGTTGGATCGTCTGGAGGTTCGGGGACGGGATTCAGCCGGTATCCAGTTGTCGTTTATTCTCAAGGACGGTCAATGGTACAGCAAGATTCTGAACAGCCTCAAACAACAGGGTCTTTACGATCGGTTTTTGGAAAGGACCCGGCCTTCGGACCTGGTCAACGGCTCCATCAGTGTGTCGGATGAAAACCGTTCTCATGAGAAGGGATCGGCGAAGGGCAGGGCGATTTCATTTACGTATAAGACGTCTTCGGTCATCGGTGAACTGGGCTTGAATATCCGAAATTTGCGTGAGGCCGTTTCCGCTGACAGCATATTTCGGGAGTTTGCCCGGCAGGCGGCTGCGGTGGTGACGTCTTTGGCGCACACCCGTTGGGCCTCCGTCGGGTCCATAACGGAGGAAAATTGCCATCCCGTCAATAATTTTACAGAGGGCGAGAATTCAAAAATCAAAACATACCCCCGGTATGGCACCGGTGCCTGGTCGATAAACTGCGTCCTGAACGGTGATATCGACAACTATGATACGCTCCGCCTTGCTTTGGAAGCCGGGCATGATCTGATTGCTCCGGAATTGACGACGGATACCAAGATTATTCCCCTGCAGATCGAAAAAAATCTTTTTGACG
>JAFGLN010000022.1 GCA_016928025.1 Deltaproteobacteria bacterium
GCTATTCAGTCAATCTCTATAGATGTTTGGTGCAGGACGCTTTTCGCATCCTGACTCTCGCGACGGAAGACGCAAGCCGGAACCATCGGGTCGTTTGTCAAGGCGTCATGAATTTTCTGAACGGATAATTTTTTCTTCTTTCCGATCATTGGGGGTGGTTTTTCTCTTGACATCTGACGGCCATATAGAGGTTACACCTATTCTATAATTTTAGCCACATCCGGCCCCATACCAAAGAGCAACGTGTAAAGAAACGGGACTTTACGATTATTCCTTTCAATAATTGAATAAAACGTACCACCAGCAACTACATAGTGTGGTGATGAAGTGTGCTGTTGTTTAAATTTTAATGCTCTTTCCATAGGCATTTCATTTGATACAATTGATAATGCAAAATGACCAGAGCCTTTATGTACTTTGATTGGACGAACAGTTATTGCAGCAGGCCCAGGTTCAGTAAAGGCAAGGTGTTCACATAGCCATTCTATTTCAATTTCATTTCCTTTGTTTGACACAGTGACGTCTTTTATGAGGCCAACCCAAATTAGAGGTTCGTCTTTAATAGGATTGCTAATGACATCATTTGGGCTTTTAATCCAATTAACACCTTCCAACTCAGGAGGCACGTCACGGAAACTATTTTTGCCCGCCTCACGAGTCTGACTTGATGTCGTCGCGCAGGACGAAATAAGAAAAAGCGTTATAATTATGTAAAATACTTTTCTTGTCATATTTATCATGTGTAACGCAAAGCTAAGCCGGAGCCGCGAAGCGGCGATCGGCTTTAGCGACCTTGTTATTTTTTATTTTGTTTTTCACCTTTCATTGGAGGTTGTGATGGAGCTTTACCGCGTGTTTGTTCAACTGCAATATCCGCGTTCGATGCCCCGATATGTTGTTGAGTTATTTGTTGTGGTGTTTTTTGTGTCTGCGATTGGAACAGCCGTGGGGTTGCAAATTGCGCAATCCCTCCTACTATGGCTCCTAGAATAGCAGCCGAGATGGTGGCGATTATGGTAATGCGTAAAAATGATTTATTTGTTTTTAATTGCCGATCTAATAAATCGGAGTTGAATTTATTTTGCAGTTCAATTTTCTTTTCGTCGAGTACCAAACGATATAGGCGAGTTGATTGGTCAAGCCCCTCATTCCTAGCAAGTAAGGCGCATATATCAGGGACAGACATTGTTTTTATTTTTTCATATTCATCTTTGGGGGTCATGGGTTTAACCTTATGGATATTTATTTTAAAATAACGAAAAGCTCACCGGGAGCAGCGCCAGGCGCTGCGATCCGGTGGAGCGACGGGTTATGTTCTAGTTTTCTCCCAGCAGCAAAAGCTTAAGTTTATTTTGTAATTCTACGCCTTGCAGACAAAATGCTTTTAGTCTTTCATTTAATGTATTGACGTCCGTAAATTCAAAGAATAGTTTATGCATTATCCTATTTCTTTCAGCATTCAACTCACGTAACTCTTCTGAAATATCATTGTTTGGTAGTATCAGATCAAGATACCGGGTCAAGCGAGAGAAACTGATTTCTTCCTCAGCACATTTTGTAAGCGTAGAATCCTTGACCCCAACCTTCGCGCCAAATCCTCTGATGCCAATTCTCAGGAATATTTCTACAAGTTGAAAGATTATAATAGAAGCTTCCAAATAATGCCCCGCTTTGATTGATTCAATGGCCCGCGACTGTAATTCTAAAGAGTAGTCTATGTTGGGATATTTTTTCATTAACATTCCATTTCATTAATACATAACATTTAATATACCTCTGACGTAATTTCCGAAAAAAGAGCGTCAGAATAAGGAACGCTGATAAATTGCTTATAATAAAATAAAGTAAAGTTCAATAATTAATCTTGATAGCAGACCGAATTTATGTTTATTATCAGAAAAAACCGCAGATGTATATTATAGTAATTTTGTCCATAAGGCGGTTTAGTCCTCCGTTAATCATTGAAACGAGAGCTTGACAGATGGTTAACACCCTTCTAGATTTCCAAACATATCTTGTGAAAAAAAGGCTGGTCCCTGAGGGTCATGCCAGATTTCATGCCCTTTGGATCAGTAAATATCTTGCCTTTTCTAAAAATCATCAAGACAAAAACCCGAATTTAAGGATCAAGATATTCCTTGACTTTCTGTCCAATGAACAAAAAGTAAAAGATTGGCAGCGCAGACAGGCGGACAATGCCATCAATCTGTATTACCATCATTTCCTGTCTGATCATGGAATATCAATAACGCCAAGTAATCATGACGAGTTAGAGAATCGAACCCTTGATTACGAAATTATTCATGGAAAACTCCGAGAGGCTATCAGAATCAAGCATTATGCTTATAGTACCGAGCGAACCTACATCGAGTGGGTGAGACGATTTTATACTTATGTGACCACTGTGAAGCAGAAAAATTTAAAGGACCGGCCAATCGATTCGACGGATATGCGGGATTTTTTAAGCCATCTTGCTGTGAATCAGAAAGTTTCTTCCTCAACGCAAAATCAGGCATTCAATGCCATCCTTTTTTTATTTAGACATGTTCTCGGAATCGATCCGAAGGATATAGGCAGTGCTGTCCGGGCAAAACGCGGCCAGAGGTTGCCCGTGGTCTTCACCAAAGATGAAATGAAAAGGATTTTCAGTCAACTGGAGGGCAGGGATCTGCTGATCGTGCAAATCATCTACGGAACAGGGATGAGGTTGATGGAACTTGCTCGGTTGAGAGTTCAAGATATTGATTTTGGAATGAACACAATCCATATCAGGGCAAGCAAGGGCGACAACGACAGAGTGACCATGATGCCGCAGATCGTTAGGGAGCCGCTACGGAAGCATATGGAAGATGTAAAACTCATGCACGATCAGGATACTGCAAAAGGTTTTGGGGAGGTATACCTTCCGGACGGTCTTGATCGTAAATATCCAAAGGCGCCAAGTAAATGGGGTTGGCAGTATGTTTTCCCAGCGGCTTCATTATCCGTTGATCCGCAATCGGGCAAAGTACGCCGGCACCACATAAGCCCAAGCGTCATTCAAAGGATAATGGGAGGGGCCATTAAAAAAGCGGGTATCGCAAAGCATGCCGGCGTCCACACCCTGCGGCACAGTTTCGCCACGCATCTTTTGATGGATGGCGTCAATATCCGGGAGGTTCAGGAGTTGCTGGGGCATAAGCATGTCGAGACAACAATGATTTACACCCATGTGATCAGGGATATGAGCGGCGCGCCGCAGAGCCCGCTGGATACCCTTCTGAATGAAAATAAGACACTGCCAAAATCCGTTAAGGATAATATCATTTGCTGAAGATTGAAAAGAAATCAGAGTTCATCGTCGTGGATGCCAACCAATCGCATGATGGCTTTTTGCACTCCCTGTTTCAGATCTTGATTTCCATGAACTGGTACAGTAATGCGTAGATTTTGACCTGGAACAGCAGGAACCTCGGCCCAGAATCCTCCCTCCTCTGCCTCATGAATGATTATCTTCAATTTCATATATTGATCTCAGGCCTTGTTCATTTATGTTAAATAGCGGCGATGATGGCGCCGGTTAACATTATCTTGACTTCCCCTTAAAACTTAATTAGAGCTCCATATCGTGATTACTGCTTATTTATCCGGATTTTGAAAAACCGGGGGTTTATTTCATGGATGGCATGAAGACAACAGCGGTTTGGCTGTATTCCTTTGAATTGGGAAAAACATATGAGAGTAGCGCTTATTGCACCCCCTTATCCCCTTGAGGAAGGACTATCCGCTCCCCTGGGAATTTGTTATGCGGCTGCGGCGTTTGAACGGGCTAACGCCGAAGTGATTATTTTAGACTACATGGTCCGAAAGTATTCCCCGGGAAAACTCATTGCCGAGCTTTCCGAATTCAAGCCGGATTTTATTGGGGCGACTTCGGTGACCCTTAATTTCGGTGTTGCCGCATCCATTGTGGAGACGGCCAAGAAAGCATTTCCATCAGCCATTACAGCCATGGGCGGCCCCCATGTGAGTTTCGATTATGATTATACCCTGAAGCGGTATCCGGGGATCGATCTGATCGTGGTGGGCGAGGGAGAGCAAACCATCGCCGAACTGGTTCCGGCAATGCACAACCGGTCTGCGTGGCAAGGAATCAATGGGCTTGCCTTCAAGGAAAACGGAAAGGTGGTCGCCACCCCGGCCAGGGAACTCATCAAGGATCTCGACAGTCTGCCTTTGCCCTCCCGGCATCTCTTGCAAATGTCCCGGTACCTGGCCGTTGGATTTGCACTCAGCATCATTACCAGCCGGGGATGTCCGAATGGGTGTATCTTCTGCCAGGGGCATCGGATGGTGGGGCATAAAATACGAAGCAGGAACCCGAAACAGGTGGTGGATGAGATTGAAAGCCTGTTGGCCGTCGGTCACGAACGGGTCAATTTTTCCGATGATTTTTTTACCTCCAACAGAAAGCGGGTGAAAGCGATCTGCGAAGAAATCCAGCGCCGCGGCCTCTCTTTTGGCTGGACGGCGTTCTCCCGGGCGGATTCCGTAAATCGAGAGATCCTGAAGATTATGAAGGATGCGGGGTGTGATACGATATTTTATGGGATGGAGTCGGGAAATCAGGAAATCTTAGATCGGATAAAAAAGCGGGTAACACTGGATCGGATTCGAAAGGCGGTGGAAGACGCCAAAGCGGTGGGAATGGCGGTATTTGGTTCTTTTATTGTGGGATTACCGGGGGAAACCAAGGAAACCATGATGGACTCCCATCGATTTGCAACAGAACTGGATATAATCCATGGGTATCATTTCCTGGCCCCCTTCCCTGGCACCGAGGTCAAGGAAAATATTCACGAGTATGACCTTGAACTCCTTACGGATGACTGGGCGATGTTTGATGCCAACCGGCCCATTGTCCGTACGTCAGGGGTCAACCCCGAAGACCTTGAAACTTTTGTGGATAAATATTTTCTTCAGCCTGCGCGGCAACAGGAAGCACAAATAGAAATCCGGTACCAGGAGGGAACCCTCACTCCGATGGAAGAGATGGCCTATTTCGGAAACAAAAAGCTCAACATTGTTTACAGAATTCTGATTGAAGATCTGATTGAAACCCATGGACGGATTCCATTTCCAAAAACGAACACGGCCACATCGATGCTACTGGCTGAAAAGCTTTTACCCTATATCGATACAAACTTTGAATTCATGCTTAAGAGTGTCGAACACCTAGTGGAAAAGGGTTATTTGAAGCATACAATCGAGGATGATCATCATGTCTGGCGGTGGGCATAGAGGGCCGCAAAAAACCGTCATCGGGATTTTGATAAGGATTTAACGACAGTACCGTGGCCACCTTGAATTTATTGGATGTCCTGCAAAATTCCTTGATGACGTCATTGGCCGTTGCCGTGTTTAAACAAGCAGCGGCAAGAAGCGCTCCATACGGTGCCTTATTATATGAAAGATAAAAAGAAAGAAGCAGCGACAGACGTTATTGATCTGAACCCGGAATTCCGGCGCGCCCTGGACATCATGGAGAAGACGGACCGCCATGTCTTTGTCACGGGCCGGGCGGGGACGGGAAAGTCGACGCTGCTGCAGTATTTCCGGCGGCACACGGACAAGACGACGGTTGTTCTGGCGCCGACGGGTGTGGCGGCGGTCAATGTGGGCGGCCAGACGATCCATTCCTTCTTTCGCTTCCGGCCCGATGTAACCCTGGCGGCGATCCGCAGAAAATCAAAGAACGGCAAAAAGAATCTATACAAGAAACTGACGACGATCGTGATCGACGAAGTGTCCATGGTGCGGGCCGATTTGATGGATTGTGTCGACGCGTTTCTGCGCCTGAACGGCCCGGACGCGAAGGCGCCCTTCGGCGGCGTCCAGATGATCTTCATCGGGGATCTGTACCAGCTGCCGCCGGTGGTGACGAGCCGGGAGCGTGAGATCTTCCGCGGCCATTACGCCACAGCCTATTTTTTCAGCGCCAAAGTTTTTGACGGGCTGCCGCTGGAATTTATCGAGTTGGAGAAGGTCTATCGTCAGACGGACGATGAATTCATTCGCCTTCTCAACGCCATCCGCAACCGGACGGTGACGGAAGCCGATCTGGCGCTCATCAACCGGCGCGCCGATGCTTCCTTTGTTCCCGCCCCGAAGGATTACTACATTCATCTGACGAGCACCAATGACCTGGCCGACGGCATTAACGCGGAGAAACTGGCCGGCCTGAAGGGCAAGGTCTGGACGGCCCAGGGATATATCGAGGGGGACTTCGGCCGGGAGTATCTGCCGACGGATGAAATACTGAAGCTCAAAAAGGGCGCTCAGATCATGCTCCTCAACAATGATTCCGCGGGCCGTTGGATCAACGGGACCGTGGGCCGTATCACCGGATTTCAGCAGGATGTAGAGGATAGCGATCTGATCCTGGCCCGCCTGGAGACGGGCGAGAAAGTGGAGATCGAACCCTACCGGTGGGAGATCTACAAGTTTTACCTGAAAAACAATGAACTGGCCTCCGAGGTTGTGGGGTCTTTCATTCAGTACCCGGTGCGGTTGGCCTTTGCCGTGACGATCCATAAAAGCCAGGGAAAGACCTTCGAGCGGGCCGTCATCGATGTGGGCCGGGGGACCTTCGCCCACGGGCAGATGTACGTGGCCCTGTCCCGCTGCCGCACCCTGGAGGGGATCGTCCTGAAACAGCCCCTCAAGAAAAGCCATATCCTCATGGACTGGCAGGTGGTAAAGTTTCTGACGGGGATTCAGTATCAGCATTCGGAAAAACGCCTGCCTCGGGAAGACAAGATCAAGGCGATTGAGATGGCCATCCGCGATCAGGGGACCCTGGAAATTGTGTATCTGAAGGGAAAGGACGAAAAATCCCGGCGCACCGTCCGGCCCCTGATCATCGGCGATATGGAATACAATGGCCACCCCTGCCTGGGAATGGTGGCCATGTGCCTGCTGTGGAAAGAAAAGCGGGTTTTCAACGTGGACCGGATTCTGGAGATTCTGTGAACAATGTCATCACATAATTCATGATTTTGAGAAGATAAAATGAGCAGGATCGGTTTAAACATGGTTCGACCGGAGGAGGCATCGGGAATCATTAAAGGGATATTCCGACGGCGGCTCAACCGGTTCGTCATCGAGTGTGATGTGGCGGGCCGGACGGTACGGGCGCACCTGCCGAATCCGGGGCGGCTCTGGGAACTGCTTTTGTCGGGGAGAGTCGTCCTGCTTACCCGAAACAAACCCGCGCCAGGCAGGACAACGCTTTTCACCGCCATGGCCGTCGAGCGGGATGGGCATCTCGTCCTTTTACATACCCAGAGAACCAATGACATTGCCGAGAACCTCCTGGAAACGAAGCGGATCAGAGGTCTGGAGGATGCTTGGGTCGTCCGGCGGGAAGTGTCTTTCGGCAGCAGCCGCTTCGATTTTCTGCTTCAGCGGGGGGATGAGGAAATCATTCTCGAAATCAAATCCTGTACGCTCTTCGGGGACAAGATTGCCATGTTTCCCGACGCCGTTACGGAGCGGGGCCAGAGGCATTTGGAGCATCTGGCCGAACTTGCCGCGGGCGGCAAAACCTGTGGCGTCCTTTGGGTGGTGCATACTCCGGCGGTTCGTTGTTTCATGCCCGATTATCATACGGATCTCGCCTTTGCCCGGACGTTTCTGGATCTCCGGGACCGGCTTTTTTACCGGGCCGTTGAGATCCGGTGGCGGGATGATCTGACTTTAGGTGACGAATGCCGCGAGTTGGAGATCCCCTGGGGGTTTTTGGAGCGTGAGGTCCATGACCGGGGGAGCTATCTCATGCAGCTTCATTTTCCGGAAGACCGGAAGATTGAGATAGGCTCACTTGGGCGAGTCTTTATCAAGAAAGGCTATTACCTCTATGCCGGTTCGGCAAAGAAGAATCTCTCCCGGCGCGTGGAGCGGCATCTGAGAAAGAAAAAGCGGTTTTTCTGGCACATTGATTATCTGCGCGATCAGGCGGCCTCCTGCTTTGCCATACCCATCCGCACAAGTGACAACATCGAGCATGAGTTGGCCGCGGCGGTTGCCAAAATCAGTGATTGGTCCGTTCCACATTTCGGTGCTTCCGACTGTTCCTGCGAAAGCCATCTGTTCGGCATGGCGCAAAATCCCATCCACACCCCCCGCTTTATCGAGCTTCTTCAGTATTTCCGAATGGATCGATTGATGCTGGAATAAATTCTATTGCGCCGCGGCGATCTTCTTCTGAACGTTGTCGGCGATCCAATGGGAATCCCACCATTCAATCGGATCGACAAACCGGCCGCCCACAACGATGGAAAAATGGAGGTGATCACCGCCGGCGAGGCCTGACAAACCCGACGTGCCGATAATTTCTCCTTTTTTAACCTGAGCGTCTTTTTGCACGGACATGGTGCTCAGATGGGCATAGAGACTGAAAAGGCCCAGTCCGTGATCGATGATGACCGTATTGCCGTAAATGCCCAGATCGCCGGCGAAGGCCACGAAGCCGCTATTGGCTGCTTCTACCGGTGCCTGCTGGGTGGATGCCAAATCGACCCCCATGTGGATGCTGTTCCCAATGGTTTTCCCATTGTGAACGTAGGTTCTTTTATCGCCGAACAGGGCCATGGGTGCGGCATTTTTCATCCTCAGGAATGTGCCCTGCCAGAGGGGTTCGGGCTGTGAATTTTGGCAGATGGCCTGAATGCTTTTGAAATTATCTTCCCGCAGGGTGCTGTTGACGTAAATAAAGGTATCGAGAAGGGTTTTCTGTCTGAGATCAGGATTTGCGTATTGAAAATCGGGCATTTTTTGCTGGAGGAAATTGTCCGATATCCGCATTTTGTCGTTGCGGAATTTCTTGCCCAGCAGCAGATAGGGTAGGGACACCGATGCCTTGTTGCCTGCCTGGTCCTCGGCCACGATCCTGATCTGGGCGCCCGTTTTCCCGGCATCCACAGGCATGGCGAAATAGCAGACGTTAAAAGGCTTTTCATTGACGATGATCGGATAGCCTTTAAAAAGATACTGATTGACCTCAACGCCGCTCATAGAGACGGGCTCGGAGAGCCGGTAGACGACCACACAGGTTCCGCCGGGATTGATATGATTTGTCGGGTTGAGCTTGTAGATTCGCGGGGGGATAATATCGATATTAATTTGCCGGCTTGAAGATGCTTTGTTTTTCAGGAGCGAGTAATCGACGGCGGTTATTTGAAGGGTGGCGGGGCCGTTACGCAGTTTCAAGCCGACCGTGTCGACGGGAAGGGACAGGGTGTGCTTTTTGGTTCCCCGTCGGTCATAATGGTGGGTAAAGATTTCCGTGGTCTTTCCATTCTGGACGAGGTTAACGGTGGTATTGCGAAGGCCGCTTTTCTGATCGGTGAACAGGATATCCAGAACGGTCTGATTGCCGATGAATTTGATATCATCGCTGAAACCGATGGCGGGTTTTTCAAATTCCAAATAGGTGCTAAGCAACCACCAGCCACCCACCAAAACAACCAACGCCATGATAATGATGATGAATATTGGTTTTTTCATAAGAGTGCCTCACGAGGGGTTTGATATGGGCTCCAGCTATAATGGTTTTAGCGCTGATTTGCAAGTCAAAAAGGGACCGTGAAAGTGGAATGTCAAATAATGACTATAATTTAGATTCCCTTGCAACAGGCATAAATGCCATTAACTCCTTGCTCTTTTTCAGGCTAATTGCTATATTGAGCGCTCAGAGGGCATCAGGTCATCACTAACGGGATGAAGGGGATTTCAGATCATGTTGAATGAAAAGCATATCCTGATCGGCATTACCGGAGGCATTGCCGCCTATAAAACGGCTGAATTGACAAGAGAATTAGTCAAAAAAGGCGCATCCGTCAAGGTCATTATGACGAAAAACGCGACCGAGTTCATTACACCGCTGACGCTGCAGACCCTCTCGCGCCATCCCGTATATATGGACATGTATTCTCTAAGCGGTGACTTTTCCATCAGCCACATCTCCCTGGCACAGGAAGCGGATCTTGTGGTAATCGCGCCGGCGACCGCCAATGTCATCGGAAAGATCGCTGTCGGCATCGCGGATGACCTTTTAACGACATCGGTGATGGCAACCAGGGCTCCCGTCCTTATTTGCCCTTCCATGAATACACAGATGTATGAAAACCCTATTGTCCAAGGCAATCTGGAAAAGCTGGCCGCGCAGGGCTATCTGATTGTGGATCCCTCCCATGGTGAACTGGCCTGCGGTGTGGAAGGTCCGGGCCGGCTGCCGGACGTTTCGGAGATTGTCGATGTGGTGGAAACGATTCTGACCCCGAAGGATTTAACGGGCGAGCATGTTTTGGTTACGGCCGGTCCCACCCAGGAAGCCTTCGACCCCGTGCGTTTCATTACCAACCATTCTTCGGGCAAAATGGGCTACGCTGTAGCTGTGATGGCCCGGCGCCGGGGTGCCGATGTTACCCTGATCAGCGGTCCGACGACCCTGGCGGCGCCCCGGGGGGTTCGATGTGTCTCCGTCAAATCGGCTCGCGAGATGCGCGACGCCGTTATGGAACATCTCGAAAAGGCGACCGTTGTCATCAAGGCGGCTGCCGTGGCCGATTATAGGCCGGCTTCACGTTCCGATTCAAAGATCAAAAAATCGGAAGGGACATTAAACATGTCCCTGGAGCGAAATCCGGACATTATTGCGGAGATCGGCAAAAACAAGGGCCAGCGGGTTTTGATCGGTTTCGCCATGGAGACGGACAATCTGTTTGAAAATGCCGCCGAGAAGCTGACCAGGAAAAACATGGATTTGATTATTGCCAATGATCTGAACCAGGAAGGAGCGGGCTTTCAGACCGATACGAACGTCATCACCATGCTCGATCCCAACGGCGGAAAGGAAACTCTTCCCTTGATGGACAAAATGGACGTTGCCGACAGGATCCTCGATCGGGTTAAGAAGATCATCGAGAAGCGGAAGCGGTAGTATTGTTAAAAAATAGTGGCTGGTGACAAGGGATGAATAACAAGTTTTTGATGTGGAATTTATTCTTGCTACCTGCCGTCTGCTACCCGTTACAAATAATTTTCATGCCTCGCGTCATCCCTGCAGGGTCATGACTGTTTGTCCGAACCGGAGTTGTTGAAATGGCATCGGTACAGGAACTGAAATTGGAATTGCTGGAAATTGTCAGGGCGCTAAAAGCCTATGTCCAGACCTACCCGCAGTCCTGCGGTGAAAGTCCTGAAGAGGATAGGGTGAGTGAATCCCAACCGTTTGTTTCTTTCACCGAAGAAGAAAAAACGGTTTCCGATCAGAATCACATCCTGACCCTGGAGATGATCCATGCGGAAATGGGGGATTGTCAAAGGTGTCCGCTCGGCAGATCGAGGACTCATCTTGTCTTTGGCGAAGGCAATCCACAGGCGGAACTGGTATTTGTCGGTGAGGCGCCGGGAGGGGATGAAGACCGGCTGGGCCGCCCTTTTGTGGGACGCGCGGGTCAGTTGCTGACAAAAATTGTTGCGGCGATGGGTTTGACAAGGCGGGATGTTTACATCTGTAATATTTTGAAATGCCGGCCGCCGGGCAACAGAAATCCTCAGCCGGATGAAATTGCCGCCTGTGAGCCTTTTTTAATCAAACAGTTGCAGGCGATTCAACCGAAAATCATCTGCGCCTTGGGTACCTTTGCCGCCAAAACCCTTCTCAAGACAGATGTTCCCATATCCGTTCTCAGGGGCAGGTACCATGACTATCATGACATCAGTCTGATGCCGACGTATCACCCGGCTTATCTCCTGAGAAATCCCGGGGCCAAGAAGCTCGTATGGGAGGATGTACAGGTGATCATGAAGGATTTGGGACTGAAAAAAAAAGACAAGAGCGACATTTCTTAGAATCTTTTTTCTGAGCGTTGTTTGTTTTTCCCGATGATTTTCTTTTTTTCAGGGAGGTTTTACATGAGAAAACGATTTCTCAAAGAGTCCGCTTTAATCGGATTCCTGCTGTTGTCAGCCGTCTTGCTGTGGAATCCCGCCCTCTATGCTGAAACGAAAAAACCTGTCTATAACGTTATTAAGGTCAGTGCTGCCATCACGCCGCCGGTTGCTGAATTTATTAATGAGAATCTTGAGGAAGCCGTTGCGGAAGGCATCGATGGACTTATCATCCTTCTCGATACGCCGGGCGGGCTGGATCTGGCCATGCGTGATATTGCCAAGGACATCCTCAATTCGCCCATTCCGGTCTTCGTTTATGTCCATCCCTCCGGTGCCCGGGCAGCGTCCGCCGGAGTGATTATCACCGTTTCCGCGCATGTCGCCGCCATGACGCCGGGCACAAACATCGGCGCGGCGCATCCAGTGGGCATTGGTATCGGAGGTGGCGGTGAAGATAAGACGATGATGGAAAAAGTTGAGAACGATGCCGTGGCTTACGTGCAGGGCATCGCAAAAAAGAGGGGACGCAATGAAAAATGGCTGGAGAAGTCCATCCGCAAGAGCGAATCCATCACGGCGGAAGAGGCCCTCAAAATCAATGTGATCGATTATCTGGCCGTCGATCTAAATCAATTACTGGAGCAGGCCCATGGCAAAAAGGTTGAAACAACCTCGGGGGAAATCACCCTCCGAACGAAAGATGCCCTCCTTGTCGAAAAAGAGATGGGCGCCCGGCAACGCATTCTGTCGGCCTTGAGCAATCCTAATGTCGCTTACATTTTGCTGCTTTTGGGTCTTGCGGGTCTTTACTTCGAGTTTGCCCATCCCGGTGTCATTCTGCCGGGCGTTATCGGCGGGATCTCTCTGATCCTGGCGTTTTTCGCCCTCCAGACGCTCCCCGTCAACTATGCGGGTATTCTCCTGATATTGTTTGGCATTATTCTCTTTATCGCCGAGATTAAAATCGTGAGCTATGGGATGTTGTCCATTGGCGGGGTTGTCTCGATTGCCATGGGGTCTTTGTTGCTTTTTGAATCCCCCGATCCCGCCCTGCGGGTGTCGCTGCAGGTCATGATTCCGGCTGTTGCGATTGTTTCTCTGTTTTTCATGGGCATCGTGGCCCTTGTTGTGAAGGCCCATATGAGAAAGTCCGCCACCGGTTCCGAGGGTATGAGAGGTGAGATCGGTGAGGCGGTAACGGATATTTATGAAACAGGAAAGGTTTTTTTCCTCGGTGAATACTGGAACGCCTTCAGCGATTATCTGATAGAAAAGGGCGACAAAGTCAAGATTGTCCAGGTTGAAGGTTTAAAAGTCAAGGTCGAAAAAATTACACCATAGAATTAAGGAGGTCAACAATGGCTCAAACATTCATCGCAATACTCATTATATTGTTAATCATGTTTTTGGCGGCGGCGATCAGAATCATTAATGAATATGAGCGGGCGGTTATTTTTCGGCTGGGGAGAATCATCGGCGCCAAAGGACCCGGTCTGATCATTTTGATCCCGGTCGTCGATCGCATGGTCCGGGTCGATTTGCGGACGATTACCATGGACGTTCCTCCTCAGGATGTCATTACCCGCGATAATGTGTCCATCAAGGTCAACGCCGTCATCTATTTCCGCGTGGTGGACGCCAATATGGCGGTCATCAATGTGGAAAATTACCTCTACGCGACCTCCCAGCTGGCCCAGACGACCCTGCGGAGCGCCTGTGGCGAGGTGGAACTGGATGAGATCCTGTCGGAGCGCGAAAAGATCAATGTGAATCTGCAGGAAGTTCTGGACCGCAGTACCGACGCCTGGGGCATCAAGGTTTCCCATGTGGAGGTCAAGCAGATCGATCTGCCGGAAGAAATGAAGCGCGCCATTGCCAAACAGGCGGAAGCGGAAAGGGAACGGCGGGCAAAGGTCATCAACGCGGAAGGCGAATTCCAGGCAGCCGTAAAGCTTGTGGAAGCGGCGAAGCTGATGGAACCGTATCCTATGTCCTTGCAGCTTCGTTATTTACAGACATTGAATCAGATTTCGGCGGAGAACAACTCGACGACTCTCTTCCCGATACCCATCGATTTGTTCAAACCGTTTATGAAGCTGGCGGAAAAGTCATAGGGACGAAGGACGAGGAGCAAGGTTCAAGGTTCAAGGAACAAGGTGAAAGGTCCAAGGACTAAAAAATAAATCAGTTATACGTTCCGGTGAACAGCCTCGAGTTTTTATGATTTTACAGGCCGATGCCAACTGGCGACGATAAACGGTTAACTGACGGCGGTCGACCGTTCCTCATCAACTGCCGACGGGTAACTGTTAAGGGGGAACCGATTACCGATTTTTTTTAGAAAGGAGGATGGGCGAGTGGAAAATCAAAGTATGGGAATGAAGCGCATCGTAGCGGGCGGGATGATTCTTGTTGCTCTGGGTATTTTGATCATCCTTCATTATACAACCAGCTACAGCTGGGCTAAGAGTTGGCCTGTTCTATTGATTGTCATCGCCTTTGGAACACTGATCCAGACCTTTAAGGATATCGGTGGCTGGATTATCGGTACGGTCGGGTTCGTCTTTCTTTTGACAAACATGTTCAATGTCGATTTTGGTTCCCTGGGGGCCTATTTGCTTCCCATATTATTGATTCTGCTGGGTGTGACCATCATCGCGAAACATTACAGAAAACGTCAACAATGATTGTAAATAAAGATAACGCGTTTAAAGGACCATCCATAAACAGGCCGAAAACTTTAGTGATCTGTGATTTTGACGGGACCGTCTCCACCGTCGATATCGGCAACCGGGTGCTGAACCGGTTCACGGAAAATAAATGGCAGGATATAGACAGGGGCTATATTACGGGTGAGGTCGGTTCAAGAGAAGCTTATGCGAAAGGGGCGCCCCTCTTCAGAGGGGGCCGGGAAGAGGTTCTTGATTACTGCCTGGAGACGGAGAGAATCGACCCCTATTTTGTGGATTTTTATCGTTTCTGCCGGGACCAAGGCATCGATCTGATTATCGCCTCGGACGGCTTCGATTTCTATATCGAAGCCGTCTTGAGTAAATACAACCTGACGGAGATCGCTTTTTTTTCCAATCACGCCGAATTTCACGAAAACGGTTCCCTGTCTTTTTCTTTTCCGGCGATGAACGACGATTGCGGGAAGTGCGGCGCCTGCAAAAATACCGTCCTTCAGCGCCATCGGGCCGTTTATGACCGTATCATTTATGTGGGCGACGGCCATTCCGATGTCTGTCCCTCCCAAAAAGCGGATCTTGTCTTTGCCAAAAGAGTTTTATATGAAAAATGTCTGGAAAATCAAACAGCCTGTATCCCCTACGAAAATTTCCGGGATGTCCGGCAATATTTGATGGACCATTTTGATATTGAAGGTGAGCCAGCAACAAAGAAGTAAATAAAGGGAAGAACATCCTTCAAAATGAGTTGAATGGGACCTAATATGTTCATGCGAAGTAAATGTTTTAAGCTGCTTTTTACAGTGGCTTTGATTTTTTGTCTAACATCCGCGGCTTCCGGCATCAATCTGGAAAAGAAAATCATCAGGAAAAAATTAAAAAACGGGATGACCGTCCTGATGGTGGAACGCCGTCTCAGTCCGACGGTATCTCTGTATATCCGACATCGTATCGGTTCTCTGGATGAGGCGGAGGGGGAAAGCGGCACCGCCCATTTGCTGGAGCACATGATGTTTAAAGGCACCACGACCATTGGTGCGAAAAATTATCAAGAGGAAAAGAAAATCCTGGCCGAAATTGAAGAAGCCGGTGAGGCGTTGGATCGGGAAAAAAGTAAGGGCGATACAGCCGATCAAGACGCCATCGAACGTCTCGAGGTGCGATTGAAGAAATTGCAGGATCAACAGAAAAGGTACTTCATCCCCAATGAAATTGACCGGCTGTATACGGAAAACGGCGGATTGGATATGAACGCGTCCACCGGCCAAGACATAACGACCTACAAGGTCAGCCTGCCATCCAACAAAATTGAATTGTGGGCAAGAATCGAATCGGATCGTCTGCAAAGTCCGGTTTTCCGTGAATTTTACACGGAACGCCAGGTTGTCATGGAGGAAAGAAGGCAGCGTGTGGAATCTGATCCGGACGGGAAATTCTATGAACAATTCATGAAAACCGCCTATACCCGCCATCCTTATGGTCGGCCTATTCTGGGTTGGCCGGAGGATTTGATGCGTTTAACGCCTGAAAAGGTCAGGCGGTTTTTCCAGAAATACAAAGAAAGGACACGGACGGTCATTGCCGTCGTCGGCGATATCGATCCGGAAAAAACCCTGTCGCTGATTGAAAAATATTTTGGTTCCCTGCCCGCCCGAATGAAAGAAAAAACCATCGTCCCCGTAGAGCCTATCCAAAAAGAGGAACGGCGGGTAAAGGTCTTCTTTGACGCTTCTCCGATGATCATGATCGGTTTTCACAAACCGGCGGCGCCGTTTCATCACGACTATGTTTTCGATGTTTTGGAAACGGTTTTGGCAAGAGGGCGGACCAGCCGGTTGTTCAACCTGCTGGTAAAGGAATTGCAGGTCGCTGAAGACGTCGATGCTTACAACGGTGTGCCGGCCGCTCGGCAACCCAATCTGTTCATCATCTCCGCCAAGCCGCGATATCCGCATACGAATGCCGAATTGGGAAAAATCATCCTGGCGGAAATTGAAAAAATCAAGACGCAGCCGCTTGCCGATCTGGAGCTCATAAAAGCAAAAAATCAGTTGCGGATGCAATGTTTGAGAAGCTTAGGCTCCAATCAAGAAATCGCATCAACCATCTCCTATTATGAGGTGTTGCTTGGCGATTACAGGTATATCTTTGATTATCTCACCGTTATCGAGACTGTCTCAAACGCCGATATTCAAGGCATCGCCCAATTGTATTTAACAAAAGAAAATCGCACGGTTGGGGTTTTGACGCAGCAGAGGGAACCATGAGGGACTTGGAAACGACGCGGAAGATTGTGACCTTAGGCGTAAAATGCTTTTTGCCGTTGTTGATGATCTTCATTATGGCGGCAGATTATTTGTCGGCGGTGCCGGCTGACGATATCCGTTTACAGCCTCCGGAAAAGATTCGTTTCCCCGCCCTGAAATTTCATTTGCCTCGGGGTGAACGCCTGGTTATGGAAAACGGTATTATTATCTATTTTCTGGAGGATCATGAATTGCCCCTGATTCATATTCGTGCCCTGGTCAAAACGGGAACCATTTACGATCCGGAGGGCCAGGAGGGGGTTGCCGAACTGACGGCAAACGTCATGAGAACCGGCGGCACCCGTGATATTAAAAGCGATGAAATTGACGAGCGTCTGGACTTTGTAGCCGCCATGGCGGCTGTTTCCATGACGAGGGATTCCGGTCACATTGATTTTACCATGTTAAACAAGGACCTTGACGAAGGTCTCGGAATTCTTTCGCAGATGATTCTCCATCCGGCTTTTGAACAAAAGAAGTTCGACCTGGCCGTGGAGCTGAAAAAGGAAGATTTGCGCCGGATGAAAGACAAACCGGTTCGCTTTGCTTTTCGTGAATTTAATCGCCTCATCTACCAAGACAGTGCGTGGGGCCGGTTTGCCTCGTTGAAATCATTGGCAGGCATTGAACGAAGCGATTTAATCGAATTTCACCGCCGGTTCTTTCAGCCTGATAATATGATATTTGCCGTTTCCGGAGATATTACAAAAACCCGGCTGTTGGACAAATTCCGGCAATATTTCGGTATCTGGAAAAAAGACGGGGTTTTGGTGAAGATGCCGAAACCGCCGCAAAAAATAAAACCGGGTGTTTACTGCCTTCCTAAGGATATTCCGCAGTCCGTCATCATCAGCGGCCAGTTCGCCCCTTGTAAAACCTCTCCGGATTATTTCGCGACGACGGTTCTGGATTTTATCACCGGGAGCGGCGGTTTTTCCTCTCGTATTATGGGTGCTGTTCGCAACAGGGAAGGCCTTGCTTACAGCGCCGGCAGTTATTATCGGGCCCGGCGCGACTTCGGTATTCTGGGGGCTTATGCATTGACCAAAACGGTCTCGACGATGAAGACGTTGGAACTGATCAAGTCCGTCCTTGATGATATTCGCCGCGGTTCCATGTCGGAGAAAGAACTGACGTGGGCAAAGGAATCCATCAATAACGGCTTTATTTTTTCTTTTACGACGCCCGATAAAATCCTCTGGCAGCAAATCCATCTTGAATACGAAAATCTGCCGGCCGACTTTCTCGTCCATTATCGCAGCCGGATAGCGAGTGTGGAGCTTGCCGATTTGAGCAGGATCGCCGCCGGATATTTGGATCCGGAAAAAAGCGTCATCCTGATTTTGGGCGACAGCAAGAATTTTGACCGGCCGGCAAGGGCAGGCGAAAAGCCTGTTCTCATCACGTTGCCCGAGTGATTCTGATCATAACGCCGTTTCCGGAATCTTGCTGTTGAAAATTTCTATTTGATTACCTTCCGGATACCTCTACACCTTGATCCTTTTACCTTGGAGCTTAATGTCCATCCAGGATCTGCCGGACCTTTTTAGACAAATCCGTCAGAGCAAAAGGCTTCTGGATGAATCCCCTGCATCCGCGATCCAGGATGGTTCTGGCCTGTCCATTGATGCTGTAGCCGCTGGCGAGCAGTACGCTGACCTCCGGATTGATTTGCTTCAAGTTGTCGAATGTTTCTCCCCCACTCATGCCCGGCATGATCATATCCAGGATGACGAGGTCAATCTGCTTCCAGTCGCGACCATAGATATCCAAGGCCTCCTTTCCACTCATGGCCGTGATAACCCGATAACCCATGCTCTCCAAAAGTTCTCGACCCAGCTCGGTGATCGGCTCCTGATCATCGACAAACAAAACGGTTTCGGAACCCCTTTCGAGGTCAATCTGCAAAAGGGTTTCTTCCGTGACATCTTTATCCGATACAGGAAGGTAGAGTCGGATTGTCGTACCTTCCCCTTTTTCGCTGTATATGTTGATGATGCCGCTATGATTTTTAATGATGCCGTAGGCGGATGCCAGTCCCAACCCTGTTCCACGTCCCATTCCTTTGGTCGTAAAGAAGGGATCGAATGCTCTTTTTTGTGTGGCTTCATCCATACCAACACCGTTGTCCGTTACGGATATTCTGACAAATTTGCCCGGCGCAACACCGTAGGCGTTGCAATAATCCTCATCGAGGGTTACGTTCTGGGTTGCCACGTCCAAATCGCCGCCCCCGGGCATCGCATGACCGGCATTGACGTAAAGGTTGAGGAGAACCTGTTCGATTTGGCTCCGGTCCACTTCCACCGTCCAAAGCGGCTCTTCCAACGTTTGCTGGATCGTAATGTCTTTGCTTGTTCGGCCGAACAAACTTAGACTTTCTTCAATAAGGAAATTGAGATTGGTTGGCTTGACTTCGTATTTTCCGCCCTTGGCAGCACCGAGAAGCTGCTTGGTCAGGTCGGCCCCGGCCTGGACCTGCTGCTCGATACTCTTGAGTCTTGTATAATGGGGGTGGTCGGAATCGATATTGAGCAGCATCAGAGATGCGTTCCCCTGGATGGTCATCAGGAGGTTGTTAAAGTCGTGGGCAACGCCACCCGCCAGAGTCCCGATTGCTTCCATCTTTTGGGCCTGCATGAACTGGGCTTCCGCTCTTTTTTGGGCGGTCATGTCTCGTAAAAAGTTTAGCGTTGCCGGCTGGCCTTCCCATTCTATCTCAATGGTATTTAATTCGACCCACAAAGTCTCTCTGCTTTTTTTGATCAAGCGGAATTCACGAACATCGGATTGCCGGCTTTCGGCGGTCTTTTTTGGCTGTTGTTGGTTGATTATATCCCGGTCTTTGGGATCTATCAGATTTGCGAAAGGCGTTTCGGACAATTCCTTGGCCGTATAGCCGGTAAGTTCCTCCGTTCGATGATTGGAAAATTTAATCGTGCCGTTCTGGATAACGTAGATGCAGTCGTGGGCATTCTGCACCAGGAGGCGGTATTTTTCTTCGCTCTGTTGGAGGGCGAGTTCGGATTTTCTTTGTTCCGTTCGGTTGCGGACCATGCCGTGAAAACCGGTGGGCTCTCCTGCGTCGTTTCTCATGAGGGAGACGGATGTTTCAATCAGCAATATCGTGCCGTCTGTTCTCTTCACTTCGTGGTCGACAATGATCTTGGGACTGCCCGTTCTGTAGACCTCAGCAAACCCATCGTAAAGGATTTTTTTGGTTTCCGGCATCGAGTAATGCCGGTAGTTCATGCCGATCATTTCTTCTTGGGAATAACCGTACATTTTACATAAAGCCTTATTACAAAAAGTAAAGTTACCTCTTAGATCGGTTTCATAATAACCTTCATTGATGCTTTCCAGGATATGGCGATATTTTTCCTCGCTTTCGCGGAGTGCCTTCTCCGCCAATATTTTTTCCGTTCGGTCACGCGAGATGCCGCAGAAGCCGATAGGTTCGCCCGTCTCATTTCTTAACAGGGAAATGGACATTTCGACAATCAGCTTGGACCCGTCCTGACGCGTCACCTCATAGTCCACCGCTTTGGCGGGGTTACCGGTTTGATAAATCTCCAGGAAAATTCCGGTTATACGTGCTGACTCTGCTGAAGACGTAAAGTCCTGGGGATTAAGGCCGATCAATTCATCGCGGCTGGCCTGACAAATTTCCGCAAAGGAATTATTTATGTAGGTAAATTTTCCTTCCAGATCAATTTCCCAATATCCCTCTTTAATGTTTTCCATGATGTGCCGATACTTGGCTTCACTGACCCGCAGGGTTTCTTCAATCTTTTTTTGCTCTGTTCTGTCTCTGATGATCCCGCAGAACCCGACGGGATTTCCGGAAGAGTCCTTTGTCAAGGAGACGGAGCCTTCGACCAAAACCACGGAACCGTCTTTTCTAATCACTTCATAATCAATAATTCTGGTGCCGATACCGGCCCTATAAACTTGATTGAAGACGGAGAAGATTTTTTTTGCCGTTTCGGTGGAGCTTAAGTCACGGTAATTCAATCCCAACATTTCATCCTGGGAACGCCCGAACATATTGCAAAGGGCATCATTAAAAAAAGTGAAGTTGCCGGCCAGATCGGTTTCATAATAGCCATCTTCAATATTTTCCAGGATATTCCGATATCTGGCTTCGGTCAGAAGCGTGTTCACATTGGATTTTTTTCGCTCCGCAAGCACTTGTTCCAGATCCTTAACCCGCTTTTCAAGTTCTTCGTAGGTAGGTTTTTTGTTCATCCTTTTCTCCGTTTGAATCTTTGGAAAAAAATAAAGTTTATTTGTCCCGGCTGAGGCGTTTAATAATGATTATACGACCAACCTAAACAGAGATGATGAAGTTATTTCCGCCATTCTCTTTCAGCAGGCGGTAATAATCATATCCGGAAACATCCTGCTGGGCATTCTAAATCAGGACTTTTTCGACGAAGTTCGGAGACATCTGCGGAACGTCCAAAATATAGGCAAGGTTTGTACCGATGTCAAGGCAATCTTAACGGCAAACAATATGTTTGATCGTAAAGTCGGTTTGGCGTTGAAGAGGATGTAATTTCAAATATATATGAGAAAGATAAACACTGCCGGCCATAGTCGAAACAAAATAAGAACATGGAACCGAATTGCTTGATGTTCCCATACCTGTTATCGGCAAAACGGATTTGCCGATTAAGTTTTTAAGGAAGTCTTTGCGGTGGCGCTGTCCATTCTGTTTCTGTATGCAATACGGTTAGCCTCGGATGAATCGTCTTGATCTTTGTTGGAGCTGAATGACGGTGGGTGGATGGGGAAATAATCCTTTTTATATTAACGACAGGCTGTCCGCCACGGCGAGGCCGTCGCGTGTCGGCCGGAGATAGCCGTCTTCGATCTCAATCAATCCCGCATCCCTGAGGTTTCTGATGATACCACCTTTTTCGACTAAGAGATCCCGGCCGAAATTCTCTTTGTAGTCTTCGAGATCGACGCCTCGTTTCGTGCGAAGACTCAGCAGAAGCGTTTCCAGCCGGCGCTGTTCCTCGGTCAGATTTTCCGAATCTTCCACGGGGAGTTTGTCCGCTTTCAGGGCTTCCAGATATTTTTCCAGGGACCGGTGGTTCCACCACCTTTTGTTGTCCTTGAAGGAATGGGCGGCCGGTCCGAGGCCGAGATACGGCGTGTGGTCCCAGTATTTCCGGGTGTGCCTTGAGGCATGGGCCATGTCCATAGCGAAATTGGAGACCTCGTAGTGGATGTATCCGGCCGCCTCCAACGTTTCCGCCGTTTTCATAAAGAAATCGTACTGCATTTCGTCATCGGGAAGTGCAAAGTCGCCGTTGTCATATTTTCTGCCAAGGGGGGTGCCCGGCTCCACCGTCAACTGATAGCAGGACAGATGGGCCGGTTTAAAAGTCAGGGCCATGTCCAGTGTATCGAGCCATGAGGCTATGCTCTGTCCCGGAATGCCGTAGATTAAGTCGAGGCCGAGATTTTCAAAACCCGCCTTTTGGGAATTTTCTATGGCATCGATTGCGGTCCGGTAGTTGTGTCTGCGTTCCAAAAAAGCCAGGATCTTTTCATCGAAGGACTGAACGCCGATGTTGATCCGGTTGACGCCGAGGTTGTGCAAGTTTTGCAAATAGGCAAGATCGATATCCCCCGGATTGACCTCCATGGTGATTTCCGCATCAATGGCTAGATCAAAAAAACTGCGCGCCTGTTTTAATATTTCATCAATTTGTTCTCTATCCAACACGGATGGACTGCCGCCACCCAAGTACAGCGTGTCGTATAGGCCGAAATCACACGTGCGGCTGTGAATATCCATTTCTTTGTAAAGAGCTTGAAGAAATCCCGGGATCTGGTGGAGAGCCGTGACGGAGTAAAAATTACAATACCCGCATTTTTTCGGGCAGAAAGGAATATGAATATAAAGGCCGGCAGGTTTTGGTTTCATTATTCAAAAATCTTTATGTTTTTGGATAAAACCGTCACTTGCGAGCAGTTTATCCGCCTCAGTGAGGCAGTATACCCGAGCATGGAGCCGTAAATCGAAGATTTTTTCGGGGTCCCCTGTGCGCGCAGCGAAACGGTCGGCGGGCCGCTTGTCTGAGCGACGAAGGAGCGAGTTTGCGGCCCGACAGTGGAGCGAGCAGCTACAGGGTCGGAAAAAGATTTTGAACGGCGCAATGCTCGAAATACTGCCGGGAAAAACATGTGAAATATTGAAGAGTCTTTTCGTTCCATTTCGAACCGTCTAACAATCAATAAATAGCGGCTTTGTAAAAATTGCAGGCAAGTCGCATGAACATTGGGGAACGAGGCGTACTGTGTTGTACCTCGCAGTGACGAGATGTGAAATGGAATTTCGAAAAAATCGGGACATCCGGCCTTTTTACGGAGTCGCTTCCAATCCTCTAGTCCGTGTCGGATTTCAACACCGAGATAAACGCGCTCTGGGGGATGCTGACGTTTCCGATCATCTTCATGCGCTTTTTCCCTTTTTTCTGTTTTTCCAAAAGCTTCCGCTTCCGCGTAATATCGCCGCCGTAACACTTGGCGATAACGTCTTTGCGGAAGGGCGAAATAGTGCTGCGGGCGATGATTTCACCACCGATGGCCCCCTGGATCGCAATTTTGAACATCTGTCTCGGAATTTCTTCCTTGAGCCTATCGCAGGCCAGGACGGCCCTTGCTCTTGCCCGGTCTCGATGAACGATCTGAGACAGAGCATCCACCTTGACGCCGTTCACCAGGATATCCATCAATACGAGGTTACTCTCCCGATAGTCGATCAGGTCGTAATCGAAGGAGCCGTAGCCCTGGGTGACGGATTTAAAGCGATCGTAAAAATCATAAATGACTTCCGAAAGGGGCATTTCGTACATCAGCTCAACCCGGCCCGGCGATAGATAGTGCATATTGGAATTGACGCCCCTCTTTTCCATGCAGAGCTTCATGACGTTGCCCAGGTAACGGTCGGGGAGCATCATGGACGCCCTGATATAAGGTTCTTCGGACTGGGCAATCGACGCCGGATCGGGATAATAGGCCGGATTGTCGATATCCGCAACCTCGCCGTCTTTCAATGTGAAGCGGTAGCGGACGCTCGGAATGGACAAAATGATGGACAGGTCGTATTCCCTCTCCAGTCTTTCCTGGACGATGTCGAGATGCAGGAGACCCAAAAATCCACAGCGGAACCCCTGACCTAAAGCAACGGAGGAATCTTTCTCATAAATGAAAGAGGCATCGTTGAGTTTGTATTTTTCCAGAGAGACGGCAAGGTCTTCGTAATCATCCGAGGCGATGGGGTAAATGGAAGCAAAGACAACGGGCTTGACGTCCTTGAAACCGGGAAGCGGTTTTGCGCAGGGTCGATTATCGACGGTCATCGTATCGCCGATACGGACGTCCGAGACGGTCTTGACACCGGCAATGATATAGCCCACTTCTCCGGCGGAAAGTGCGTTTCGCTTTTCGCGCGTCATCATGAAATGGCCGACTTCTTCCACTTTGTAAGTTGCATGATTGGACATAAAGCGGATCGTATCGCCGCTTTTCAGCCTGCCTTCAAAAATACGGCAGTGAATAATGGTTCCCCGAAAGGCGTCATAATGGGCATCAAAGATCAAGGCTGCGAGCGGGTTGTCCGGATTGCCTTGAGGGGGCGGAATGCGTTCGCAGATGGCTTCCAAAATATCTTCAATGCCGATTCCTTCTTTGGCTGAACATTTCAGGTGCTCGTCGGGGTCCAGATCCAGTTCGGCGGCCATCTGTTCCAGGACCCGATCGACATCTGCCGACGGAAGATCGATCTTGTTGATGACGGGGATCACGGCGAGATCGTGTTCCATGGCCATATAAAGATTGGCCAGGGTCTGGGCCTGAACGCCCTGGGCGGCGTCGATGACCAGAAGAACTCCCTCGCACGATGCCAAAGAACGCGAAACCTCATAGGAGAAGTCGACATGCCCCGGCGTGTCGATGAGGTTTAAGGTATAGTGTTGACCGTTCTTTGCTTGATAGGGCAGGGCAATGGCCTGACTTTTAATCGTAATGCCCCGCTCCCGTTCGATGTCCATATTGTCGAGGAACTGGTCTTTAAACATGCGGATGTTGACGATGCCGGTATGTTGAATCAGCCGGTCGGCGAGGGTCGACTTTCCGTGGTCGATATGGGCGATGATACTGAAGTTGCGAATGTTTTCCATTTTTGAGATTACACCTTATATGAAAAAGCCCTCCGATTATTCCAGAGGGCTTTTTGCATGTTTTTTTAATCGGTGTCTTTTATGCCAGTTTTTTAAGCAGCTCTTCGGATACCTCGTTAACGCCGGGGCTGCCGTCCACGCCGATCACTTTTACCCGCTCTTTAAAATAATTGACACCGGCCAGGGTACCGGTATTCGTATCGTAATAGATATTGTGTCTCTTGTCGATGGCATCCTCATCCTGATCGTCGGCGCGGGTGGTCAGTTTGTCGCTGCCGCAGACCCGACAGACCATCTTGCCGTCTTTTTCCGCCGGCTTGATGGCGTCGATATAAATATTGTTGGGATGATTATTGTCGTTCGCGCAGAGCCGGCGGCCCATGATGCGTTTTTTAGCAATATCCCTGTCCAGAATGATCTCGATCACGTAATCGAGTTTCATATTTTCTTTGACCAGGGCATCCCAAAGGGCTTCCGCCTGAGCCAGATTGCGGGGAAAGCCGTCCAGGAGCCAACCGTCTTTACAGTCCGCTTCTTTCAGGCGGTTGAGGATCATGGGAACCGTAATGTCGTCGGGTACCAGTTCGCCCCGGTCGATATACCCTTTCGCCTTGGCGCCCAGTTCGGTGCCTTTGGAAATATTTTCTCGGAAAATGACGCCCGTTTCAATGTGGGGGACGCCGTATTTTTTCTGGACAATCGCTCCCTGCGTGCCTTTTCCGCTGCCGTTCGGCCCAAATATAAGAATATTCATGTCTCAAGAACTCCTTTCAGAAAGTGCTTTACAAAACGGGCTCTTTATAGCGGATTCGTTCCTTTTTGGCAACACAAATTGCGGCAGCCTGCCGCAA
>JAFGLN010000023.1 GCA_016928025.1 Deltaproteobacteria bacterium
CGCAAGCGGATATGATGGATTTATTTAGAAGTTTTATGATAAGGGATGACTGTGCCGTGGCTGCCGCGGTAGCGGCTTACTTGAACCTGATGATGGAACAGACCATGAAAAAAATTGCACCGTCGATACTATCCGCCGATTTCAGCAGGCTGGCGGAAGAAATCCGGGCCGTAGAAAGAGCGGGGGCCGATTGGGTCCATATCGATGTGATGGACGGTCATTTTGTCCCCAATATTACCATTGGACCCGGTGTGATTGCCTCTTTAAGAAAAACGACTCAACTGCCCTTTGATGTTCATTTAATGATTGAAAATCCGGAAAGGTATATCAAGACCTTTGCCGAGGCGGGCAGCGATATGATCACCGTTCATGCGGAGGCGACAACCCATCTGCATCGAACCATCGGTCTCATTCATGAAGCCGGTGTTCAGGCGGGTGTGACGATTAATCCGGCGACGCCTCTGCTGATGGTTGAGCCGGTCCTTCCCGACTGTGATCTCCTTTTGCTGATGTCCGTCAATCCCGGCTTCGGCGGCCAAAAATTCATCAAGAGCAGTCTGGCAAAAATCAGGGCGGCCCGGCTGCTGATTGACGGGATTGCGCCCGGCGTATTGCTGGAAGTCGATGGCGGTGTAACACTGGATAATATCGAATCGATCGCCAATGCCGGCACCGATATTATTGTTGCCGGTGCGGCCATTTTCGAAAGCGGAGATTATGCCGATACGATCAGGGCCATGAAGGGCATCATCAAAGCATGATGGCAGGGGAAAGTGCATATCATCATCGATGGCTATAATATGATCCGGCAATTGGATACGTTGAGGCGTTCTGAGAGAAACAGTCTGGAGGCGGGACGCCGGGCACTGGTCCGGCTGGTATCGTTGTATAAAAAAAAGAAGGGGCATAAATTAACGGTCGTTTTTGACGGTTGGCAAAGCGGCTCCCCCTTTGAGGAACGTGAATTTGAATCCGGAATCTCTATCATTTACTCCCGGCTGGGAGAGAGGGCGGATGATGTGATCAAGAGGATTGTTCGATCAAAGGAGGAAGAGGTCGTCGTCGTGACATCGGATCGCGATATCATTTCCTACGTTGAACGAAAAAACGTTGCCGCCATTTCTCCTCAGAACTTTGAAGGCAGGATAAGCGATGCCCAAAACAGGCCGGACTATTTTGCCGATACTGACGATGATGAGGATAACGGTGTTCCCGGAACAAAAAAGAAAGGTCCCGCTAAACGTCTTTCCCGCAGAAAGAAAAATGAGCTGGCGAAAATGAGAAAATTGTAAGTTGGAGATGAATCCCTTCGAGGATGGGTTGGATTGTTTGCCACTCACGGGGTAGATCGTCGTTATTGATTCAGCTGCAGAAACGCACAATAAATCTTTCCAGTAACAATTTCGGATCCCTTGCCGTTGTTTTGAAGACCATATCTATTGAAGCCAACTCTTCCAAATAGCTGATCAAGTTGTCCGTTGAAAACCGGTCGGCATTTTTTAATGTATTATAAATAACATATGGATGCATTCCTGCCAGGTGCTTTCCTCCTTTTCCCTTTGCAGCCGCAATTTTTTTTATGTCCGGATAGACGTTTTTCTGGAATCGGTTATAGTCCATTTTATTATCGAATGATGTAAAAAGATCCGAGGTTGCATAAATCTTTCCATGCAATAAAAGACGGACTTCCCGGACAAGCATGGCTAAGATCTGAAGGGGATTCATGCCGCGTTCCAGAAGCTCATCGAGACTCATCAGGGCAGCGCCCAGATCTTTCTTTATCAAGGGGGCGGTCAGATCAAAAACCTGATCCTCTTTCGTCTTTCCGATGATTTCCTCAACATCTCCTTCTTGAATAAGAGATCGGTCTCCCGTATAAGAAATCAGTTTTTCGAGGGCTTCCATGGATTCCCGCAGGCTGAAGCCTGTTTTCCTGCCGAGGCCCGTCCAGGCAAGAGGTGCCATTTTCTTGCCGCTTGCTGCGAGTCGGTCGCGGGCCATTTCCATGACCATGGTCCGTTGTTGGGATTCCGCTTTGGATGGGGTGAATTCGAGAACGATTCCCCTTTCGACGATTGTCTTATAGATTTTTTTTCTCTTGTCCACAGAACCTGCCGTCAAGATCAAATGATTTCCTGAAGGTATGCCTCGTGATAGAACCTCATGGAGAATGTCTGTTCGATTTTTGGGCGGATTGATTGTCAATTCGTGATCATGACTATACGTAACGATCTTGGACAGCCAGGCATTTCTTGATTCGGCGCTTTCCATGACGCCGACCATGTCCAGCCATTGGTCGTCCGAAATTTTTTCCCACCCGCCGTTGATCAGATCGTCCATCTGCAAACCGGTAATCCCCAGGAAAACGCCGAAATCTCTAGCTGCCCGGGAGGGATCCTGATCGTGATACAGGCGTATCTTCTCAATTAAATCAGATACGTTCTGACGGGAATAAAATATTTGGGTGTTTTTTACCCATATGACTTTTTCCCCGGCGATCAGGGACGGCGTTAGCAAAGATGTGCATAGATGATCTAAATTTTCCTGTTCACCCTCCATAACAAAGAAATTCCAATCTCTGTCGAGGGACGGGAGGATGGCGTTAACGATTTTTTCGGCAGCGTCTCTGACGAGATAATCTTCTTCTCCGAAAATCAAATAGCAAGGCGAAATCCGGCCCTGTTTTATGCTGTGTAAAATGTTTTCCAGGGCGTGTCCCGGATCCGGAGAAAGGCGGGATGGCATGGTTATCCTCTTGATGGCGATCAGTAAATTGGAGCGTGTTTACAGAATGACAAACTTCTGAATATGTTTAACGGCTTCTTCAGGGTCATCAATGATCTGGATCAAATCGATATCCTCCGGTAGAAGTTTGCCCTCGCGTAGAAGGGTGCCTTTCATCCAGTCGATCAGACCTTGCCAGTATTCACTTCCCATCATAATGACGGGAAAACTTCGGATCCTCCGTGTTTGAATCAATGTCAACGCTTCAAAAAGTTCGTCCAAGGTTCCAAAACCGCCGGGCATGATCACATAGGCTAAGGCATATTTAACGAACATGACCTTGCGGATGAAGAAATAATGATAATCGAGACTGAGGTTTGCATAGGGATTGGGCTTCTGTTCGAAAGGCAGACGAATGTTCAGTCCCACGGATATGCCGCCTCCCTCGGCAGCGCCTTTGTTGGCCGCCTCCATAATACCGGGACCGCCGCCGGTAATGACGCTGAAGCCCTTTTCGGCAAGCCGGCGCGCGAGGCGTTCCGCTTTTTGATAATACGGGTCGTCGGGCTGAACCCTCGCCGATCCAAAAATAGTAACCGCCTGTTTGAGCTTGGAAAGATCCTCGATGGCTTCAACAAACTCGGCCATGATACGGAAGATGCGCCAGGATTCTTCTATGGATAGAGAGTCTATGAGGTATTGTTTCTCTTCCGTATTGATTATTCTTGAGTGTATATCTTTCACCGTTGAAGTCCCGTTATAATGGTATTAAAAATTGTAAATTATGAGCTTCTTCGCCGCTGAACTTTTGCAAATCGCCTGCGTGCTTCGATCGCCTTCCTTTTTTTCTTCACGGAGGGCTTTTCATACGCTCTTCTCAACTTCAATTCCTTAAACAAGCCGCTTTTGGAGAGCTTATTTTTCAGGATTTTCAAAGCCTTTTCCACGTCATTATCAAATACTTTTACTTCCAAAATGTTCCATCCTTTCCATGTTATTGATTAATATATATATTTGCTTTAATGTCCTGCCTGATGAAAATCGACATAAAAAAAGGGCAGTACGGCGTTCCACGTCAAACTTGCGCCGTAAACTACCCTGATTTTTATCCCTTATGAGATCACGCTCCTTACTTTTTCAACCCAATAATTCTTAGCAAATTGCGGGCTTTCTTTTTTTACATCTGTTGCTTCTTAGAGCCAATTCTTTATTTAAGTGACTTTTTATATGATATATTTTGAAAAATAGCAACAAAAAATAACCGTGATTTCATCTGAAATAATATTTACACCGGGAAAGGGTTCGGAGACGATGTCGTCAAACACCGATGGGTCTGGTTCCATTCATTGCTTTTATATTTATGGATTAAATGTTCTTTTAACGTTTTTTCTTCACGGGTAAGATGTCCATCGATCAAGCGGATCTTCAAGGAGTCTTCAATCCCTTCCCGAAAGGCGCGGCAGATGGTAGGGATGTCTATCTCGCCCTGATAATGGTCCGTGAGGGATGTGACGGATCGTAAAAGTTCGGAAACCTGAGTATTTCTATCGAGATGAGGCAGCAGAACTTCCTGTGTTTTGAAAGGATCGAAGCTGATCATTAGTGACCCGTGCTGGAGAAAGGAACCATGAGATCTTACTTGAGCGCTTCCGCATATCTTTTTCCCGTCGACGAGCAACTCATGGATGCTGGGAACGGAAAAACAAAAGGTTTCTAAGGCGTTTTCAATGGAAGGCCTTTTTTTTTCGGCCATTTTCGTCTTTATGTTAAGTTTTGCCAAACCCTGACAGATACAATGGCTGATCACTTTATAGGTCCCAATGACGTCGTCGGTAAAGGGCTGATTATTTATTTTGCCGATGACGGCATAGGTCAAATCATTAAAATGAAAAACGGCCTTGCCTCCTGTTGGTCTGCGGACAATGTCATACTGGTATTTTCGGCAGGTCTCCTGATCGACTTCTTTTGAAATATCCTGAAAATAACCGATGGAAACGGATGGGACGCTCCAGCCATAAAGACGCAATGTGGGTGGAACGTCATTTTTTTGATTTTCTCGAAAAACGGCCTCGTCGATCGCCATGTTTTCAAAGGCGCTCAGTTTTTCAAAGGGAAGGCACCTCCATCGATTCACGCTGACCTATTCGACCTCCAGTTCCTGAACCAGAAAGTCGTGATACCCTTCGGCATCCAAAAGCTCGTCCAACTCTTCCATATCGCTTAGCTCAACGACAATCAACCATCCTGTATCGTGAGGATCACTGTTGATAATGCCGATATCGTCGGCAATATCTTCATTGATATTAATAATCTCGCCGGTAACGGGCGATATGAGTTCAACAATGCCTTTCGCGGATTCGATGGTGCCGAAGGGCTCATCCATTTCCACGGTAGACTCATCTTCAGGAAGTTCGATATTAAGAATTTCTCCCATCTTTTCCTGAGCGTAATCCGTGATGCCGACAACGCCCACTTCGCCGTCAACCCTTATCCAAATGTGTTCTCGACTATACAGAAGATCATCGGGAAATACTTTCATTTACATGCACCTTGTTAATAAAATTTTTTTTCTTATCTATAAAATTTCAAACGAATACCCTGAGATTTTTGGGTGTTTTTGTTAAGATTTCACAACTGTCTTCTTTGATTAACGCCATATCCTCGATACGTATGCCCCATAAATCCGGTATATAGATGCCGGGTTCTATGGTCACGACCATGCCCGCTTTCAAAACGGTATCCGATGTGACCGCTATGCGTGGTGTCTCGTGAACGTCCAGGCCGACGCCATGCCCGGTGCCATGGGGGAAAAAACCGTCAAAACCGCTGTCTGCAATGTATGACCTGGCAATTGCATCAACATCCTTGGCGTTTATGCCGCTTCTTAGTTCGCCAAGCGCTCTGTCGTGGGCTTTCTTGACGATGTCATAGACTTCCTTTTGCTTGTCGTCGGCGTGACCGATAAAGCATGTCCATGTTTCATCCGAATGATACCCCCGATATGTTGCGCCGTAATCGATAACCAAGGCATCTCCGTCTTTGAGCTTGCGACGGCCCGGTGATGCATGGGGCAGGGCGGAATTGATGCCGGATGCCGCTATGGTCGGAAAGGATACCTGTTCCGAACCGTTTCTGCGCATTTTATATTCCAGTTCTAAGGCGATATCCATTTCACTGATTCCCGGCCTCAATATCGGTTCGACGGATTTTAATGCCTCAGCGGATATGTCAATGGCTTTTTTAATGAGATTGATTTCGTCTTCACTCTTAATTGCCCTCATGGAATTCAACAGATCCATTAACGGAGTGAGAAAGATATCATTCGCTCCATCTATAATCTTTAAATAAATGTCGGCGCTCATGGATACCGGTTCAAAACCGACATTTTTTATATTTTTATCTTTGATAACGGTCAGAATGCCGGTTGTTTTGTCACGATATTCGTATATGTCCAAACCTTGAGATTCTCTGCCCGCCTGGGTGACATATCGTCCGTCGACCATCAATAGGGCAAATTGTTGACCAATGAAAAGGGCTCCGTCGCTTCCCGTAAAACCGGTCAGGTAACGAATGTTCTTCAGGTCCAAAATAAGGACGGCCTCGGTATCAAAAGCCGTGAGCTGAGACTGAATAAAGCTGATCTTTTTTTCGGAATTCGGATTGATATCAGGCCGCATAATTTCTGACTCTGTTGATATTTTTTATCCACTTTTCCAATTCGGCAATGAACCTCATGGTTTTTTGCTTGTCCTGGCTACCTGTGGCATTTATTGGCGGATTTGTTATTTGATGCAGTCGATCGGCCGCCGTTTGATTGTCCGGTTCATTCCTCAGGATTTCTTTTAATATTTCGGCCGCCATGTCCGGATGACCCTGTCGAATATATAATTCGGCCATTGTCAGGGTCCGGAAATGGGGCGCTACCTGGTTGATGTTTTGGCTCTCCTCATCCCCGTTTTCTTTGGCCTCCGTTTTGGAGTTGTTGTGAAAGGAATGTAATATCTGACGTATCTTGGCTGCTTTACCGGATTTGGGATTAAGATAAAGGAATTTTTTGTAAGATAAAACAGCTTCCTGATATTGCTCCCTTCCCATTTGAATATCTCCCATATGGGCATATATTTTCGACAATTTGAGAAAGGTATCTTCCAATTCGTCAATGATCACGGCTGCATCATCATGCCGTTCCATCTTCATCAAGATATCGCAGTACGTCATTTTTAAATCGATATCAAAGGGGAAGCGATTCAGCCGCTCAATGGTCTGGGACAAGGCCATTTGATCCAACCCCCGGTCCAGATAACCATCGAGGTTGGAGAGAAAAGAGGCTCTTTCTTTGAGGTCGTCTTTTTTCAAGAATGCTCCTTAATTTTAAGGATTTCAGATGAAAGCAAAAACGGCGGAAACCTAACACAGCGACTATATCGTGTCAAGAAGGAAAAATTCGTGGTCTTGTGAACATTATTTGAAGAAATTATGTCATTACGGAATTATAAATTACTCTATGTGTTTCATCCGGATTGGGAAAGAATTATTCGTGCATTCCGGATAAAATACGTCATAAGCAAATTGATATGAGGGATGTTTTTTCAGCTATCCGCTTTTGTATTTTACCATCACCTTAATTCCTTACCTTCATTCTTATAAAAAGTGAGGAGCTCTAATACAATTCGAAATGCTAATTATCGTCCGCGCAGGTTGTGGACGAACCATAGGGACTGTCGGGTGGCAACGAGCTTGTGTAATCATCTGCAGCAAAACGGAGTAAATATATCTGATGGGCCGTTCCTTCCGTGCCGCCGACAGAGACGGTCACATCCAGCCTGACATACACCCAGGAGGCATACTGCTTGGTATAAAAAATACTGACGGTCCCCAGTCCATTTTCGTCGGTGGTAACGGAAGACGAGACCGCCGCAATATTCCCCGGATCGAGGCTGCCGTTTCCATTGTAATCTTCATATTCATCGAGCCAGCCGTTTAATGTACGGCTGGTATCCGGCCAGTATGTTATATCCTCGTTTCCACAGTGGTTCATTGTGAGCAACGGATCGGCATAGGGCGATAATGGTGGATTCGGGTGCGATGAACCCAATGTTAGAACCTGCCCGGCAGCTGTATAGATTCCTTTCAAATAGGCGATGGGCGTCAAACGGGCCGTCACATAAGCATCCGGGACGGCATGGCCGGCTGCATCTGTTACAATGACGGTAAAGTCTTTTCTATAGGTCTCTGTATTGTGCTTCGATATCTTATCGCCCGTACCCACGGAAATAAACAGCGCCGTTCCCGCCACTGTGAGGTTGACGGTTTTTGAAAGGGTCGTTCCTTCAACCGATGCCTGGATCACAACACCGTCAATGCCGCTGGAGGACGATCCGGCAATGTAGTAAACGCTTGCCGAGCCGAAGCTGTTCGTCGTTGCCGAATCGGGAGAGAGAAACCCGACACTGGGATCGGATGTCAGAGTGAAATTGACTTTTTTGTCTTTGACCGGATTATTGGCGCTGTCACGCAAAACAGCCGTGATGGTGCTTCTCTGCGTTGTCGCTGATCCGATATTTGTTACGATGACCGATGGATTTGCCTGCAGCTCGATGGTGACAGGATTTGTGGCAAGGAATTCCACGGGCAACTGGGTGGATGGACCCGCGGCGACGGAGGCCGTTAGAATGGCCTCCCCGACATTGGTTGATTGGATCTGAATGGTTGCATTGCCTGAAGCGTTTGTCACGGCCGTATCGGCGCTCAGGACACCACGGGACGTTGTAAACAAGATGGTTACCCCCGCTTGTGGTGTGGCACCGCTGGTGTAGTTTACCGTTACATTGGTTGGGGTGTTAATATTAATCGTTGAGTTTGCCGTCGGGGCCGTAAAAGTGAATGTTACCGTATCGACATTGACGGTCTTTATCCCGGTGGCTCCAAATGCGCTGGCAGAAATGGTATCCTCATGACCCACGCTGTCCGTCGCCGTGAGGGTGGCGGTTCCCTGCCCGCTGCCGTTGGTCGTTATGATTGAACGGTCAAGCGTGTTATACAGGCTGCTGATGGTCATCGTCTGGTTGGGGATGCCGTTGCCGGCGGAATCCTTCAGCGTGAATGTGTATTCAGCGGATGAATTATAGGCCAGGCCGTCCTGACCGCTTATGTCTATCGTTGTTCCGACGACGGCAATCGTATTGGTTGAAGTAATGGAACCGGACGTCGCCGTGACCGTAATGGTGCGATTCGATTTATCTCCGCCCGTCCCCAGCGTGGCGGTTGCCTGGCCGGATGCGTCTGTTGTCGCGCTGTTGACGATTAAGGAACCCGAATCGGCTGAAAAATCGACGGTGGCTCCGGATAACGCTCTGTTACGGCTGTCCTTGACAAGCGCAGTCAGTGTGACGGTTGATGTTCCGGCACTGTTCATTTCGGATGAAGAGGCTAATAAGTCCAGATAACTGGCGGATGTTGTTGATGAAGAATCGGATTCCGACTCACCCACCGGACCTCCGCATCCGTAAAGAATATAAAGCAAAAGGATCGGTATCAATAATTTAAGGTACTTAACCTTGAGCATCCGTGCCATTTTATCCCCCTAAAAGGAAATGAGATATCGCCGAAACGATTATGTAAGCTATGGGTTTTATACAATACCATCAATGACCAAAAGTTTAGTGCTATTTGTCAGTCATGATGAACAAACACAATGGATACACTAAACAAGCTATACCCGATTGTCCTGGATAATTTTTGGCGTCACAAAAATCAGCAGGTGCCTCTTGGTTTTGGTTATACTCTCGGTCTTGAAGAGCCAGCCCAGAATGGGTATCTTCGACAGCCAGGGCACACCGCTCGTTCCCTTCGTGTCTTCCGTTTTTAAGACACCCCCAATGACAATCGTATCACCATCCCTTACCACAACGGTTGAATTAACCTCGTTCTTGACAATGGGAACATTACCCTGAAGTTCCGTGACCCTCGCATAATTGCCGCGGTCATTTGACGCCAAAATCGTCATGGAGATCTTATTGTCTTCCGTAATCTTGGGGGTTACTTCCAGTTTTAGGAGAGCGTCCTTAAAGCTGACGGTCGGGTTACCCTCGTTATCGACGGTCGTGTAGGGTATTTCCTCCCCCTGTTTAATCGTCGCTTTGACATTATCCATCGTTGTAACCTTTGGTGAAGAAATGATTTGACCCTGGTTATTTGTCTCCAGGGCGGACAATTGGGCATCTAAAACCGCTTTCGTGCCCCCGACGATGAATCCTATACCGGGCGTTCCCGCGGTGATTGTGGACGGGAAATTAATGGCCAGGTTGCTTGCGGTTAAGCCAATGTCATTCGGCAGAGTCGTCGTCGCTCCGACTTCAGGGTTTGTTCCCGCCACCACGCCATAAGGCGTGCTTCCTATGCTGGAGGCATTGGCCACACCCCAGTGAACGCCTAAGTTCCTGACAAAATCTTCCGACGCCTCGACGATTTTCGCTTCGATGCTGACCTGTCTCAGTTTCCCTTTTTCAATCAGTTCAGCCTGTTGCGTCTTTTTGAATTCATCTTCAGCGGCTTTTCGGTCCGCTTCGTCCTTTTTAAATCGACTCAGGGTCATGACGGTAATAACGTTGCCTTCTTGTTTCTTGGTCAGGCTCTTAATGGCAAGGACCGTATCGAGGGCCTGCGACCAGGGAATCCGCTTCATACTGACGGTGACGGCACCTTTTACATCATCTCCAGAAACGATATTCACATTGCCCGTTTCCGCCAGAAGGCGCAGGACACTCTTGATATCGGCGTTTTGAAAATCGATGGTAATCTTACGTTCCTGATCGACGGCCGGGGCGTTATCTGAAGGACTTGCGGTGTCCGGCTCTTTTTTTTCCGGGCGATTCATCGCCGAGGTAATAGGCGATTCTTCCCCGACCGGAGATGCGGCACTGATATTGAAATCGAGAAAAATGCTGCGGTTTTCCTGCTTTACACTATACGGTGCCCGTTGTTTTGTTTCCGTTTCCAGGACAACCGCTTGGTTGCCGTTAGTGGTATTCTCATACGGCAAAACTTTTATGATGTTCTTCATCAGACCTTCGCCAAGAGGTCGCTTAAGATCATTGGCGAGTACCATATTCTCTAATGTCATAATGACAGAATTGGCCTTTGGGGATTCAATTTTAAGAACGGGCTGCTTGGAAACGGAAATGGCGATCCGTTCTTTTCCCACCATTTTTTCGAAGGTGATGTCTTCAACATATCCAATGCCGACATCCTGCTGAGTGGTGGATTCAGCGATTGCTGATTGATGGTTTTCCATAAGCACCAACGAAAAGATCGCCAGAACAATCATCAGCCATTTTATGTGTAATCTCATTGTGTTACCTCACCTTCGCTTGTATGAAGTTTCATGGTTATATGTTTTACTTTAATTCTGCCCAGAACCTTGGACTTTTCTTCAATCACCACTCGATCAACGAGAATTTCCTTTATCACGCCATTGTTTGTGCCGATGGCCGTTCCCACCTCAATGGGATAAAACTTCTTCTGATTGTCCTCCACAATCGCTTTTCGAACACGATCGTTGCCGGCGATGCCGACGAGTCTGATTTCACTAAGTTCGAGTCTTTGCAACGGAGATATGGGACGTGAACCGACCGCTTTCTTTTTTTCCTTTTTTTCCGCCTTTGCCTTAATTTCAATAAAGGGCTTGAAAGGATCGGGCCGTCCTATCCAATTGTATCGATAGTTCGGTTTAAAGGCTAAATCTTGCGTTGCGGTGATTGTTGACTTTGTTTCATCCTTTGCATTTGCGCTACAAGTTTTTTCCGCCGAAAAGGGGGAAAGAATGAGAAGTAGAGCAATTCCAAAGGTAATCCTGTCAATTCTTATTCTTCTTTTAGCGTCGCTATTTCTTTTTTTCATCCTCATTTCCCAGAAACATATACGTTTTCATTAAGCAGGATGTTTTGATAATATACCCTTTTTCTTTAACATCTTGTCCTTCGCCCATCGTTATTTCTTCAATATTAATAATTCGGGGCAGGTTTGCCACTTTTTCAAAGAAAAGAACGATGTTATGAAAACCACCGCTCACGGATATCTTTAAAGGTATCTCTTCATAAAATTTTTCCTTTTCGGACACCTGGGCGGACGACTTTTTGTTTTTGGCGGTCCTTTGGGGCGGTGCCGGTTTTGCCTTGGTCACCCGCTCAGGCTGGAATAGGATAAAGTCAACGCCCGTATTTTTGCCTGATACGGCGACGGATTGAAAAAGTTCCGGTATTTCACGTTCGTTGGGCAGTTTCTGTAAGACGGTTTCAAGATTTTCCTGCAGCAGGGCCACCTCCCTCAGATAGCGGTCTTTTTGTGCCGCCAGGCGCGATTTTTCGGTTATCTGCTGCTCAAGCTTTGTCTGCTGTTTCGATAGAGCGGCCTTCTTGGCGATGGCCGATTGTAGAAAAAAGAAATAGTAGAAATAGCCCAGCAAAGCCAATATGATCAATATTGCAATGGCTTTTCTTTGGGGAGATAAGTTCTTGATGGTATCGAGTGTTATATCCATAGGTTATTTTCCCTTATGAAGCACGCAAGATAATGTAAACTCCTGAAGGTCCGTGTTGGCTTTTCTGACTTGCTTTGAAGATATGATTTCGACGGATGAGATATAACCGGACATTTCAACAGCTTTCATAAAAAGGCTGACAGCGATATTATCCCTGCCGACCCCCTTTATTTGCAGACGTGTTCCCCGTTGGGAGATGTTCTCCAGCCAGATGTTATTAGTGGGCACCAAGGATGCGATTTCATCCAGCAACTGTACGGGATAAAGGCGGTTTCCTTCGAGGCTGTTGATGGCGGCTAATTTCAGTTCCAATATTTTTTTGTCTTGTTTTGCTTTTTCAATGTCGCCGATCGTTTTGGTTAATTTGGCCAGGGTGGCTTTCTTTGTCTTGATATCCGCTTGCAAACTTGAAATGCTCTTCATCATATAAATCTGTATGAAAGCTATAATCAAAAAGAAAATTCCGACAGTGCCGACAATGATGATTAACTGACGGGCGATATTCGCTTTCTTTTCCTTTTCAAGGTATGGAAGGAGGTTGATACTAATCATTTGTCGCCTACTCTCCTTAAAGCCAATCCAATCCCCACGGCTACGGCGGGACCCATATTTTCAATATACGATTCGTCCATATTTTTTCTATTATATTCAAGTTTTCTAAAAGGATCGATGATGTCGGTATCAATATTAAGCCGTTGCGTTAGGTCGGTAGCGAGTCCGGGGATTTTGGCGCCTCCCCCCGACAGAAGGATTTGTTTGATGTTTTCGCCGCCTGATGTCGATCGAAAATAATCAACGGACCTTTCGATTTCCAGGCAGATGACCTCCGCAAAACTAAGCAGGCTTTCTCTGAATTCACGCTCCGCCGTTTCATCACCTCCGGTTCCTTCCTCTTTCATCTTTTCGGCTTCTTCGAAGGATACACCGAATTTTTCCTGAATGGCTTCGGTGACAACGTTTCCCCCTAAACTAAAGTCTCTGAGGAAAATGGGGGCGCCGTTTTTCACAACATTGATATTGGTGATACTGGCCCCGATGTTGATGAGAACATCCAAGTCATTTTCTTCCGGATCGTAATTGACCTCATACATGTTTTCAATGGCAAATGAATCGACATCCATAATGGCAACGGAAACACCGGCATTTTCGATGGCATCGACGAAAGGCTCGATATAATCCTTCTTTACCGCCACAATCAAAGCATCCATTTGGTTCGGATTGTATTCGTTTTCTCCCAGAATTTGAAAATCGAAATCAACATCGTCCATATTATCAAAAGGCAGATATTTACTGGCTTCGTCATGGATCATGTCGCGGACTTCACTTTCTTCCATCGTGGGGATGTTGACTCTTTTGACAATGACCGACTGTCCTGACAGGGACGTGACGACATGCTTGGGTTTAAATTTGGCTTGTTTAAAAAGGTTTTTTATCGTGTCCGTTAAGACGTCATACTCTACAAGCATGCCATCGACAATGACGCCGGTCGGGAGGGAAATTTGAGAAAATCGGTTGAGAAGGTATCCTTTGGGAGTATCTAATACTTCGGCCATTTTAATTGCACGGGAACCGATGTCTAACCCGACCAGTTTCTTACTGCCTACAAATAAACTCTTTATGTCAAACATGGGATCACCGCTAAATAATCATTAGAACAAAAGAATTAAAAAAATTGTTATGTGCGAATCAATCATCCTAAACTTATTCAAAATTAATGCCAGTTATGCGGAGAGATGCATTAAATGTGGCCATTCCCTTCCGACTCATCTCACCGTCCGGTATACAATATCACCTTCTTTGACCATCCCCAATTCGTTTCGAGCTATGGTTTCGATGTATGAAGGATCATTTCTCAGAAGCATAATTTTTGCTTTTAACTGATTGTTTTTCAGGGCAATTTCGCGGTTGGTCTGTTTGAGCGTTTGGAGTCTTTTCCCCATCATATAATTGTCTAATATCCCTCTGTTGCCAAGTGCGATGAGGCTTAAAACCAGCACAATCAATACGATAAAGTATCTACCAAGCTTCATGCTTAAAGATATCCTTTCGCAATGCAGGAAAGAAATAGAAAAGAGCTTCCGTGTCTCATATAGCAAATGTTTATTTTGTGCAATATAAAATAGTCGAAATAATATAAAAAGCTCTAATGCTGCGCTAACTTTCTACCCATCCGTAAGGGGAAGTCGTTGTTGCGGTTCGCCCAGAAAAAAGGAACCCCGCTCAATCCACTCCTTCAGGATGTTGGCAATGTCTCTTGCCTTATAATAACTTGATAGAGGGGCGGTGACCACTTGTTCCCCTTTGAAGGTTATTTCTCCGCTTCGGAGATCCTTGTAACTGACTTCACCAAGGCTTTTTGCGGTTCCTTTGGGAAAATCCATACTGTAATCGTAAATCTGTGTATAGATGTCTTCATCTTTGATCGCCGTATAACGGGCCATTTCCTCATTCAACAGAGGGATGGGAATCCCTATGCCGACATATAAGGAAACCCCATAACCCAGCATGCTGGCGCCGATGAGCCATTGGGCGCTCATTTCCTTGAGGTTTCCCACTGTGGCAAGGGTTCCTGCCCCCTCCCGCGGTACGCCGTTTTTACCCCTTGGCGCCTCAGGGTTGTGTTGCGTGCCGTGCCATGCGACGAAGCCTTGTGCGCCGCCTAAAAAGATTCTTGTTCCGATACCGATGGTTTTATAGTAGGGATCATTTAAAAGCGGGCTCAATTGACCGGATGTGGCGTAATTGGCATTCGCCATACGCGGCCTCAGCATACCCATATACGTGTAAATGGTCTTATCGGACAAATTGATGGCACAACTGTAGTTTTGGTAAGCATTTCTGGGGTTGAATAAAATGGCATTACGCAACTCGTTGATGGTTATGTTTTTTTCGTGTTTTCTCGATGGATAGCAGTCGGTCCCGTAGCCTTCCATCCTTAAGCGGATGACATTGCCGGCCACCAGATCTTCGATCACATGTCCCCCCCCGTAATTAAATTCCCCCGGGTAGACTCGGTTAAGCGGATCACCTTCCGCCACTTCGGTTGCGCCGATATAACAATCGACGGCACCAACGCCGCCATAAGCGGGAACATCGTTGAGCCAGACCCGGGATGCCCTTATCCGGGGTGACGTATGGCCGACATTCAGGAAGGCGCCTGATGAACACATGGGACTGAATGTTCCCGTCGTCACGACATCCACTCTTTTAGCTGCTTCCACATCACCGTGTTTCTCGACGATGTCGATGATTTCTTCTGCCGTGACCACAACCGCTTTTCGCTCTTTGATCCTGGCATTGATTTCGGCGTATGTTTTGTTGACGATATGTTTTTTATCGACGCTGCTTTTTTTAGTTCGAATCATTTTGTGTGACCAAATCCTCCGCGGCCTCTTTCGGTTTGATTGACATTGCCGTTTTCATCCCATAAGACTTGACAAACAGGGCGAATAAGCAATTGTGCGATACGGTCGCCCCGTTTTACAACAAATGGTTTCGTACCGTGATTGATCATAATAATGCCGACCTCGCCCCGGTAATCTGAATCGATGGTGCCGGGTGAGTTTAAAAGTGTTATCCCGTGGTGGATAGCCAGACCGCTCCTGGGCCTGACCTCGCCCTCGTATCCTTCAGGAACTGCAATGACGATACCCGTTGGAATGAGTTTGCGCTCACCGGGAAACAGGGTGGTTTCTTCGTTGACGGCGGCAAATATATCCATCCCCGCCGCATGTTCCGTCATGTATTTCGGAAGGGGCAGATCATCATTTCCAGCCATTTTCTTCACCGATACTTTTAATGCCGTTGTCATATGATGGGATCAATCTCCCCCCAATGATTTTATGAACTATGACCTGATGATATCAAGGGTCAAATCATTTTCCGATACGTGGCCCATGGCGGCAATGGAAATATTGCCGGGATTGAAAATTTCACAGGCCAGGTTACGGACGCCTTCCTTATCAATTTCTTCTATAAGGTCGATAATTTCCTGCATGGAAATATTCCGGCCGAAGCAGATTTCGTTTTTCGCAAGTTTGATCATCTGGTTGTCCGTACTTTCCATACTCAGGAGATAGTTGCCTTTCAATAGCTCCTTGGCCGACAGAATTTCTTGATCCGTCAACGGATCGTTACAAAGTCGATATAATTCGTCAAAGATCAGGGAAATAACCTCATGCAGGTTGTCTTCCGCAACGCCGGCATAGATGCCCAGCATGCCCACGTCCATATACTGGGCCAGATAGGAATGGATGGCATAAACTAACCCTCTGTTTTCCCTTATGTTTTGAAAAAGTCTCGAACTCATGCTGCCACCAAGAACGGTATTGAGTAAAAGGCTTTGGTATCTTTTGGGGTTAATGGCCGAGGGGGCAAGGGTTCCGATGACGAAATGGACCTGCCCCAAGTCTTTTTCCATCACGGCGATGGCGGATGATACATCCGGCAATACGTTTATCTGGGAATCGGGTTGTTGTTCCGGAGAATCAAATGCCTTTTCGACCATGGCCGCCAAGCCGTCGTGGTTGAGGTTGCCGGCGGCGGTTATAACAAGGTTTTTCCCGATATATCGCGACTGAAAGAAACGGACCAGGGCTTCTTTCTCAAAGGTTTTGATCAGATCTTTTGTTCCCAGGACGGGGAGACCGAGGGAATGCTCTTTCCAAAACAGGGCTTCAAAGAAATCATGAATGTACTCATCGGGTGTATCCTCTACCATCTTGATTTCCTGGAGGATCACCGATTTTTCTTTCCCGATTTCCGCCTCTTCAAAAAGCGAATTTTTAAAGATATCGGCCAACAGATCAATGGCCAGGGGAAGATGATAGTCGGGTATCGTAATATAGAAAGCCGTCAACTCTTTGCCGGTGAAAGCATTCATCACACCGCCCACGGAATCGATGGCCGATGCGATATCAAAGGCGGAGCGTTTTGGGGTGCCTTTAAAGAGCATATGTTCAATAAAATGGGCCAGACCGTTTGTTTTGCTGTCCTCGTAACGCGATCCGCAATGGACCCAGACACCGATGGTTATGGATCTTACGTGATCGATCTGTTCCGAGATGACCCGAATGCCATTGTCCAGAACGGTCTTATTGAACATGAGTGCCCAGTGCTTCCTTTCGGCTTAAGCGAATTTTCCCCTGTTTATCGATTTCCAGAACCTTGACCATGACCTCCTCGCCTTCGCTGAGAATGTCCGTCACTTTGTTGACCCTTTCCTTCGCCAATTGAGAAATGTGCAACAAGCCTTCCGTTCCGGGCAGTATTTCGACAAAGGCGCCGAAATCGACGATCTTTTTAACGACACCTTTGTAAATTTTACCGATTTCCGCCTCTTCCGTGAGCCAGCGGACCATGGCGACGGCCTTTAAGGCGGCGTCGGCGTCAATGGATGCTATCGTCACAGTTCCGTCATCCTCTACATCAATATTGACACCCGTTTCACTGATGATTTGTCGGATATTCTTCCCGCCCGTCCCAATGACATCCCGGATTTTGTCTGGTTTGACCTTAATGGTTGTGATTCTGGGTGCGTAGATGGAAATGTCTTTTCTCGGCTCCGAAATAGTTTCGCGCAGTCTTTCAATAATAAAAATCCTGCCGTCTTTTGCCTGCTGGAGCGCTTTTCTCAAAATATCTTCATTGATGCCGTCGATCTTGATATCCATCTGCATGGCGGTAATGCCGTTTTTCGTCCCGCAGACCTTAAAATCCATGTCCCCCGCGTGATCTTCATCGCCCAAAATATCGGAAAGGATGACGACTTGATCGTCGGCCTTCAACAGTCCCATGGCGATCCCGGCAACGCTGTCTTTAACCGGCACGCCGGCATCCATCAGACTCAACGATCCACCGCAAACCGACGCCATGGACGATGACCCGTTGGATGATAGAATCTGGGAAACGATTCTAATCGTATAGGGAAATGTTTCCTGGGACGGGAGAACAGGAACCAGGGCCTTCCTTGCCAGGTTCCCATGGCCAATCTCTCTTCTTCCCGGGCTTCGTAAAGGTCTTGCTTCGCCGACACTGAAGGGCGGAAAGTTATAATGCAGCATAAAGGAGCGCATCTCTTCGCCATTAATATAATCCAACCGCTGTTCATCCGATGACGTCCCCAGCGTCAGTGCAACGAGAGCCTGAGTTTCCCCTCTGTTGAACAGGGCCGATCCGTGAGCACGCGGCAGAATTGAAACCTCGGAACTGATCGGCCTGATCTCCGTGTTGCTCCGGCCGTCGATCCGTCTTTTTTCCTGCAATATCATATTACGCAAAATTTGACGTTCCAGCTCTTCAAGCAGATTTGCCGCTTCTGCCGAAAGTGCCGGATCATCAGGGGAAATCTTTTTCAGAGTTTTTTCCCTGATTTGATCAAGTTTGGCGTTTCGTTCCTGCTTTCGCGGGGTTGTATAGGCATCCCTCAGGTCACGTTCCGCAAGTTCGGAAATCCTGGCCAGCAGATTTTCATCCGCCGCTTTGACTTCAAAGGTTCTTTTCTGTTTGCCGATCTGCTGGCGCATGGCATCCTGTAATTCGATCACGGGCCTGATACTTTCCAGTCCAAAGTTGATGGAGTCAACGACAACGTCTTCACTGACTTCGCTGGCATCACCCTCCAGCATCACCAGGTTGACGTCGAATTCCGCTCCGTCGGTGTCCCGGGGGACCTTCCGACCGACCATGAAAATATTCAGGTCGCTTTGCTCCATTAACGCAGAAGGTGGATTGCAAACCAACTGACCCTCGATACGTCCGATGCGGACGCCGGCAACAGGTCCTTTAAAAGGAATATCCGATATTGCCAAAGCGGCTGATGCCGCCGTCATTGCCGTAACGTCGGAATCATTTTCGCTGTCAACGGACAACACCGTTGCGACCAGCTGAGTTTCAGAGGTGTAACCCTTGGGGAACAACGGGCGTAGGGAACGGTCGATGATTCTGGATGTTAATATTTCCCGTTCATTGGGGCGTCCTTCCCGTTTAAAGAAACCGCCGGGAATCTTCCCTGCGGCAAAGGTCATTTCCTGATAATCAACCGTTAAAGGGAAAAAATCGATTCCTTCTCTTCCGGTTTTCATGGATACCGCCGTCACCAAAACGACTGTATCGCCATATGTCGCGAGGATGGAACCGTCCGCTTGGCCGGCCATGTAGTCCGCCTTGAGTGAAATGGGTCTTCCCGCGAAATCCGCACTAAAACACTTAGCCATTTAATTGTCGCCTTTCAAATTGAATTTATTAATCGTGGTCCGGCACGAAGCCGTGGACAAGGATATATGAATGTCAAACGGCCTACTATGTCACGAGATCATTACTTATTTTCGGAGACCAAGACGTGAAACGGTGGTTCTGTACCTTTCAACGTCTTTATTTTTCAGATAGTCCAGAAGCCTTCTTCTCTGCCCCACGAGTTTTAAAAGACCTCTGCGAGAGTGATGGTCTTTTTTATGGGTCTTAAAGTGCTCCGTTAAGTATTCAATCCGTGCCGTCAGCAAGGCGATCTGGACTTCCGGTGATCCTGTGTCATTCTCGTGCAATTTGTAATTACTGATGATCTCGCTTCTTTTTTCTGAATCTAACACTGCTTCCTATCCTCCATTCAATATTCAGATATATTTATTGATCATTTAAAATTCTTTTAAGCTAACAACCAACCACCTTATGACATAATATCCTATCCGCCGGTCATGGTTTTCAATGCCTTAGTGATTGAATACCCTCATTATTTTTACCGCCGGCTGTGTATTTCGCAGCGTATTGATTTCGTCATGGGAGTACAGGACCTTTCCGATGGCTATCAGGCTGTTATTTGTTGCAAACTTTACCATAGCTCCGGCATCAAGAAAAGGAAATTGATGCGTATTCATATTTTCCGCGGTCGGTTGATGCCCCGATTTAATTTTATTCGCCAAGGTTTCATCAATGGCGATGGATGTGAAATCCATCAGGGTATCCACCAGGGGAATAATACATCTTACCAGGGCATGTTTTTTTTCTTCCTGGGCGATCACTTCCAGGGCGATCGCCGACTGATCGTAAAATTCGCCGTTTCTCGTCCTTCTCAGTCCGGTGAGGCATGCCCCGCATCCTAACGATTCGCCGATATCCGAGCAGAGGGACCGTATGTATGTTCCTTTCGAGCAGGAAACGTTAAAGGTTACGAAAGGAAGCTTAATGTCTTCAATCGTGATAGAAAGTATCTCAACATGCCTTGGCTTGGCCGCAATATTCACGCCCTGTCGGGCCCATTTATAAAGGGGTTTGCCCTTAAATTTCAAAGCTGAATACCGGGGAGGGGTCTGTTTTATTGTACCGATCCATTTGGTCACTTCCTCCTCAATTTCTGCCTGATCGACATTAATTTGACGCTGAGTGACAATTTTCCCGTCACTGTCGAGAGTATCCGTTGTAACACCCAGCAACATCGTCGCCCGATAATCTTTGGTTCCGGTTGCGAAAAACTGAGCCAGCTTCGTGCCTTCATTAATGCAAACGGGAAGAACACCTGTGGCCAGGGGATCTAATGTCCCCGTATGCCCGGCCTTTTTGATTTCGAGAATCTTTTTGACCTCTTTCACCACGTCGTGAGAGGTTTTTCCCGATGGTTTATCAATAACGACAATGCCATTCATCTCTAATGCTGCGTAGCGTTTGTTTCTATTTTAAATAGAATCCGATCGTCTTGATTACGTCTCGTCTGATATCCTCTAACCTGCCTTCTACGGTAAACGCGGCGGCGTTTGGATGCCCTCCGCCGCCATAAGCTCTGGCGATCTTTTCGACATTGATTTTTTCTTTTGATCTCATGCTTAATTTAAATTGATTTTCGGCCAATTCATTATACAGGATCGAAATCTGGACACCTCTTATCGAGCGGGGAAATTCGACAAAGCCCTCACTGTGCTCGGCAAGCGCACCCGTTGCCTCAAGAATTCGTCGATCAACGATGATGGATGCGACTTTGTCGTCCAGATCAAAAGATAATGTTTCCAGAACCTTTGCCAAAAGCCTGATTTTGGCAAGCGGTTCGTTATCATATATATTTTCCGATATCCACTGAGGATCGGCGCCCCGTTCGACCAGCCGGCCCGCGGCAAATAATGTTGCCTCCTTCGTATTTCCGTAGCGAAACCCTCCGGTATCCGTCAGGATAGCGGCATACAAATTGGTTGCCGCCTCCTTTGAAAGACGGATGTCCATCTGTTCAAAGAGACGATACAACATTTCCCCCGTTGAACTGACATGTTCATCACGAAAGGTCAAACCGCCACCTCCGCCGCTTTCAATGTGATGATCGATACTGATGATATGTTTCATCTCTGCCAGTCGATGTGCTTCTTTACCGATCCTTTTCAAGGTACTGCAATCCAACACAAAAACCACATCCATTTCCGTCGTATTCGGCCATTCATGGACGATGACCCGACTGCCGGGTAAAAAACGGTAGCGTTCCGGTGTGGTATCTTCGTTGTAAATGGTAACTTTTTTCCCCATCGCCGTCAGTACATGGTATAAGGCCAGCTCCGATCCCAGCGCGTCGCCGTCCAGTCTGACATGCGACGTAAGCAGAAAATTGCCGTGATGGTGTATCCGTTCGATGATTTTACTTATCATTCGTTTCCTCTGATTGGTGGATTTCCGCGATCAACTTTTCAATACGGCTGCCGTGCGCAAATGAGTTATCTACGATAAAACGGATGTCCGGTACGTATCGGAGTTGTAATCTTTTCCCCAATTCTCTTTTCAAGAATCCCGTAGCCTTTTCCAGCCCCAGCATGCACTGTGGATCGCACTCATCCTTGCCCATTTCAATAAAAAATATTTTTGCCGAACGGAGATCATCCGTCAGCTTAACGTCTGTAATCGTCAGCATTTTCAGCCGCGGATCCTGTATCTGTCGCAACAGGATATCCGATAATTCAATTTGAATAAGATCGGCGACACGATCAGCCCTCTTAAACGGCATCGTATTTGCCTTCAATATAATGACTGGGATCCATCCAGTCGGAAAAATGCGAAATTTCAAATTTCGTATTGATGATTTCGGCCAGTTTCATACGGTCTATAAATCTCAGAATATGATCGATCTTGGCGTTAATATAACCGGTGTCGTTACCGACGACACTGAATCCGACTTTTGCTTTTTTCCAGTTGTCATTGTCGCCGACCTCCGCAATGGATACATTAAACTCGTTTTGTGTCCGTTTAATGATGCGGCTTAAGACGCCTCTTTTCTCTTTGAGAGAATTACATCCCACGATCCGCAACTCGATCAATCCGATTCCCACAACCATGATGCCGGTGACTCTTTAATTATAATGTTCTTTCAATTTTTTCATTAATGTAAGACTCGATAATATCCCCCGGCCTGACATCGTTGAAATTTTCTATGCCGATACCACATTCAAACCCGAACGTCACCTCCCGCACGTCATCCTTGAATCTTTTCAGGGAGAAGATTTTACCGTCATAGACGACGACGCCGTCTCTGACCAGCTTGAGCTGGGCGTTTCGGGATATTTTACCATCGGTTACATAGCTGCCGGCAATGGTGCCCACCCGGGGGACTTTGAACAGTTCCCTTACCTCGGCCCGTCCTTGGACCACTTCCTTATAGATCGGTTCCAACAGGCCTTCCATCGCCGCTTTCACGTCGGCGATGACGTTGTAAATAATGTCATAGAGCTTGATCTCCACGCCTTCCTGCTCGGCCAACTCCATAACTCTTGCATCCGGTCGGACATTAAAGCCGATAATAACGGCATCGGATGCCGAGGCGAGCATCACATCGGTTTCCGTAACGGTTCCCGTGGAACTATGAATAATTTTCAGCTTGATGTCCGAGGTGCTTAGCTTATTTAAGGCCTCCGTCAGGGCTTCGATTGATCCCTGGACGTCTCCTTTGATAATCACATTCAGGTCCTTCACGCCTTCTTTGATTTTTTCATACAACTGCTCAAGAGTGATCTTGGACGATCTGGAAAGCTCCTTTTCCCTTTCTTTTCTGATCCAGTAATCCGCAATATTCCGCGCCTTCTTTTCATCCTCAATATTCACGAACTCCATGCCCACCTGAGGGACTCTTGAAAAACCGATCACTTCAACCGGCATGGACGGGCCTGCTTCTTTAACCCGCTGTCCCTGATCATTGATCATGGCCCGCACTCGGCCGGCTTCCGTTCGTGATACAAATGCCGCCCCTTCGCGCAAGGTGCCTTCCTGGATTAAGACCGTCGCAACGGGTCCTCTTCCCCGGTCGAGTTTCGCTTCAATGACGACGCCGCGGGCCGGTATATCATGATCGGCCCGTAATTCCATAATATCAGCCTGAAGAAGAATCATTTCGAGAAGGTCTTCAATCCCCTGTTTCTGCTTGGCCGATACTTCACACATAATGGTATCGCCACCCCATTCTTCCGATACGAGATTATATTCCGTCAGCACCTGTTTGATTTTTCCCGGATCCGCGCCGGGTTTATCGATTTTATTGATGGCGACGATAATCGGTACACCCGCCACACGAGAATGATTGATGGCTTCAATGGTCTGTTCCATGACGCCGTCATCGGCGGCGACGACAAGGACGACGATGTCTGTTACCTTTGCGCCTCTGGCCCTCATGGCCGTAAAAGCTTCGTGACCCGGTGTGTCAAGGAAGACAATATCCCGGTCTTTAATATGAACGTGATAAGCGCCGATGGCCTGGGTGATACCACCCGCTTCGCCGTCAATAATATTGGTTTGCCTGACGGCGTCGAGCAGGGATGTCTTTCCGTGATCGACGTGCCCCATGATTGTCACCACCGGTGCTCGCGGTTTCAGATTTTTGATTTCCCCTTCAGCTTTCTGCAGCGATTCATCGAATTCATAATCGGCTTGTTCCACCTGGTATCCGAATTCATGGGCAATGAGGACAGCCGCGTCATAATCAATGGGTTGGTTGATCGTCACCATCAAACCGAGTCCCATGAGTTTGTTAATAACTTCATTGGCTTTGGCGCTCATTCTTTTGGCCAGTTCGGCAACGGTGATTGCTTCGCCGATTTTAAGCCTCCTTTTGATCGGCTTCGGGACGGTAATGAGAGTCTTTTTCATTTTGGCGACGGCCGTTTTCTTCTCATCCCGCCATTTGTTCGGTCTTTCTTCCCTTTCCTTATCTTCCCGGCGGTCTTTTTTATCGACAAGCTTTTTAATGAAAGCCTTTTTCTTCGTCGGGGCGGGTTCGTCCATTAAAACTTCGACGGGCCTCTTCCCTTTTTTCTTCAACCGCTCCGCTGCAGCTGCCGGCGTTTCCGCTTTCGCAGGCTCGGCGTCTTTAACGATCTTCAGCTCCGGCTTCGGAGTAATTTCCTTTTTGTCCTCTTTGGGGAGGGGGCGTTCATCTTTCGGTGCAGCCTTTTGTCCTTCTACCTTCTTGAGGGTCATTTTGACCACTTCTGCGGATGCTTCCGGTTGGTCCTTCTCCAGAGCCGACCGTTTCTTCTCAATGACTTTTGCTTCTACCGGGGGCTGCTTTTCCGCTTTGGCTTCAACCGGTACCGTTTCAGCCGGTTCCTTTTGGGGGAGTTCTTTTGCCGGCGGCGCCTTGGCCGGTTCAATCAGAGGCTCGGTTTCCTTTGCTTCTTTTGCTTTTGAGGTAATACCTTCAGATGCGGGGACTTCTTTCTGCGGCTTTTTGGCTTTTTTCAATTCCGTTTGGTCAGGTGGCGCTTCTTCTTCCGCTTCTTTTATTGCCGGTTTTTCTTTAATTTCCTCTATGGGGGGACGAACGGCTCTTCTTCTGATTACGGTGGATTTAATTCGCTGTTCCACCATTTCCGTGGGTTCTTTAGAGGACAGTGCCTGCTGAATCCTCTCTAACTCGCTGTCTTCCAGTGTGCTTGAATGGGACTTTACGGCGATTCCCAACTTTTCCAAACGGGAGATGAGTTCTTTATTTTCCATACCCATCTCTTTAGCCAATTCATAAACTCTTTTCTTCGGCATGCGTAAAACCCCCAATAATCTCTCTTCCTGATTAAATAAAAGGATATTTAATCCGTTTCACTGAATCTTATGCATTTTTCTTTTCGAATGCTTCCTGATCAATAATCTTACCGGCTTCTTCAATCCACATGGAGGCCGTTTTTTGGCCGACACCTTGTATCATGGATAACGATTCGGCATCCATTGTAGCGATCATGGCAACGCTTTTCAAACCTTCCTTAAAGAGACGTTCCGCCATGGCTTCGCCGATTCCCGGTATCTTCATCAAAGAGGCATGTCCTTGTTCTTCCTGTTTTACCGCCATAGATTCACTTTTAACATCGATTTTCCATCCCGTTAATTTTACGGCCAGGCGGACATTTTGTCCGTTCTTGCCGATGGCTAAGGATAATTGATCATCCGGTACAATGACTTCCATCGAGCGGTTTTCTTCATCCAGAAATACCTTGTCGACCTTAGCCGGTGCCAGCGCACTGCAGACGTACTTTGCCTGATCATCCGACGCCGGGACAATGTCTATTTTTTCACCCTTCAATTCCTGCACAACACTCTGCACACGAGAGCCCCGCATGCCGACGCAGGCGCCTACGGGATCAATATCTTTATCCTTTGTTTTAACGGATATCTTTGCCCGTTTACCCGGTTCTCTGGAAACATCAACAATTTCGATGAGGCCTTCGGAAATTTCCGGCACTTCCAATTCAAAGAGTGCCTTCAAGAATCCCGGATGCGTCCGCGAGAGGATGATCTGCGGTCCTTTGGCGATTTTTTTTACATCAATGATATAGGCCCGGATGCGGTCTCCTCTTTTATATCCTTCGCGAAAGATCTGTTCAGACGGCGGAATGATGCCTTCCGTCCTGCCGATATTTACAATAATGCTGCCTCCTTCAAATCGTTGGACGAAACCGCTGATGATTTCGTTTTTTCTCCCTTTATATTCGTCATAGATATTGTTTCGCTCCGCATCCTTAACCCGTTGAATAATGATCTGTTTCGCTGTTTGTGCGGCGATTCTCCCGAAGGTGCTGGTTTCGATTTTCATACCGAGACTGTCGCCCAGTTGTGCTTCTTCATCGAAATTTTCTCGAGCTTCTTTCAAGGAGATCTGGGTATCCTCGTCAAGGGCTTTTTCAACCACTGTTTTAAACAGAAATACCTCGATTTCTCCGGCCTCTTCATTGTAATGGGCTTCAATATCTACATGCTGTCCCATTTTTTTCCGGGCAGCGGTCAGCATCGCGGTTTCTAAAACCTCAACGATGATGTTCTTATCGATGCCTTTATCCTTACCCATCTGTTCGATCAGACGTTTAAGTTCTGGGAACATTAAAAATCCTCCATTTTAAGCTGAAAAACGTGTGATGATTTCCATCCCGATCAGATTCAAAAATATCATTTCCAGCCATGCCGGAAACGTTCTGACGGATGTTAACAATAAAACCTTAACCTGATTGTTTTTAAAACGTTTCTTCGAGATGTGCCTTCGTAACCAGTTCTCTGGGAATACGATAAGATTTTCCCGATACCGAGACAAGCAGGATTTTGTCTCCTTTTTCATCTAATAAATCGATCAGTATTCCGCGAAAATTCCTTACCCCTTCCAGCTTTTCTTTAACTTTGACATTAATGTCACGGCCTTTGAATTTTATAAAATCCTTGTCTCGTTCAATCGGCCGATTGAATCCCGGTGAAGATACCTCAAGGGTATAAGGGCCCGGGGGAATATCATGAACGTCCAGGATGTCGCCAAGCTGATTGCTGATTTCCGCGCAGTCATCAATGGTAACCCCCCCATCCTTATCAAGATAGAGCCTGACCAGCCAACGCAATTTCATTCTGAAACATTCAACGTAAATCAAGTCCATCCCTTCAGATTCTACAACAGGCTCTGCGAGGCGCCGGATTTCTTCACGGTATGATTCCATGGTTATCTCCGCATCATCGTACGAAAAAAAAAGTGGGCAAAGGCCCACTCATCGATAGAACACGACGATTTTGCAGATTTTCTAACACAAAAATGTTCGTGATGCAAGAGAAAATTATGTATTTATAAAGTCTTTGTGTGAAGAGATGATAATTGGCAAACAAAGTTTAGCGGTAAAAGAAAGCTTCATCCGTTCTGCCTGGACGGAAAGTATTTTAATGGTCATTGAAGGATTTATTTAGATAAGCTTTTCCGCTGAGAAGATAGCTCTTATGAATGGTTTGCCGCATCCATTTTTGGATGCTTTTTCCTAATCGATGTCAAAGCTTTTCCGGCGGCGATCTTCAGTTTTTCGGGGTAGGCCCGGAGGCGCAGGAAGGAACCGGAGTCTGCTATTTCCGATAGGCAGGGTATGGCTGCGGAAGAACCGATTGTTCCCAGGGCAGAGCAAATCTTTTCTTCCAGTTGAGACCGGAGAGATGTCACAACCAATGGCCTCGATTTTAAAATGTCAATCAGATCGGCAATAATATCATCACATTTAGCGTTACCGATGGCCTCAATGATATCAAGTTTAAATTGATCGTCAGCATCAGCCAGGGCGGATATGAACATCTGTCCCCGCTTTGTTCCTCCCGTTCGATAAATGCTTTTTAATGCTTCCTGCTTCAGCCGGTTGTCTTTGTGGCGCATGAGGGGCTCAAGCGCGGCGGCACTTTCTTCATTGCCGATCTGCCCCATTAAGTAGGCGAGGTTGCGCAGATAATACCAGGGTTCATCATTGTTGATTCTACCCTTGATGAAGGGAATCGCTGTCGGTCCGAAGTCGATGACGAGATGCATGATATGAACTCGCTCATCACTGTTTTCGGTGTCCCGAAGAATGTCGAGCAGAAAGTTCAACGCTTTCTCGCCCAGCCGGACCAGTAACCGGCCGGCGGAGACTTGTTTGTCCGGCGAGTTTTTGCGAAATGCTTCATAAAGACGTTGAATATGATCTTTGCTTGCCAGTTTGCTAATGACGGTGGAGGCGTTATTGCGAATCTTGTCGTTTTTTTCCAGTATACCACAGCTGATATCGTTGAAAACATCCAGGACAGGAATGGCTTCTTCAAATTTTCCGGCGTCGATCATATGATCAATGAGGCTTTGCAGCTTGATGCAGATCTTTTGATAGGTGGGCATGGCGATGGTTTCATCCTTGACCCACTGGGCCAAACGGTCGGAAGACCGTTCGATCATTTCCATTTGCCTCCCCGGGGCGAGACTCTCCAGAATATCGATCAAGGCTTCAGATTCCCGGAAGCGTACCTCGGCATCTTCGCTGAACATATTTTTGATGAGACGATCGACGATGATTCCTATCGTTTCTTCCTGCTTTTGTTCAAAAAGCTGATCGATAATCTTCGGCAATACAGACATTAAAGAGGTATTCAATGACGGCGTTCTTTCTTCTTTTACAAGCATGCCAAGGGCTTCCTGAAGATCAATAGCCCGACTTTGATGTTCCGGGGTATCTGCGTTTGGGTTACTATGGTTGCCGGAGGACGGGCTCCCGGTATGTGTAGTCTGTTCTTCCCCCATGTCCGTCCGCGACAATTCCTTGGCGAGATACTCCATCAACATTCCCCCGAAGAGATGTTCGATATTTTGGGTATCCAGTTGGCGGGTTATGCCCTGACCGACGGCGGCAAGAGACTTGCCGATGTCTTTTGACAACAGATCCTGATCCCGCACATCCAGACGGCCGGCCACTTTATCCACAAGCATCATCAAATTTACTATTTTATCAGACTTTTCTCTGATGGTTGAGTCACCGGCGTCGGCCATAATTTGTGATAACCCGGTATGAAAAATCCGGGATATGCGCTCCGGATTGTCGGCCTTTTCTTGCAGTTGCTGCAGATCATCAAGGGATACAAAATCGGCGTTCATGAGGTATTGAGAAATCTGATCGTCTGTAATATCGAGATTTGAAATGATTTTATGATTCTTGTCGACCGCGACATAGACCTTTTGATCGAGATCGATGTGCGACAAATGATGGTCGGCCATAATCTTTTGCAGGCCGCCCTCATCTTTTATAGTTTCAGGCTTTTTCGACAGCAACTCGATGAAGGTGCCGAGGTCTTCCTTTGACAGTTCTTTGTTGAAGGTGATGCTTTTAGCGCCGAAACCGGTCAGAAGATCCGATAAGGCTTTGATGTAAGGTTTTTCCTGATCCTTCTGGGGTAAAAGCTCGTCGTTAATCAGGATATTTTTCTCGGATTCCGCCAGAGTCAGGGATGTGGTTTGATCCATAACATCCATGATGCTGGAATACAACCTTTGGATGGTTGATATAATGGTCGCACTTGTCGGCGGATAAAGACGGATATTTTTGATGGCCGTATTGAAAATCGTAAGTGTCTCCAGCACTTTTTGCTTCGCTTGTAAATCTTCCATAGCGCTTATTCCGAATGCATTCACATCGCTCGAACCCTTTGATGATGAGGTAAGACAATATCATGAGATGGTGATGGACATGAAGACATCGCAAGAGGTGTACCGAGAAGACCGACTTTTAAACCATCATTTAACATTGCCGCCGGTGACTCACTGCGAACCCCACGGACCAATCCCAACCCCCGAAAAGTGCCTTGAGTTCTGTTTGTAATGCTTTTTGTGTCATTTAACAGAAGTTCCTCCATGCACTAATCATTCCAATTATTTCATGAGCATCTTTATTTTTAAACAGGTTTTGGTGGTGATTAGTGTGTGGCAGACTTGGATGGAGTGCAATGGTGTTGGTTATGCAACCATTTGTAATATATGAAGATACATCTTTTAATTGCCAGTTTTAAAAAAAATAGGTGATTGATGCGCGGCCACAAACGGCTGGATGATTGCCGAAAGGAGATGCAGGAATGGAAATGCGAATGATAATCTGGAGCGGGCGATGGGACTCGAACCCACGACGTCCAGCTTGGGAAGCTGACATTCTACCACTGAATTACGCCCGCCTTCGATTGGCTGCCAATGAGACCGGGGCGCATCTTATTAATCAACACCCCTGTTTGTCAAGTTATTTTCGCGAAACTCTCGCTGTGACGGATTCTCCATGCCCGCCGAGCCCTTCGAGCTCCGCGAGCCTCACGGTCGGCGCGCTGTATTTATCCAGGGCGTCCCGGGAAAAGGAAATCACGCTGGTTCGTTTGACAAAATCATATACGCCCAGAGGCGATGAGAAACGGGCCGATCCTCCCGTGGGCAGGATATGGTTTGGTCCGGCGAGGTAGTCGCCCAGGACGGCGGGCGTATGGTATCCCAGCAGGACGGCGCCCGCATTTTTGATTCGGTCCAGAATCGACTGCGGATTTTCCACCATCAGCTCCAGATGTTCGGGTGCTAATTGATCGGCTATCTCGACGGCTTCGGTGAGATCTTTCGTGACAACGATGGCGCCGAAATCATGGAGTGCTTTTCCGGCGATAGCTTTCCTTAAAAGGACCTCAAGCCGGCGGTCGATTTCCCCCGCTGCTTTGATCGCAAAGGATTCATCCGGTGTCAGCAGAATCGCACTGGCCAGTGCATCATGTTCCGCCTGCGCCAGCATGTCGGCGGCGACAAAGGCGGGATCCGTTTTGCCGTCGGAAATGATGATGACCTCGCTGGGACCGGCGATCATATCGATGGCCGTTTGTCCGTAAACCATCTTTTTGGCCGTTGTCACATAGGCGTTGCCGGGACCGACGATTTTGTCCACCCGGGGGACGGATTCGGTACCGTAAGCCAGGGCCGCGATGGCCTGGGCGCCGCCGATTCTGTAAACGCTTTGAATACCGCAGATGGTTACGGCTGTCGCCATCAGGGGGTGGATCGTGCCGCCTCTGGTCGGCGTCGCCAGGATGACATCGCGGACGCCGGCGATTTTTGCGGGAATGGCGGCCATCAGAACCGTTGAGGGATAGGCGGCCGTACCGCCCGGGGCGTAAATCCCCACCCGCTCCAGAGGCAAAACGCGCTGCCCGAGTTGAATGCCCGATTCGTCCGAAAAAGACCAGCTTTCAATGGTTTGTTTTTCATGAAATCGCTCAATGCGGCCGGCGGCCAGTTTCAGGGCGTCAGTGTCTTTTTCCGCTGTCTGGGAGGCTGCCTTTTGAATTTCTTCCTCCGACAGCATGACGCTGGCCGTGCTGAGCTCATAGCCGTCAAATTTTTCCGTGTATTCGAAAAGGGCCTTGTCGCCGTTGGAGGCGACACGATCGATGATATCCTTGACGGTGGTCCAGATTGTCTCGTCGGAAAGGCGGCCCCGTTCGACGATTTTGTTTAACTGTGATTTGAATTGCGGGCTGTTTGTTCTGATGACCTTCATTTGGTTTCCCTGACCCTTCTGATATCGGCGCCTAAAGCCGAAAATTTCTTCTCAATGTCCTCATAACCTCTGTCGATATGATAAACCCGGGACACTTCGGTGCGACCTTCAGCGACCAGTCCCGCCAGAATGAGCGAGGCCGATGCCCGCAGGTCCGTTGCCATAACCGGCGCTCCTCGAAGGTGATCAATGCCCTTGACGATGGCTCTGTTGCCTTCGATCATAATATCGGCTCCCATCCGCATCAGCTCGCCGACGTGCATGAACCGGTTTTCGAAAACCGTTTCCGTAATGACGCTCAGTCCACCGGCGATCGTCATGAAGGAAAGCATCTGGGCCTGGAGATCCGTAGGAAACCCCGGGTAGGGTTGGGTCTTCATGTCCACGCTTTTTGTTTTTTTGCGGCCGAGCGCCCGGATCCCGCCATCAATAGATGTTATCTCTATGCCGGTGCTCCGGAGCTTTGTAATGACGGTTTCCAAATGAGACGGATTGCACCCCAGAATCCGTATGTCCCCCCGGGTCATTCCCGCGGCAATCAGGAACGTTCCCGCTTCGATCCGATCGGGAATAACCGAAGCTTCAACCGACGATAATTTCTTCACGCCGTCGATCCTGATGACGTCCGTCCCCGCACCGGATATTTTTGCCCCCATACCGATTAAAACATCGGCAAGATTGACGATCTCCGGTTCTTTGGCGGCGTTTTCCAGGAGGGTGGTCCCTTCGGCCAGGCAGGCGGCCATCATAATGTTTTCCGTTCCTGTGACGGTCGGCATGTCGAAATAGATGGTGCTGCCCTTCAGTCGCTTCGACCTGGCTTCAATGTATCCTTCCTTGATGTCCACTTCCGCGCCCATATCCCGGAGGGCCTTGATATGCAGATTGACAGGCCTTGCACCAATGGCACAACCTCCGGGAAGGGATACTCTGGCTTGACCCATCCGGGCCACAAGAGGACCGAGAACCAGGATGGAGGCCCGCATGGTCTTGACCAAGTCATAGGATGCCTCGCAATGGTTAATATGGTCCGCGTTGACCCTGATCGTTGTTCCGTTTGTTTCAATCTTGGCGCCGATGCTGATTAACAGCTTTTTGATGGTTTTGATATCCACGAGGTCCGGGATATTATGGAACGTATTCCAGCCCATCGTGAGGAGTGCGGCGGCCATGACGGGCAGTGCCGCATTTTTGGCACCGCTGATCTGCACATCCCCGGAGAGTTTCTTTCCGCCGTTAATGATGATCTTATCCATCGGTCAGCCTTCTCCATGCCGTGACGCAGCGGTCGATCCCGCCGTAATCTTTTCGGAACCAGGCGCCTTCATATGCGGGTTCTTTACGAAAAAGATCGGCAATTTTTTCTTTTTGTCCCGGACCTATCTCCATAAACAGCCGTCCCCCTTCTTTTAAATGATGTTTGCCCTCCCGGATCAGGCGCCGATGAAACTGCATGCCGTCCGGTCCGCCGGACAACGCCGTCCGGGGCTCAAAATCCTTCACTTCCCGCGATAATGTCTCATACAGCCTATCATCTATATAAGGCGGGTTTGAAACAATACAATCAAACCGTCCGGTTGCGGGAGTAAATAAATCGCCGACGGAAAATGAAATACGGTGAGCCACACCGTGGGTTTCGGCATTTCTCCGGGCGACTTCGACGGCCTTGGCGGATATATCGCAAGCCCAGCAGGAGGCATCCTTCAATTCCAGGGCCAGAGCGATAATAATCGCGCCGCTTCCGGTTCCCACATCCAGAATCCTGATCTCTTCCTTATCTGAATTGCCATAGACTTTCAATACTTCTTCTACCAGAATTTCCGTGTCCGGTCTCGGGATCAAGACATCGTGATTGACTTCGAAATCGAGGGACCAGAATTCTTTTCGGCCCGTGATATAGGCGACCGGCTCACCCCGCAAGCGCCTTTCAACCCAACGTTGAAAGCCGTCAAGTTCCTGGGCTGTCAATACCTTGGCCGGATATTTATAAAGTTCGACACGATCAGCGCCCAGACACCGTGCGAGAAGGACCTCGGCATCCAGTCGTGGTGAAACCAGTTTCCGATCGGCGAATTCTCTTGTGGCCCTGTTCAAAATATCATGAATATTCATGGAATAACACTGGTTCGGGGTGAATCTGGCATCGAAAAAAAGGTGGTTAAACTTTCGCGTTTGCGGACTGTTTCAAGGCTTCGGCCTGATAGTGGGTGGTCAGGGCGTCAATAACCGGTTGGATATCGCCGTTTAGGAAATTTTCCAGATTATAGAGGGTCAAACCGATGCGGTGGTCCGTGATGCGTCCCTGAGGGAAGTTATAGGTGCGGATCCGTTCGCTCCGATCTCCGCTGCCCACCTGGCTTTTCCTGGTTTCCGAAATTTCCGTATTTTGTTTGGTCACCATGATATCGAGAAGCCGTGCTCGTAAGACTTTCATGGCTTTGGCTTTGTTTTTCAGTTGCGACTTTTCGTCCTGGCAGGTGACGACAAGACCTGTCAACAGGTGGGTAATCCGGACGGCGGAGTCCGTCGTATTGACGCTTTGTCCCCCATGGCCGGAAGAATGATAAACATCGATTCTTAAATCATTGGGGTTGATATTGACTTCCACGTCTTCCGCTTCAGGCAATACGGCGACGGTGACGGCGGAGGTGTGAATTCTGCCCTGGGCTTCCGTCACGGGAACCCTTTGCACCCGGTGAACGCCGCTTTCGTACTTAAGCTTGCTATAGGCGCCTTTGCCTTCGACAAGGGCGATAATCTCTTTGAATCCCCCCATGCCACCCGCCGGGCTGCTGCTGATTATCTCGACCTGCCAGCGGAATAGCTCTGCATAACGCGCATACATGCGAAACAGGTCGCCCGCAAACAATCCGGCTTCATCGCCGCCCGTGCCGGCCCGGATTTCCAAAAAGACGTTTCTCTCATCATTGGGATCTTTCGGCAGAAGCAGGAAGGTGAGTTGCTCTTCAAGGCCGGCCAGACTTTCTCTTAAGGCCGGCAGTTCTTCCTTGATAATTTCTTTGAGCTCTTCGTCATTTTCTTTAAGCAGTTTTTGGTCTTCTACGATGTGCTCTTTTACTTTTTCATATTGCCTGTGCGTCTCGACGAGTTCCTGCAGATCGGAGTGTTCTTTGGCATACCTCTGGTAAAGGCTGGGTTTCCCGACCACATCGGCATCACTCAACAACCGTTCCAGTTCTTTGTATCGAAGCTCAATTTCTTTTAATTTGGTGAACATAGTGTCAGTATCTTTATCACCATGGTTTCCATGATGCCGCTTAATAGATGGCCAATATCTTAATTGTTACAATGGCTTTATTTGAAGAGCGTTCTTGCGGGCGGCATGGATGATGGCAAAAATCGGGAAAGCTGCCGTCAATGGGAGGAGAAAAGGTCGTTTTTCCCTGTTGTTCCTCCGTGACATTTTGGTTGATTGAAGATGAAGAAATGGGCGTTTTTCAGACCTTTCCTTTTTTTTCCCCTCTGCCGTATTTTTTGTTGAATCGTTCCACCCGCCCCGCCGTATCGATGATTTTCTGTTTGCCGGTCATGAACGGATGGCATTTTGAGCAGATTTCAATCTTGATATCCTTCTTGGTGGAACGCGTCTGAATAACGTTGCCGCAGACACAAGTAATGGTTGTTTCCGTATATTCCGGATGGATATCCTTTTTCATCGTGTTTTCATCTCCTAATCAATTATAATCCATTTGCCTGTTTTTTTTCAGGTTTGCGCCGACAAATGAGGGTGCATTATAAACATCTTTTAAATAAATTCAAGTAAATTAATTTTTAGAGGCGAATTTGGGTTTTGTTTTTATTTCTCTGGATGGTTTGCATCACTGATTCATTGAATCGAGGAAGCCTTGATTGGTCTCCGTTTTTCTCATCTTGTCACTGATGAATTCCATGGCGTCCACCGGATTCATTTCCTGTAAAAGTCTTCTGAGGATCCATATCCGGTTAAGGTTATTCTTTTGGATCAACAATTCTTCTTTTCGCGTTCCGGATCGGATCAGATCAAAAGCGGGGAAAATTCTGCGGTCGGCAATGCGTCGGTCCAGATGAAGCTCCATGTTACCCGTGCCCTTGAATTCTTCAAAAATGACCTCGTCCATCCGGCTGCCTGTGTCAATCAGGGCCGTGGAGATAATCGTCAAACTGCCGCCGTTTTCAATGTTGCGGGCGGCGCCGAAGAAACGTTTCGGTTTGTGCAGGGCATTGGAATCGACACCGCCGGACAGAACTTTGCCGCTGGGGGGAACCACAGTATTATAAGCCCGGGCCAGCCGCGTAATACTGTCCAGGAGGATAACGACATCCATTTTATGTTCCACGAGCCGTTTTGCCTTTTCGATGACCATTTCCGCCACCTGAACGTGCCGTGTGGCCGGTTCGTCGAAGGTCGATGAGATCACTTCCCCCTCAACACTTCGCTGCATATCGGTGACTTCCTCCGGACGTTCGTCGATCAACAGCACCATTAGGATCACTTCCTTATGATTAGCGGTGATGCTGTGGGCAATATCCTGCAGCAGGACGGTTTTACCGGCTCTGGGCGGTGATACGATCAAGCCCCTCTGACCCTTTCCGATGGGCGTAAAGAGGTCCATGATTCTGGTTGATAAATTTTCGGGATCCATTTCCAGATTGAATTTCTCTTCCGGATACAGGGGGGTCAGGTTGTCGAAAAGAATTTTATCTTTGGCTACCTCAGGACTTTCAAAATTCACCCCGTCTACCTTGAGGAGGGCAAAGTATTTTTCACCTTCCTTGGGGGGTCTTACTTCCCCCGAAACGGTGTCGCCGGTTCTCAAGCCGAAGCGCCTGATCTGGGAAGGCGATATATAAATATCGTCGGGACTTGGCAGGTAATTGTAATCCACGGCGCGGAGAAAACCGAAACCGTCCGGCAGGATTTCCAGAACGCCGGAACCGGATATGACACCGTTTTTTTCAGCCTCTGCCTGTAGGATGGCAAAGATCAGGTCCTGTCTTCTCATGCCGCTGGCACTGGCAACGTTCAGGTCTTTGGCCAGATTCGCCAGTTCACTAATGGGTTGTCTCTTGATGTCTTCAATGTTCATAAAGTGATTCCTCGTCTATGCTTTTCTATGCAACATGACATATAAAGCTCTTCATTGTACTGCTTTGTCGTTCTATATTTTTTTATTAGTCAGAAATGTCCATTAGATAAAGTATGAAGATCTTATTTGCAACGAGCTATGAAAATTTTAATAGATAAAATGGGTTGCTAATTTGAACTTCTGAAGCACTCCAAACAGGAAGGACTTAATATATGCCTTTCACAGATTGATTACCTCCCTATACCAATCGTTGACCTATGTCAAGTAATTTTTATTACTGTCCTTTTTATTTTTGCCGGCCGTTAATAATGGATAAGTTTATCGAGAATCATCAAAACATGATTATTAAAACGTCTACGACCCTATCATTTCTTCAGCATGATAAAATTGAGCTGTCGTCCTGTTTGGCCCCTTTCGCCACGGTGTGAAAAGAACATGTCCGTTTGGCAGGCGGTACAGAGGTCGGAGGTAAATATATTTTCTTCCGGAATGCCCATTGACAGGATATGCAATTTATTTGCCAAAGGGAGATCGAACATCCATTTTCCCGGATTTTTAGTTGAACGGCCAAAAAGATGCTTTTGTTTTTCATCATGAGCCATGGCGTTATAAACCCGCGTGTCTACTTCATAACAACATGGCCCGATGGCCGGACCGATAACAGCCAGGATATCTTCAGGTTTCGAGTTGAATTGCTTGACAAGTATATCGACCGTTTTTGCGGCAATCTTGAGCGTCGTACCCTGCCATCCCGCATGAACGGCGCCAATGACCCGCTGCGTTTTATCCAGAAGAAGAATAGGGACACAATCGGCCGTTTTGATGCTCAAAGCCAGATCCGGCTGATCGGTAACCATGGCGTCGAAGGCGGCGGATTCATAAGGCGCATGACTGCCCAATGGTTCGTCCAGGACCAGTATTTTATCGCCGTGAACCTGATCGATGATCAAAAATCGCTGGGCATTCATTTGAAAGGCGTCCGCAATGAGATCCCGGTTATGTAAAACTTTTTCCTCGTCGTCTCCCACGTGCAGGCTGATATTCAAGCTGCTGAAGGGGAAATCGCTGACGCCTGTGTGACGCGTACAAAAGGCATGGTGGATGAAATCGTATCTTTCCAGTGCGGGGCATAGTAGAGTCGTAACCGGACCCTGGTCCCTGAAAGCGAAATGCATTTAAACGCCTCTTTGTAATAAGTCGCAAAGATCCGCCATATCCGCAGGCATGGGAGAGGAAAAGGCCATCGAAATTTTTTGGACGGGATGACAAAATTCGATGGCACTGGCATGCAGAGCATGTCTGTTCAAAGATTTGATTTTCCTTCTGACGGCCATGTTCTGTAAGGTATTTATTCTTTTAGGATTTCCATACAGGCCGTCCCCTAATAAGGGATAACCGGCGACGGTCAAGTGAACTCTGATCTGATGTGTTCTGCCCGTTTCCGTCTTAATCTCCAATAAGGTTACCGCTCCGTATCTTTCGCAAACTTGCCAGTAAGTGACGGCTTCTTTGCCTCGCCGGCTTTTTGTGGACATCTTTTTCCGGTCGACCGGATGCCTGCCGATAGGGATATCGATGGTGCCCGAATCTTCCTGAAACTGCCCGTACACCAGGGCCTGGTATGTTTTTTTAATCTCATGTTTTTTAAATTGAGCAGCCAGTTCATGATGAGCGTCATCGGTTTTCGCGACGATCATCATGCCGGACGTTCCTTTATCGAGACGATGAACGATGCCGGGCCTGAGGACGCCTCCAATCCCCGATAAATCTCGACAATGAAAAAGAATGGCGTTAACAAGGGTGTTTTCGTAATGGCCTGCCGCGGGATGAACCGTCATCCCGGCCGGTTTATCCACAATGAGTATATGGGGATCTTCAAAGAGGATAGTCAGAGGAATGTCCTGAGGGACAACATTCGACGGAACGGATTCCGGCAGGTAGAGGCGGATCATGTCTCCTTCCTTTAATTTATAACCGGCTTTGGCGGCCTGACGATTCACCTGTAAATGGCCGTCATCGGCTGCCTTTTTAATCTGCGATCGGGACAGGTTGATATCCTGCCGGGCGAGAAAAACATCAATTCTCGAGTCCTTTTCGTTGCCTGTCACTTCAAATTCAAATGTCCTGGCATTCATGTTTTCATTTTAAACCTTGGACCTTGTTCCTTGATTTTTCTCCTGCGTCACGGTCTTTAGTCCTTCAATAATGAATGAAAATTCCTTGTCGTCGATCGTTCGCAAATCCATCAAAACTTCATCGTCGGCGATTCGGACAATGACCGGGATGTCAAGACGCCGGAGGTGCTCGTCAATCATATGACAAGACAGCCGGTCCGATGTCAGGGCGATGCAAAACGTTGGAATGTCCTCCATCGGAAGCGATCCGCCCCCCGAGCGGGAAATTCCCTTCCTCAGAGAGACATGAATTCCCGCAAGCTTTAATCGTCGGATGGCGGCAAGGAGTTTCCTGGCTTTCTTTTCCACCTGTTCGACCGGATCTGTCAGGGCCCGCAGAACTCTTGACCGGGAGCGGGCCGTTTCGGGATTGAGATATAACATCAGCGTTGCCTCCAGGGCGGCAAGGGTCAGTTTGTCAATGCGAAGCGCCCGGTTGAGGGCATTCTTCTTGATGTCTTGCAGGAGGGCTTTTTTGCCCAAGATGATGCCGGCCTGGGGACCACCCAAAAGTTTGTCGCCGCTTAAGGTGACCACATCGGCGCCCGTTGCCAGGGCGTCCTGGACCGTCGGTTCCCTGATCAGCCCGTATTGGTCGAGTTCGAGGAAACAACCGCTGCCCAGATCGTTGAAGACGGGAATTCCGAAACGTTTTCCCAGGGCCACCAGGGTGAACAGGTCTATTTCTTCCGTAAAACCCAGGATTTTATAATTGCTGGTATGCACTTTCAGGATCAATCCGGTATTTTCATGGATCGCTTTTTCGTAGTCCGCAAGGTGCGTGCGATTGGTTGTTCCGACTTCATGCAAAATGGCACCGCTCTTTTCCATGATTTCGGGGATGCGAAATTCCCCGCCGATTTCTATCAGCTCACCTCTCGAGACAATGACATCCTTACCGTCGGCCAGGGTGTTCAGAACCAACAGAACCGCGGCGGCGTTGTTATTCACCACAAGGGCATCTTGGGCACCCGATATGACGCAAAGGAGTCTTTGAACATGATCGTAACGAAGACCGCGGCGCCCGGTTTTCAGATTGTATTCCAGATTTGAATACCCCGCGCCGATGTCCGAAAGCCTCCTGACGGCTTCATCGCAAAGCGGCGCCCGGCCCAGATTTGTATGCAGGATGACACCCGTGGCATTGATGACCCGTTTTAAATGGTATTGATGCAGGGCGTCGATGATTGCCGTCACATCCGCCAGAATGTCTTCTGCTTTCGGTGTCTGAAACGAATCCGGAGAGATATTTTCGGCTTTCATGATGCGATATCGCAGGTTTTCAACAACCGTGCGACAGGCCTCTTTGACAACGTCTTTCGGGGCTCTTTCGAATATATTTTCTTTTTCCAGATTTTGCATCATGCCGTCAATCTTCGGAAGGGTCTTCAGCAACGCTTTTTGGGTGTCGTTCATTTGCGGACCTTCAAAATGTTTCATTCATTCCTGAAACGGTGGATCCTGAGTGGAGGTATTTGGATAGACAATCAGCTTTTCCCCGACAAAAAGTTCCCTTGCCATGTCTAAGCGGTTCCAGACCAAAAGTGCGGGAAGCGGCACGTTGAAACTCGTGGCGATTGAGGAAAGACTGTCACCATCCTTGACGGTATAAATGCTTTTTTTACTATCCTCCTGCCATTGGCGGAGAAGTTTTTCGTATTTAACATGGAAGCTTTCCGCGGCCCCTTCAGGAACGGCGATGCTGTGTTGACCCTTAACCAGGTAGTGTCCCCGGATTTCAGGATTCAGTTCCTTGATGACTTTAAAATAAGTATCCGCGGCTTCGGCGATGATCTGAACAGGCGTATCTTCGGAACACGTGATGTCCACTTGGTCAAAGGTCAGCAGAGGGTAAAAGTCTTTATTATTTAAGAAAAAACCGTATTGCCCCGGATTGCTGATGATTAATTTGGCGGAAATGATCCTGAAGATATATCGCTGGGTTTCGATGGGCAAATATAACTGATAATAATCATTTACTTTCTGGATCAGGATCTCCGCTTTTAATCCCTCTTCTCCCATATTGTATGCGGAAGCCGCCAGTGTCCAGGATCCGAACATCCCGTGGAGGGTGTCGAGATAGCGGATCGCCGCATCGGTAGACACAAAAATATTTCGGCGCTCGTCAATATGATCATCAATGGTCAGGTCGTACGTTTTCCCTGTGCCTTCCATGAACTGCCAGTATCCCATGGCGCCTTTTGGTGACCCGGCATAAGATAGGAGACTGCTTTCCACAATGACGAGATATTTTAAGTCATCCGGCATTCCGTTTTTTTTGAGCATCTTTTCGATATGGGGCATATAGCGACTGGAACGTTTCAGCCAGAGAATGGTTTGGGGACGATTCCAGAGCATCAACATAAATTCTTTTTCGAATCGTTCGCGAACGTCCCGATTATGGAGCGGGACCGGCTCGCTGCAGAAATGAATCGGACCGTTGATCCGGATGGTGGAAAGCAGGGACGGAATATATTCGGATGTTGGGCGAATAGGCTCACTCCCGCAAGCCGCTTGCGTTGTTAGGATTCCCCAAAAGAGAATTGCCGAGAACCGGAAAAGAACAAGATGAGCAGCGCCCCTCATGGATTATTCCTTTCTTTTTGCGGGAAATTTATCTTTCAGCAACTCCTGAAAGGATCCGAGAGATTTGGCGGGCTTGGATAAATACCGGCGATAGTCATCTTCGTCTTCTTTTGCCTTTCCTGGAGAATCGTCGTCACCTGAAGCCAGGGCCAGGGAGATGCGTTTGGAAGCTTTATCAACCGCCTCAATTTGGACGTTGAGAGATTGGTCGATTGTTAAAAACGGCTTCGAGCCTTTGACTTTCTTGTCTGCTTTGAGTTTGGAGATATGAAGCAGCCCGTCAATTCCCGCCTCCAGGGAAACGAACGCTCCGAATTTCGTCATGCTGGTCACTCTGCCCATATGGATCGTGCCCACGAGGTATTTTTTATCGACGTTATCCCATGGGTCGGCAAGGGTTTCTTTAAGGCTTAGAGATATGCGATCACTGTCCCAGTCCAGTTTTAAAATGAGCGCTTCCACTTCCTGACCTACTGATAGATGTTCATTGATATCGGAAACCCGGGACCAGCCGATTTCGGAAATAGGAATCAGACCCTGGATGCCGCCGACATCCATGAAAGCGCCGAATTTCCTGATACTCGTGATTCTCCCTTTGACGGTCATTCCCTCCTGCAAAGACTGTTTCAGGAGCTCTTTGTGCTTTTTTTCCTCTTCCTTTAATATCTCTTTGCGCGACAGAATAATGTTCCTACCTTTTTCGCCATACTCCACGATGTTGAATAAAAGGTGTTTTCCTATATAGTCATCGGGGGTTTCATCTTTTTTCAATCCCATTTGGGAATAGGGACAGAAACTGCGCATATCGCCCGCAATTTTAACCTCGTAGCCGCCCTTGATTTCTTTTTCGATAAAGCCTTCAATAGGAATGCCGTTTTGCCAGGCGTCTTCCAGATACGTCCGCCCCGCCTCACCGCCACCGACCTTGGTCGTGAAGAGTTTTTCATTGTTGCGCGAAGACAGAAAATACGCCCGAATTGTATCACCTTCCTTTAGATCGATATGACCGTCTTCATCATTAAGTTCCCTTCGATCGAGGTAGCCTTCGCTTTTGCCGCCCAGGTCGAGAAAAATCCAGTCCGATGTGATTTTGACAATCTTTGCTTCCACTTTTTGGCCCGGTTGCAGCCAGTCTTTGCCGATTTCCGTTTCCGCCAGCAAGTCGGCGAAGCTCTTTGTTTCGTCTGTATCGGTTAATCCTTTTTGTTCGTTGTTCATGTATTTCTCGTTATCCATATCCGTTCCCTTGCCGGGTTTTTGACTTATTATATATGAAGAATGCATTGGGATGTCAATGAGATGACACGCCTAATGAAATAAATGGTTCTTGTGGCATGGGTTTTATACTGTAAAATATAAGATTTATTATGTGTGTAAAAATAAAATTTTTCCATTTCGATTGCACATCTTGGAATGGGAGAAAAAAGGAACAGATCATGAAGGAGAAAGAGATGCTTTAATCTTTCATCAATGATGTTAGCTTGCTTCCGCTTTTGACCAGCAACTGTTCAAAAGCCTTTTCCAATTTTTCGTATTCCGTTAAAATGTCTTTTGCTTCTTCTGTCAGCCGCATACCTCTTTTCAGCGGATCGACGATGACGATCTTTTTCCCCAACCGCTCTTCGGATGCTTTGAGGCGCCCCCAGGCGGCTCGATAGGACATATTCAATTTTTCGGCCGCCGCTTTGAGGCTTTTGCATTCATCAATGGCGTGGAAGAGCTCCTTGCGGCCTTTTCCAAAGATGACCTTATGATCATGTTCGAGCCAGATTTTATATTTTATTTCCATCACGTTACTTCATAATGCATATTTCAATTTTGATCAATATAAAAAAATCTCCCTCATTGCGAGCTTTTTCTCATCAATTCCGACCATTTTCATTTGGGTAAAGCGACCTTGAGGAACGGATAAAAAGCGCGGCATCGTGGAACCATGATCGATCAAACAGATGCGTGATATGACAAAAAATACTTGACAGTCCCCTGAAAAGAAAATATGTGATCGCTATCGTTTATATGTCTTATCTGGCATATGAACCGTCATATTTTCGAGTCAGCTGGTGTCGGGCGGTTTTATCATGCCCGGTTCTGAAAATACCGCGTCATCATTCGCACTTGCGGTTCGATGACACATTATATGAGAGCTTTGAAGAAAGAACGCCCGGCTTTCTGTATGATAGGCGTGGAGGCCTAATCGCACGGGAAACTCCCCGCATATCTTTTGCGCTCCTCAGAAAGTTACCGGTGCGTAACCATTCGAAGCTCTCATTATTTTTCTTAAAATATGGTGCGGTGCCCACTTTGTTTTTATCATTTCCGACTTCAATCCAGCAATTTTACATTTCAAGATGTTATCATAAAAAAGTGATGGATTCCATTCTTAGGTGTTGACTTCTTGTAGCCGGATATTGTAAAAGTCGACACGCTATATGTCTTAAATGACATAAGATATGCTACAAATAGCATATTAACTATCTCTTTGGAGGCGGTTATGGGTGATACCTTTATGTTGAATGGGAAAGAAGTTGAATTTAAAAAGGATGATACGATCCTGGATGCGGCCAAACGTGTGGGAGTGGAAATTCCGACACTTTGTTTTCTGAAAGGGGCTACACCGACAGGGGCCTGCCGTATGTGTCTGGTGGAGGTTGTTGGTGGGCGAGCATTAATGACGGCCTGTTCCACACCGGTGACGAAGGGGATGGAAGTCATCACGGACAGCGAGCGTGTTCACAAAGCGCGAAAAATGAATGTCGAGTTGCTTCTGAGCAGCGGCAAGCATGATTGCATAGTTTGCGAAGCCAACGGTTGCTGCCGCCTGCAGGACCTGGCCTACTTTTATGGCATCAAAGAACCCCGTTTCACACAGACGCCGGTGGAAGAGCTATACCCGGTCGAAGATGTGAACCCTTTTATCGTTCGTGACTTCAGCCGCTGTATCCTATGCGGACGATGTGTTCAGGCCTGTAATGAAGTGGTGGTCAACCGAGCCATCAGCTATGGCTATCGCGGTTCGGCCAACAAGATCGTGACCGGTGGTGACCTGCCTTACAACGATTCCGAATGTGTGTTTTGCGGTCAGTGTGTTGAGGTCTGTCCGGTTGGCGCCTTGACGGAGAAAAAAGCCAAGGGGCTGGGACGGCCCTGGGAGGTCGAGAAAATACGTACCACCTGTCCATACTGCGGCGTCGGTTGCCAGCAGTGGCTCCATGTGAAAGACGGCAAAATCGTAAAGGTTACGGCCGTTGAAAACGCCGAACCCAACCAGGGACGTTTGTGTATCAAAGGCCGTTTCGGCTACGATTTTATTTATTCCGAAGATCGACTTAAAACTCCCCTCATCCGCGAGAACGGCAAATTTCGAGAGGCCTCCTGGGATGAAGCCCTTGATCTGGTTGCGGCGAAGTTCAAGGACATCATGGAGCAGCATGGCCCGGACGCCATTGCCGGTGTCAGTTGTGCCCGAAGCATCAATGAGGATTCCTATCAGATGCAGAAGCTCTTTCGCGCCACTTTTGGAACAAATAATATCGATCATTGTGCCCGTACTTGACACGCTCCGACGGTCGCCGGTCTGGCGACCTCTTTTGGTTCGGGTGCCATGACAAATTCGTTTGCCGACTTCAAAAAAGCCCAGATGATTTTTGTCATCGGCTCTAACATGACAGAAGCCCATCCGGTCGCGGCTACGTTTGTCAAACAGGCCGCCATTAATGGCGCCCAGCTGATTGTTGTTGATCCCCGCCGCACGGGCCTTGTGGATTTTGCGAACCTCCATGTGCCGATCAAAGTCGGTTCGGACATCGCGTTTCTCAATGGCGTAATGAATGTTTTGATCAACGAAGATCTTTATGACAAAAAATATGTTGAGTCATGCACGGTTGGATTTGAAGATCTGAAAGCCAAGGTTATGGAATATCCGCCGGAGCGGGCCGCCGAGATCAGCGGTGTCAGCGCAGACACAATACGCGATGTGGCGCGGCGAATGGCATCCGTAAAACCCGCCATGCTCATGTATACACTGGGTATCACCGAGCATATCTGTGGTGTTCGGAACGTCTTGTCCTGCGCCAATATGCAGATGCTTCTGGGTAACGTCGGTTTCGAATGCGGCGGTGTGAATCCCCTGCGGGGTCAAAACAACGTTCAGGGGGCCTGTGACATGGGCGCCTTGCCGAATGTTTTTCCCGGGTATCAACGTGTGGACAATCCCGAAGCTCGGGCGAAGTTCGCAGCCGCATGGAGTGTTGAAAAATTGCCGGAGAAGCCGGGCATGATGATTCCCCAGATGCTTGACGGTTTGCTTGACGGTAAGGTGAAGGGCTTCTACGTGTTCGGTGAAAACCTGGCCAATACGGAACCCGATATCCGGCACGTGGAAAAGTGTTTGAGTTCGGCGGAATTCCTGGTGTGCCAGGATATTTTTCCGACGGAGACGACGTGGTTTGCCCATGTCATTCTGCCGGCAGCCGCCTGGAGCGAGAACGACGGCACCTTCACGAACAGCGAACGACGCGTAAACCGGGTCCGCACGGCAAGCAAACCGCCGGGCGATGCCAAACCGAACTGGTGGATTTTCAAGGAAATTGCCAAACGGATGGGACAAAAATGGAAGTCGAACAGTGCCCGGGATATTTGGGACAAGGAAATTGCGCAACTGACACCGTCCATGGCCGGAATCAAGTATGCCCGGATCGAGAACGACGGCCTTCAGTGGCCTGTTCCGAGTGAAGACCATGCGGGAACGAGTTTCCTCCATGCGGAAGGTTGTTTCACCTGCGGTCTCGGTGCCCTGACGCCTGTGGACTGGGTGCCGCCCGCGGAGGTCCCGGATAAAGAATACCCATTGACCTTGAGCACGGGCCGGCGATTGTACCACTATCATACGCGGACACAGACAGGACGGTCTCCGGGGATCGATGATCTGATGGGGGAAGAGACGGCCGACATTTCACCCATTGATGCCCGTGATCGCGGGATTCTTGACGGCGAAATGATCAGCGTCAAATCGCGGCGGGGCGAGGTGAATGTCAAGGCGAATGTTACGGATCGGATGCCCGAAGGAATGGTCTGGATGGCCTTTCATTTTCGGGAAGCCTGTGCCAACTGGCTCACGAATCCGGCTTACGACCCCACTACGCAAACGGCGGAATATAAGGCCTGTGCCGTGCGCATTGACAAATTGAAATAACCGGACTTTTTCCTGAAAGCGACCTCGCAAATCTGCAGAGGTGCTTTCAGGAAAAGGGATGAGTGTTATTATCGCATAGAAATCATAGGGCAACAATACCTTTTATATGAGTTAGTACGGGAAATTTTTTCAGAGAAATCATTGCAGCTCAATATTACAATTAATCTGTTTCTTCGTTATTGACTTCAAGTATTTCAAGATAGTATGAGTTTCTGGATATCTGTCATTCTTGGCATAGAATGATAAACGCTAAATCTCTTTTACGACAGAGAGACAGGACTGGGGAGGCTTATCGGATATTAACCGCGGTCATTCACAGGAAACAGCGGGATGGAAACAATTGTCGTTTTGAACTGTGCTGACAGGTAGATGCCTGGTTGAAATTGATCTATTTAATCTTGTTTAGGTGGTAGTGGATTCCGGCCAGCATCCGAAATGATAGGTAGGTTTTATTAAAAATATCGAGGAGGCGGAGGAGCAAATGAAAGAAGTTAATCTGACAATCAATGGCGTTAAGAAGCAATTCACTGTCGAGCCCGATTATGTGCTCCTTGATCTATTGCGTGAGGATTTGGGCCTGACCGGCGCCAAGCAGTCTTGTGACCGTAAGGGGCAATGCGGGGCCTGCATGGTCATCGTAGACGGAAAAGCCGTCCATTCCTGTTTAAAGAAGGTGGTCGATCTGGAAGGTGCTTCCGTCATTACCGTCGAGGGTCTGGGGACACCGCACAATCCGCACCTGATTCAGGAAGCCTATGTACTTTCCGGAGCCGTCCAATGCGGCTATTGCACACCGGGCATGATCATGGCTACCAAGGTGCTCCTCGATAAAAATCCCGATCCTGACGATGCGGCAATTAAAAGGGCTCTGGCCAGGAACCTTTGCCGCTGCACGGGCTACACTAAAATCATCGACGCCGTCAAGCTTGCTGCGCGGTTTCTCCGCAATGAAACAACGCCGGACGAATATCGCCAGAACATTGAGGCAGGCGCCATGGGCGTGTCCCATCCGCGGCCATCGTCGATTCTAAAGGCCTGCGGCGTTGCCCAATTTACCGGAGACATCAAGATGCCGGGCATGATTGAGCTGGCTCTTGTCCATAGCACGGAACACCATGCGATTATTAAATCCATCGACACTCGGATGGCGGAGAAGATGCCGGGTGTCATCGGAATTATGCGGCCGGAGGATATCAAAGGGACCAACCGTATCCGGGTCATTGTGCCCGATCAGCCGGTTCTCTGTGAAGACAAGGTTCGAATTCTGGGTGATCCGCTTGTTGCCGTTGCCGCCGAGACGCGGGTCCAGGCCCGGGCCGCCGCCGCCGCGGTCAAGGTACAGTATGAGCCCCTGCCCGTTATGCTGACGCCGGCGGAAGCGTTGGCTCCGGATGCCCCGCAGATTCACACGCAGTTGCCTAATCTCTGTTTCTCTCAGCCTTTGATTAAGGGAGATGCCGAGGCAGCCCTGGGGGCATCGGCGGCCGTCGTCGCAGCTGAATTTTCAACGCAGATGAATCATCAGGCCCCCCTGGAGCCGGAAGCGTGTGTTGCCTATCTCGATGGCGAAGGCGAAAACGCCCGGCTGGTTGTGATCGGCCGGAGCATCAACATCCATTCCCATGCGGCACAGATTAAAGAAGCCGTTGGTTGGGAAAATATCCGCTACAAAGAAGCCTATTCCGGCGGTCAATTCGGTATCAAGGCGGCCGTCACCAGTGAGGCTGTCACCGCCGCGGCGGCCATGCATTTCAAACGGCCGGTCCGTTATATTCCAAGCCTTCAGGAATCAATCATTACGACGTCCAAAAGGCATCCCTATGAAATGAAGCTGAAACTGGCTGCCGATGCCCAGGGCCATATCACGGCTTATGAAAATGATTTTACCATCAATAAAGGAGCGTACACTATTTTAGGTCCCATGGCCATATCGAGAAGCCTCCACATGCTCTCAGGGTCCTACCATATCCCCAACATTAATGCCCTGGGAAAACTAGTATATACCAATAACGGCTATGGCGGAGCCGCGAGGGGTGCCGGACCTCCCCAGACCATCTTTGCCCTCGAGTCGGCGGTGGACATGCTGGCGGAGAAGTTAGAAATCGATCCTTTGGAGTTCCGGCGCAGGAATTCTCTGCAACCGGGTGGGACGAAGGCCACCGGTATGGTTGCTGCTCAGTGGCCGTTTCCGGAGGTTTGTGACGCCATCAAACCTCACTATGACAGGGCCAAAAAAGAGGTGGAAGCTTTTAATCAAAAAAACGACAGGATCAAACGAGGTGTCGGCATTGCCGCTATGTCCTTTGGGATCGGCGGGAACGCTGACCGGGCAAAGCTGGCCGTCGAGGTCGATCCGGATGACGGCATCACGATTTACGCCGCCGTTGCCGATCCGGGCGAAGGCAATGAGTCCATGCTAGCGCAGATTGCTGCCCATGCCTTGGAGATGCCTCTGGAGAAAGTACGCCTCTACACGCGTGATACGGAAAAGACGTTTCCCGCCGGGCCTTCGGCGGGGAGCCGTCAGACCTGGATGGCGGGCGGTGCCTTGATGGATGCCATCCAGCAAATGAAGGAAGCTATGGAAGCAGTCGGATCGAAGACGTATGAAGGCCTGCAAAAGACAGGAAAACCAACCCGCTATGAAGGGCGCCGCAAGAACAAAGGCGAATTAATGCTTGATCCCAAAACCGGTCAGGGGGATTCATTTTTGTCCGAATGCCACAATCTTCAGATGGTGGAGGCGGAAGTGAACACGGAAACCGGTGCGGTTGTGGTGAACAAGATTACGACCGTTGTGGACGCAGGGCCGGTAATCCATCCGCAGAATCTCGAGGGCCAGTTGGAGGGTGGGATGGACCAGGGCGTCGGCTACGCGCTCCGTGAAGAATATGTCCACGGCAAAACGAAAGATTATGTCAGCTTCAAATTTCCCACTATGCGGACCGCCTTCAAAACGGAGATTATCACGTTGGAAACACCTCGTATTGGCGGGCCCCTGGGAGCCACGGGCATCGGTGAGATGACCATGGTGTCCACGGCGCCGGCGGTGATCAACGCCATCTATAATGCCTGCGGCGCCAGAATCTTCGATCTGCCGGCGACACCGGCCAAAGTGAAGGCGGCAATTGAGGCCAGGAACAAAACAATGTAATACAAGGCTGAAGATCGGCAGGTCGACACCCATTTAATGATGTCGATCTGCCGATCTTTTTGTTTGACGATTCCGCAAGTCATTTCATATGATGCCGGCCATGATTATTTCCCCCAAAGGTATATCCCTGGACATCATCCGTAACGATTTTCCGTCGTTAAGGAGGATGAGAGACGGAAAGCCGCCCATCTATTTCGATAACGCCTGTACAACTTTGGTGCCACAGCAGGTCATCCGCGCGATAACGGACTACTATGAACAACATCCGGCCTGCGGCGGTGGCCGAAGCCGCCACTGGTTTGCCGAAGAAGTGATCGCAGAAATTGACGGCGATGCGGCGGCGGAAATTGAAGGATCGCGCCAAATTATTGCGGACTTTATCAATGCCGGCTCCGAAAAAGAAATTGTCTTTACCGCCAATGCCAGTCATGCCATCAATATTGTGGCCCTGGGTTTTCCCTTCCGTCGTGGTGATGTCGTGCTGCTTACGGACCGGGAACATAATTCGAATCTTGTTCCCTGGCTGAGATTGCAGAATAAAGGATCGATCAGGGTTGATTATTGCGGGACGGGAGAGGATGGTGCTTTTGATCTTGAAGCCTTCCGGGGTAAGTTGGAAAGCGGCCCTGTCCGCCTGGTCAGCATGGCCTACACCTCGAATGTGACCGGCTGCACCCTGCCGGCCAAGGCGATCATCGACTTGGCCCATTGTTGCGGTGCCAGGGTCCTTCTGGATGCGGCCCAGACGGCGCCGCACCGGGCAATGGATGTTCAGGACCTGGATGTGGATTTCCTGGCCTTCTCCATCCACAAAATGTGCGGTCCCCGGGGCGTGGGTATCCTGTATGGCAAAGGAGCGCTTTTAAGGCAGGCCGAGCCCGGGATTGGCGATGACGGTGAAGATGCTATCGAACCGGTACTCCTGGGTGGCGGCGCGGTCCATGATGCGACCTATCAGGGTTATCGTCTTTTGGATCCGCCCGAGCGGTTTGAGGTCGGCGTGCAGAACTACGCAGGCCAGATTGCCGCCGGCGCCGCCGTGAACTATTTGCAGGCCATTGGAATGGACCGCATTGACAAACGGGAAACCGAATTAAACGGCTTCCTGACTGAGGAACTGCTCAAGCGATACGGAGACACCGGCTGGTTCAGGATTATCGGTCCCCGCGAGGCGGCGCAAAGAGGCGGCCTCCTCACCTTCGAGATTAAAAGGCCCAATGCCGTGGGCATCACGGAGGAGCTGAGCGCCCGGAGCAGCATCATGATCCGCGACGGTGTTTTTTGCGTTCATTCTTACTTCAACAAGCTCTACGGTGAGGGCTGGACCAGGCCGAAGCCGCCGTCGGAGCACAAAATGGTTTACCGTCTGTCTCTGTATTTTTACAACACCCTGGAGGAATGCCGGACGTTCCTGGACACGCTGCATGACATTTTTGAAGAACGCAGCTATATTTGATAGTTATCCGGTTTTTGCGAAACCGAAGCTCGTTATTATGGATGAAGCCGTCATCAAATATTACCGCAAACTGTTGAGATCGGGCTTTAAGTATGCCGGCACCGTCGATAATCCCGACATTTTCATCGACACCGTAAGCGAAAATGTTCCGCTCTGTGGCCATGCCGGCGACTACTTGCATCTTTACATCCATGTTCGGGACGGTAAAATTGCCGCCGCCAGGTATCTATGCACGTGCGAACCGACAACGAATGTCGTTGTGGAAATCCTTTGCGGTCTGGTTCAGAATAAAACCTTGGCGGAGGTTAAACAAATCAATGAAAATTTTTTTTCCGAAGAATTGGCCAGTGACGGCAAAGACCTGCGACACAAAGCCGCCGGTCTGCTGGAACTTCTGCACAGAGGACTGGATAGATATCTGGCGGAGAGAATCTGAGATAAAGGAGTCATTGCATGAACGATAACAAGTATCTTTTGAAAATGATCTGTGAAAAACTGGGAACAGAAGCGTCACTCGTTCTGGCCTCCATTGTCAGTATTGAGGGCTCGTCGCCCCGGCATGGGGGAGCGAAAATGATCGTCGACGAGCGGGGAAAAAGTTACGGAACCATCGGCGGCGGAGCAATGGAAGCGACAGTGATTAGGGAGGCGTCAAATGCCCTATCGACAAAGCAATCCTGCCTGATGCGCTTTGATTTGACCGGTGAAGACGCCTCCGCCAAAGACATGATCTGCGGCGGAACGGCCCTGGTTCTGCTGGACGTCGTTGAGGCAACGTCGGAGAATATTGCCTTCTTCCGGGGATTTCAGGAAGCAGTGCAGGCGGATAACAACGGCTGTTTTTATACGCTGTTTCGCGGCGCTGATCAGGCCGTCGATATCCTTGGCCGTACACTGTACATCCCCGGTAAGAAAAGCACCGGCACTTATGTCTGGCAAGAAACAGATCTGGAAAAGGTTATATCCGCCTCGAAAGGTCTTTCCACAGCAGAAGTCCTTTCCCTGGGGGCAGTGCGGGTTGTTCTGGATCCGGTTAGAAAAACGGAAACGCTTTACTGCTTCGGGGCGGGGCATGTGGCCCTGCCGGCGGCCCATATGGCTGCCCTGGTGGGATTTCGCGTCGTTGTCATCGATGATCGGGATGAGTTTGCCAACAGGGATCGCTTTCCCGAAGCCGACGAGGTTCGCGTTATCGAAGACTTCAACCACGCCCTGGATGGGCTGCCCATCGACGCTGATTCATATATCGTAATTGTCACGAGGGGGCATGCCTTTGACCGGGTCGTTCTCGAACAGGCCTTAAAGACCAAAGCCGGCTACATTGGCATGATCAGCAGTCGTAAAAAAAGAGAGCAGATTTATTCGGCGTTGATGGAGGAGGGTGTGAGCAAGGAGGCGCTGGCGTTTGTTCATTCTCCCATCGGCATTCCCATCGGCGGCGATACACCGGAAGAAATTGCCGTCAGCATTGTTGCCGAGCTCATCGGCGAACGGTATAAGAGGAAGTCATGACAGATACCCGTTATGCCGCTATCATCCTTGCGGCCGGCCTTTCGTCGCGCATGAAATCCTTCAAACCTCTGCTGCCTTTGGGAGCAGAATCAATTGCTGACCGGGTTATCTCGTCATTTACAAAAAATAGCTGCGATGTGCTGCTCGTGATCGGATGGAATAAGGACCTTCTGCTATCCGGCCTGAAAACCCGGTACATCACAATTGTCGAAAATCCCGATTACGAGCAGGGAATGTTTACCTCTGTCCTGGCAGGCATCCATCGCCTGCAGCCACAGCTCGATGGATTTTTCATCATGCCGGTTGATATTCCCCTCGTGAGACCGGCGACGGTTCGCGGGCTCATGGACGAAGCGGCAAAACAGCCGGGGAAAATTATCTATCCCGCCTTCGGGAGGGAAAGAGGGCATCCGACTTTTGTTCCGTCTTGCCTCGTTTCCGGTATTGCGTCGTGGCAGCAGGACGGAGGTTTGAAGGCATTTCTCCGGATCCGCGAAGAACTTTCTCTGGATTTGCCCGTGCCCGATCGCAACATCCTGTTTGATATCGATACGGCCGATGACTATCAAGAGGCGCAGGAGCGTTTTCGCACCTATGATATACCGACGGATGAAGAGTGCGACGTCATCATGGATGTCATTCATCCTGTGGCAACCAATGTCCGCCGGCATTGCCGGAAAGTCGCCGAAGTGGCCGTGTTCCTTGGTGAAAAATTGCGGCATCAGGGTCAAGACATCAACTTGCCTTTGGTCCGGGCTGCAGCCCTACTGCACGATCTGGCCAAAGGAATGCCGGATCATGACACGGTGGCGGGTCGGATGCTGAATGACATGGGCTTCGGTGCTGTCGGCAACATCGTGGCTCTGCACACCGATTTAACGGAGGGGGCTGAAATTGTCTCCCTGGAAACCAAGATTGTGTATCTTGCGGACAAGTTTGTGGAAAACGACAAGATTATACCGCTGGAAGAGCGCTATCGCACCTGGGACCGCCGGTTTGCCGTTACCCCGGATGTCAAGGTCGGTATCCTAAGGCGCAAAAGCCGCGCCCTTCAGGTAAAGCAAGAATTGGAAGTAATCCTGGGCGGCCCGTTGGAAAATATTATTAATGTCTAAAGACCATTTCCCGATGCAGGGGGCGTTTCTTCTATCCGCTTTTCTGCTTTAATTTATGTCGGCACGCCGGACATTTGCATGAGCGCCCCAACGTTACAATGGGCTTACGACCTTTCGGACGGTTTGGCCAGAGCGGAAGAGATCAAGCCGATGACCAGGACCATCAGAATCAAAATGAACGCCATATCATAGCTGCCGAATTTTTCCTGTACATAACCGGCACCCGCCGGAATGAAGGCGCCCAGGACCGTCGTCAGAGGGAACACCAAACCCATAATGCTGGCATAATTTTCCGGTCCGAAATAATTGCCGTACAATGTAGGCATCATCACCAGGATAGTGCCGTACGTGAGACCAAAGATAAAACTCATGACCATCAGGATCGGCAGATTGGGAGCCTTCCAGATGAAAAAATACCCGACCAGCATGGCCATATAAGCAACCACACTGATCCAGCGAGGTTCAACGCGGTCAGCCAACCAGCCGCTCGGGAAGCGGGCGATGCTGCTGCCCAGGAGCATCATGCTGATAACCGAGGCGGCTTGCATTTTAGTATAACCCACATCCGTGACATGCAATACACCATGGGCCAAGAGCATGACGAGCGGCATCATATGCACCGCGCTGAGAACAGTAATAAACCAGAATGACGGCGTCCTCAAAATTTCTCTATAGGTCCATACCCGGGAAGTATGGAAGGTTCTGGCCGCCTTGACCGGATTGTCTGTCAGCGTGTCGCCCTGTGCCAGATCAATGCCGTCGACTGACTGGTTCAGATCTTCGGGTTTATTGACAACGAAAAACATTAGAATAATGCCGACAATAACGAACCCGCAGGCGGACAGCCAGCCGAACCGCCATGATCCGGTTTTGAGGATGAGCCAGGTCAGGGTCGGCTGGGCGAGAAAACCGGCCAGAGGCGCGGCGGTCATGACCAGACCCAGAACCATGGCCCGCTTGGCGCTGAACCAGTGCATGAGGATCGTCTGAATGGAAAACAAACCGCCTAGAGCGATGCCTAAAGGGATGATCAGCCCCCAAAGCACGATCCACAGCCAGAGCTGCCTGGTGATTGTGCCCAACAGAATCAGGGCGAATGCGATGATGGTCAATCCCGTCATGATTGTTTTTTTCGCCCCGAATTTATTGATTGATATGGCCATAACCGGCGCCAGAAACCCCATGGCCAGCACATTGATGGTATGGGCGATGGAAGCCTGCCCGCGGCCCCATCCCAATGCGTCGATCATGGCCGGGAAGATGGCCGCAAAGCCGTAAACGACGATGCCCGTTGTACAAAAATAGATTACAAAAAGAAGTATTGCGTTGATCCAACCATAAAATTTCCCATTTTCCTTTTGAACCTTCATTGATTTACCCACTTTCTTCAATCGAATCTGAGATGATACAGTCAGAAAATCAGATTGAAATTATACGGCCATGGCCGTCCTGGATCTTTTTTACATTCATGCTCTTTTTCTGCGGTATTGTCTGTCTTGGCGTTCTAGAAAAGGCTTTCGATATTGAATAAGGCTTCAAATTAATGCCTGATCAGGAGTTCCTCGACGCACTCTTAAGCATGCTACTCCCCAAAATCCAGGAAAGTCAACAGGAAGTTGACAAAAATTTTTATCTGCAGATTTTCTTGTCGGATTTAAATGGCCGTCTGGTTGGAATTTGCCCAAGTTGTAACGATTATATGTCGAAGTAGTATTGAATTGTCCATCCGGTGAATGATCGCTGATAATTATGTGCGCCGGAAATTTCAGGGAGCCTTTCGGTATCCCGTCAGGAGCATTTAGCTGGTGAATTTTTCCCCTTTTATTTCTTTTTTGAGCAGTCTGGTCTGCCTTTTTGTCGGCAGCCTTGTCTATTTTCAGAGCAGCAGAAGGCCCCTGCACACGGCGTTTATGGTATTGTGCCTGATGAATGCTTATTGGGGCTTTGTTGCATTCATGTATTTTTCCGCCGGGGACCCGGAAACGGCCCTTTTCTCTGTCCAATGGGTGCCGATCGACTTTTTTGCCGTTTCGGTCATGCTTCATTTCGTACTCATTAGATACCTCGAATCAAAAAAGGATAGAAGCCGAGCGGGTGCAATTGATCGGGGAGCTTCGGGATGCCCTGAGCAACATTAAGACATTGCGGAGGTTGATTCCGATTTGTTCGAGCTGCAAAAAAATCAGAAACGGTAAGGGATACCGGCAGCAGGTGGAGAAATACGTTAAAGAGCGCACCGATGCTGATTTCCGTCATGGTATCTATGAAGACTGCACAAAAAGACTTTATCCGGATCTCTTCAAAAAATTAACGTTAAATCCAATGACGTTGTTCGACGAGGTCGCCGAAAAAAATATTCGGATTTCCTGATGATCTGAAACTCGGCCGGCCAATCAAATTTAGCGGCTGCCCGAAGGAAGGTCCAAGAGTTTAACCTTTATCGAGACGATAAATACCTTCCTCCTTTGCCATGTTCACGGCGTCTTTGAATTCTTTGCCCGTAATTCTTCTGGAAAGGGGCGAGCCGGGCGGGATGAGATCGCCGCAGGGATGGTACTGGGCCATAATATTGACATAGGTATTGGGGGAAATCTCGGCGGCGAGAAACCGCATGGCCTCGCGGGTTCCTGCAAGGCCCTCCGGCAGGACGAGGTGCCGGACCAGAAGACCGCGCACGGCAATGCCGTCTTCATCTGTGTCCAGATCTCCCGTTTGTCGGTGCATTTCCCGGAGGGCGGCTTTGACAACCTCAGGATAATCGGGTGCGTCGGAATACTCTTTCGCGATATCACTTCGGGTATATTTGAAATCGGGCATGTAGATATCGACGATGCCGTCCAGAAGTTTTAAGGTTTCAACCGAATCGTATCCACCCGTATTGTAAACGAGGGGAACCGTGAGCCCCCGCTCGACGCCCGCCGGTAGGGCCTTGATAATGTGAGGGACGAAATGGGAGGGGCTGACGAAATTGATGTTATGGCAGCCGCGCTGCTCGAGGGCCACCATCATGGCACTGAATTTTTCGAAAGAAATCCGATGTCCCCGGCCGAAACGGCTGATTTCGTAATTCTGGCAAAAGATACAACCCAGGTTGCAATAGGTCATAAAGATGGTCCCCGACCCGCCGTATCCGACGAGGGAACTCTCCTCGCCGAAATGGGGGCCGTAGGATGAGATGACCGGAAACGCACCGGCCCGGCAAAATCCCGTTTCACCGGATATCCGGTCGACGCCGCACCTTCTTGGACAGACCGTGCATTCCGTGAGCAGAGAGGAGGCTTTCTCGATCAATGCGGGGAAAAGACCCTTCTCGTAGGTTGTCAGATAAGCAGCTCGGAAATCGGCCCGCTTCATCTTGGATCACCTTGATTAAAATTTGCGCAGAAGGTTTCGAATACCCTACATTGAGCCGGTCAAGAAGCACCTCAGGATACCGCCGCTGAGCTGGATGACGGTCACATGGGAGTCTTAAGCCGGTTCCATCACAATAACTTCGTCGCCCGGCCGGACAACGGCAGCGACGGCGGTAAATCATGCTTCCGTGGCCCGGAGGCCACGGTGCTCTGCGTTTCCGGATCGACGTCGGCTTCATACGGCAGCTTTACTTTTTCGGCGAGGCGACGGCGCAAGAGCGGGACGCTCTACATGGGCGTATATTGATTGAAGGCCTCACACATATACCTGCTGACCAGTTGGGTCGGCCGCATTTACTGTCCGATCACCTCTGCGATTCTATCCATGGCGACCTCGACCTGCTCGTATTGATTGAATGCGCTGAGGCGGATATACCCCTGGCCGCAGGCGCCGAACCCGCTCCCCGGGGTACAGACGACGGCAGCCTTGTTCAGGAGAAGATCGAAGAAATCCCAGGAATCCCTCCGCGTATTGACCCAGATGTACGGTGAATTTTCCCCGCCGGCGCAGGTAAACCCGAGCCCTCGCATCTTTTTGAGGATGAGGGAGGCGTTCCTCAGATAGTAGTCGGTCAGCTGACGAACCTGTTCCTTTCCCTCATTCGAGTAGACCGCCTCAGCAGCGCGCTGGATGGGGTAGGAGACACCGTTGAATTTAGTCGTGTGACGGCGGTTCCACAGGGCGTGGAGGGTGTGGGCGTTCCCCGCGCTATCGTAGCCGACGCAGGTCTTGGGAATGATGGTGTATGCACATCGGGTCCCGGTGAAGCCGGCGGTTTTTGAGAAGGACCGGAACTCGATCGCCACGTCACGGGCTCCTTCGATCTCATAGATGCTCCGGGGAAGAGAGTCGTCCCGGATGAAAGCGACGTAGGCGGCATCATACAGGATTAATGCCTTGTTTTCCCGCGCATAGGTGACCCAACCTGAGAGTTGTTCTCTCGTGGCCGTGGCCCCTGTGGGGTTGTTGGGGAAACAGAGGTATATCAAATCGACCGGTTCGGTCGGGATTGCCGGGACGAAGCCGTTCTCTTCCGTGGCCTCGAGGTAGAAGAGCCCCCCGTATCGACCGTTGTCCCACCTGCCGGTCCTCCCGGACATGACGTTGGTGTCAACGTAGACGGGATAGACCGGGTCGGGGACGGCAATGGTCATATCGGTGGAGAAGATATCGAGGATATTGCCGGTATCGCACTTTGCTCCGTCACTGATGAAGACCTCGTCGGGACGGATATCGGCCCCCACCGTCTGGAAATCGTTTTGTGCGACGGCCTCGCGGAGAAAGGCATATCCCTGCTCCGGGCCGTAGCCGTGGAAGGTGCTGTCGAACGACAGTTCGTCGACGGCCTCGTGAAGGGCGGCGATGCATGCCCCGGGGAGGGCGCGCGTCACGTCACCGATCCCGAGACTGATGATCTCTCTTTCGGGGTTCGATGCAGCGAAGGTTTGAACCCTCTTCGCGATGTCGGAGAAGAGGTACGATGACCGGAGTTTCAGGTAATTCTCATTGATCTGTATCATGGCGCTCCCCTTTTTTAATTTTGTTGATGATCTAAAATATACGGGAAGGGACGTGCGTGTCAATGTCAAAACAGAAGCTTTTGGATCAACAGGTATCTCCAAGAGCTCTGCATTATATAGAAATGTTTAATTTTAACCATTGTGAGCTTAATCCACGGCATTGATATGACTGACGGAGAAGCAACAAATAAGATAAGGGTGAGCAGGGCACACGAAGAGATAACCGGTAATAAGGTCCGGCCGGACATTGGCGGTGACAGAGGCAAACAGTGCTTCCGTGGCCTCGGAGATTACGGTATTTTGCATTTCCGGCTGCGAGATTTTAACGGAACGGATGAAATAAATAAGTTGTTTGACATAAAACAGGGCTTTTTCTATATTCAGAGTTGACAAGGGAACACATTATCAGAATTGACGGATGGTCATAACATGGCGGATTCTCAATATTACATTCCGGTCATGGTTGAAGTCTCAGCGGCAATGCCGGAGCATCAGCCCGTGGTAGCGAATTTGTTCGAGCTGTATGCCCATGATATGAGCGAATTTATGGATCTTGAACTGGGCGCTGACGGCCGTTATGGTTATATACATCTGTCGGCCTACTGGAAGGAACCGGACCGGTACCCGTTTCTCATCAAGGTCAGGGGCGATCTTGCCGGCTTTGCCCTCGTCTGCAGACAGTCACAAAGTTCAAACGATGATTGCGTCATGGATGTGGCGGAGTTCTTTGTCATTCGAGGTTTCCGTAGATTGGGTGTGGGGACCGGGGCCGCCTGCGACATTTGGAAAAAATTCCCCGGGAAATGGAAAGTACGGGTAAGGGGACAAAACGGGCCGGCAAAAGCCTTTTGGGCGCAGGCCGTTGAAGCTTTCACTGGTAAGGCTGTCTATCCTGTGCCCGCTCAGATCAATGGCGAACTATGGCAGGCCTTTACCTTCGAATCATGACGACTGCCGATCATCAATGTCCTGAAGCAGTGATCAATCCATCCTGAAGATTCCGGCCGGTGTCAAATCAAGGATAAAACGATCAATTTGCGATAAGGCCGGGACGACTTTTAGTGTGTTGATCTATTTCAAGTTCCTGAGGTCCGGATTCATACGAACAGCCGTTTCATGATGGATTTCGGCTTTCCGACCGGCACCTTTTTCTTTTAAGGCCTTTGCCAGATAGAAATGAGCCATAACCAAATCAGGCTGGAGCCTTACGGCTTCCCGGAGATGCTTTACGGCCTCGTCATATCTTTTCTGTCTCACGAAAAGCAAACCCAGGTTGTTATGGGCGATGGCATGGGTCGGCCGGAGCTGAAGCGCCGTCATATATTCCTGTTTCGCCTCTTGATCCTTTCCCAGCATATCCAAGGCAACCCCCAAACTGTTATGAAGGGTGGGATCATTTTTCTTTAACGCGATGGCTTTTTTTAAATGTTCGACCGCTTCCCGGGGCTGTTTTTGATCGATCAAATACAGGGCGAGATTCTTATGAGGCAGGTAATGTTGTGAAGAGACCCGGATTGCGTTCTGATAGAGTGTGTAGCTGTTTTCCCAGTAACGGACCTGCTTGTCGGTTAAAATCATGAGAATCGCGATGATTCCCACGCAAACAAAGGCCGTTGCTTTTGTCGAAATTCTTTTTTTCAAGAGGGTGGTGAAACCCCATGTCAATATTAAAAAGAGGCCGACGAAAGGGATATAGGCATACCGGTCCGCCATCGACTGATGCCCCACATGAACGATGCCGATGACGGGAACCAGGGTTCCCAAATACCAGAACCAGCCGACGGGCAGATAGGGGTATTTGCGGTAATATCTGCACATCAAGACTGTGACGGCCAGAATCAGCAAGGCGGCCAGGATAATCTGCCAAAGGGGGATCTGGTCGTTAAAGGGGTACAATACGGAAAAGTCAAAAGGCCAGAGGATTTTTTTTAAATACAGAGCATACGAAACAATAACATTGGCGATTCGCTTATCAAATGGTATGGCCTGAAGAGTCACGATTGAGTTTGCCGCTTTGGCGGCATAGACAGTCATAAAGATTGAAAAGGCGGACAAAGCAAATAAGGGAATCTTCTCCAGAACCAGGAAGGTAAGTTTAGCTTTTGGGGCGGCTTTAAGATGGCTGGGTGTCTGATCGGCGTGGTTCAAATCGATGGGTGTGCGTTTCAGAGGCCAGTAGTCCAACAGCAACAAGGCAAACGGCAGGGTTACCACCATGGGTTTGGACATGATTCCCAAGGTAAAGCTCAGAACGACGGGCAAATAGGTTTTCCAGCCGGGCCGCCTGACATATCGGACATAAAGCAAGAGGGTTAAGATCCAGAAAAAGGTGCAAAGAACGTTCTTGCGCTCCGCGATCCAGGCCACGGACTCCACGTTGATGGGATGCACGGCAAACAGGGCGGCGATGAGGGCGCTGCGCCCCAGGAAGCCGGTCGTCGTTTTCAAAAAGAAGAACAGCAGGACCGTGCTGATGATGTGGATGATGATATTCGTCCAGTGATGGCCACCGGCGTTTTTTCCGTAGATTGTCCAGTCCAGCATGTGGGACAGCATCGTCAGGGGATGCCAGTTGGACGTGCTGATGTCGGTAAAGGCATATCTGATACTGGTGGCTGTAAAGCCCGATTGGATGTTTTTGTTGTTCAATACATATAACTGGTCGTCGAAGTTTGTGAATTCGTAAGATTGCACCTGCCAGTAAGCGGCCAGAATTATGGCGGATAAGAAAAGAACCGTCAAAAGGGTTTTTTGCCTGTTTAGTGAATATAAATCATTGGACATTAAAACATCCGGACATTTATTAAATCGATGCGTCACCGATCAATTTTGTTTTTTATGTTCATGCAATAACCGGACCCTGAATGGGTCCGGTCTGGTTTAAATCCCCCCCCCCCCCTTTTTTTTTAAGGTATTAGTTCCAAGATCATTGAGCCGGCAGTTTTTCAAAGTTTTCCTTACATCTTAAAATCGGTTCCGGGTCCCGGCTCATGTCGATTTTTACGCCGTTAACCCCTCTCGATGGTTCTGTATTCTTTTCTTTCTATTGTCGGCTTCACGTGCCAGCATGTTGTGGGGGAAGCCCGGGATAATGGCGCTCACGGTATTGAGTCTTTCCATCTGCTCTTCATTGAGGGTTATATCAAGGCAGCCGAGATTATCTTTGAGTTGCTCGACCGTCCGGGCACCGACCAGTGGTACAATAACGGCCGGACCCTGGCGGACCCACGAGAGGGCAACCTGGCTGGGTGTCGCGCCGATTTCATCGGCGACGGCCATGACTTCGTCGGCTATGGAAAGCGACCGCTCATCGAGCAGACCGCGCGCTTTTGCTCTTCCCGCTGCATCATTGTCCTTGTTGTATTTTCCGCTCAGAATGCCTGAAGCGAGCGGACCCCAGGGAGTGACGCAGAGATCCAGCGCACGGGCCATGGGAAGCAATTCGCGCTCCACGCTTCTTTCAATCAGGTTGTATTGAATCTGGAGACCGACAAATGGTGTCCAGCCTCGCAGCTCCGCCATGGTATTGGCGCGGGAAACCACCCAGGCCGGAGCATCGGAAATGCCAACGTAATTTATTTTACCTTGGCTAACCAGATCATCCAGGCCCCTCATCAGCTCTTCCAGAGGTGTCAGGGGATCCCAGATGTGGACCCAGTAAATATCGATATAGTCCGTATCGAGACGCTTTAAACTGGCATGTAAGGAGGTCATCATGTTCTTGCGGGCATTTCCCGAGGCATTGACGTCCCGGCCCCACATGGCTCCCGTATACTTTGTGGCGAGGACAATGCGTTCGCGTTCCTGAGCCATAAATTCCCCCAGGAATTTCTCACTGGTCCCCAAATTATAGATATTGGCCGTATCGATGAAATTGCCGCCGGCTTCACGAAACGCCTCATAGACTTTGCGGCTTTCCTCCTTGTCGACACCGATGTTCCGCTCCGTCCCGAAGGTCATGGCGCCAAGTCCGAGTTCTGATACCTTGAGGCCACTTTTCCCGAAGAGTTTGTATCGCATCGTCCTCTCCTTTTTTATGGAATTAATCAGGTCCGGATACCATTCCTTTTATGGTCGGACAGCCATTGCCGCGGCTTCAGCCGAGCAATCACATGTGGGTTTTAGACCCTTGGCCCGGATCGCTGCAATTTCGGCCTTGGCAGCCTCCAGGTCGGAGAGGAATTGAGGATTAGCGTGAAGCCGTGCGACGGTTGCGGCCCCCATGAGACGCCCCTGAACAACATCGCTGTACCAATGGACGTTGCAAACATTTCGGCTCTCACCAAAGGTGAGACCGCGCGCGAGGATGGCATTGGCCTGCTCCGGCGATATTTCACTCAGGATAAGGGCCCAGGCCCAGCCGATGGCCGTATGACCGGACGGATAGGAGCCGTCTTTTTCCAGTTTTGCTTTATCCTGCGGGGTACATATGGCTTCGTTGTTTGACATAAAGGGGCGGCGGCGTTTGTATTTCCTCTTGGCGCCGTAAGTGGAAAGGCCCGCATCCGTCAGGGTACGGCGCAACAGCATATAAAGGAACGGTGTCTCCTTTTCCGAAATCGGAGCGTTGAGGGCACAGGAATAAGTATCCGTTGCCTCGGGGAACTTCAGATCAGCGTCCGACGCGGCCAACTTCCAGCGTGCGGTGCCTTGTAAAGCGATGCATCGTTTGCTGTATTCTTCATCGAAGGCCAGGGCTGCCGAGCCTTCCGCCGGGGGAGGAGGGACCAGTACCGCGCTGCTGCCGACGTTCTCATTCATGTCCAAATAGCCTTTCAAAATTCCCGGCCTCAGCTCAGGCACGGGTTCGGGTGAACGACTTGCCGCGCTGCTGGCACAACCTGCAAAAATGACTACCCACGCCAAAACAAGCAGCATCCGGTACCGTTTTGTGATCCGCACAACGTTCAACATGATAAACCCTCCTCCGTATTTATAAAAAAATAAAAAAGACCGTAACCGGCGAATCGTCAATCGTAACGAGTTTGAAGATTATTCATTAAATAAATTCATTCTGCGATCACTCGTTACAGATTATTTGTACTACCGTGGTGTTACCCGTCGGGGCCGAGGGAGTCGTTCTAACCGTCCCGCTTGCTTGTATTTTAAATGGCCCGGCAACCTATCGCAAATTCATACCACCTGCCGGCTTCTATATCCACAAACTGAGCCTTTGATTTTTTTGCCAGCAAACCGGCAAAATCCCGGGCCATACGATGGGCGTTCTTCATGCCGCTGCCGTCATGATGGGTGGGGATGACAATGCCTGCACCGGAAACGGCGGCGACCTCCGCCATCTGTCCCAGGTTCGAGCCTGCCAGCTGAATGAAAATGACATGAGGGCGGGCCTCCTGCACGACGGATCGCAGGTGATCTTCAGGACCTGAGCTGTAAAAGAAAAAGCGCAGATTGTCCTCGGTCTGAAAGAGAAAATTCAATTGCTCGCCGCCCGTCACGCCTGCCTGATCGAGCTTCTCCAGCATGGCGGTAGTTTCTGGCTTTTGAACAATATTCAACGCCGTTGCGATTTTGTCCTGAATTTCCTTAAACGTCCACGACGAATCGGGTTCTTTCTTCAGAACACGGGTGTAAGCTTCGCGCATCAGTGGCAGGAGATTGATGTGCTGGCCGCGTTTTACCTCGATATGCAGATCACTGAAGTTCACAACATCGCCGGCAATGACACGGATGAGATCGCCCAGATCGATGTTGAAAACTTTGGACAAAGGTTCGCCGATTTCTCTGCTGCACAGTAATTTGGAATGGAATTTGTGCAGGAGCGTTCCGACGTCGGTCACATGATCGTAATGACCGTGAGTGAGTGCGATATAATCGGCGCCCGTGACGTCGTCGCACTTGATCGGTGCCGTCGGCGAATAATCGATGTAAGGATCGACAACCAGTACTTTGCCGGACGGTAAAACAAATTCGAAGCAGACATAGCCTAACCAACGAAAACGAACACCCATACCGTGCCTCCTTACAGAGTCATTTGCTGTCTTGAAAAATGCTGAATATATACGATGGATCGGAATCTGCAGCATTCGGTTTGCCCAGTGACAAAACCTCATTTGCCTGTTAGAATGCCGTTAGATAAAATCATGTTATCCTGGCAATGTCAATATCAAAGAATTCCAAGGGAAGGATGACATTGAAGGGCTGTGGTGGTACTAAACAACAAAACGCTTTATTCGATGGCCTGGTTCGATTTAAGGAGCGGTGACCTTCAATTTGACGTCCCGCCAAGGGATCAATTCGGCCGTTTCGGGTCTGTCATGCCGCTGGACGCCTTTGGCAAGGCGTGCATGCGCTGATATTCGTTGTGTTTCATATCCATGTAATCCTGCCGCTCCACTTCATGCAGTTGTCTCGCGTAGCGCTCGGTGGCGCTGAACCATTTGTCAAGGCGCTTATCCAACCGCTGGTCGTCGGGAAGATTCAGGGCACTCAGATAGGCGTCAATGGACAGATAGTAACGCATGGTATTGCGTTCGACGATACCGCGGACCCCGTTGATATATTCGGGCTGGCCGTCAGCCTGCCGGCCCGTGACGTTGAACCCGACCTTGTCTCTGCCGATGGTGGCGAGATAGGTATTGACGGCGAGATGGGCGGCCATCCCGTAGCCGTAAGAATAGGTGAAGTGGAGGAAAGTGCGTCCCGCCTCAATGGCGACGGCTTCCAGCAGAATGCGGTAATTTTTTGTTCCCATCGGTCCTTTTTCGGCGGTGAGGTCAATCTTTAAGTAATCGGGTTTTGCGGCGGCGACACGGTAGTTGAATTCCACCGGGTAGGCTTCCTCGGGCGTCTGCTCGAATTTTCTCCCGATTGAAACAATAAGTTTTGTGCCGCTGCGGTCATTTGAGACCTGACAATGCTTGATATTGACGTGAAGTATTAACATGTCGCACCAGTTGGCCGGTCCCCGGACGGGATCGTTCAATGAGCTATTGACTGTTTTAAACGGGTAATCCACGACAGCGTAAATATCACCTTTTAGAGCATCAGTTGCTTCCGTGGATTCCAGATAGAGCGGGAGCCCGAACGGATTGTCGCTCAATTGTTTTGATAGAGCTTCATAATGACCGCGCAGGGCCTCAGCATCGTTTGCCGCCACGGTTGAACTCGCATTTCCCAAAGTGCAAATCAGTAACAGAACGACGCAAAGGAAATGACTCAATCGGACAAAGATCTTCACAGCCCCGGTTCCTCCCCTTATGAAATCACTTTTTGAATCTTTATTATTTATCTTAACCGAGCCTGAAAAGCATATAGAATATGCTTTATGGTTTCAATTAATTATCGAAATAAATGACATAACATATTTTATGTCAAGTATTAATCCATCATGATCGGTGAAATGTTAATAGCACCGTCATTGGGGTGTAGTCAAAAATCGCTCTGCGGGAGGGTGCCATCAAAGGCTGAATAAAAATCGAAACACCATAACGTCCTTGTCCGGGTTTGGCTGAATAATTTTTTTGTTGCTTGTTGATCAATATTCAGGTAGGAGGTTGCATGATATATAATATATCATGCGTGCACTTTATGGAGACCCGTAAAAACAATCACCGGGTTTCCATTTAGGACAAAAAGCATTCCGGTTATGATAAGACCGCCATTATAGTGTTGAGGAAGATCATCGTGGATATGAATCTCATTAAAATCAGCAGGGACAACCTCACCACGAAAGTGTATCAACAGATCAAAGAAGCAATTATGTCCGGCCGTTTCCAACCGGGAGAGCGGGTGCCCATCCGTCAGTTGGCGGAAAAAATGGGGACCAGTATCACACCGGTGAGGGAAGCCCTCTTGAAACTGGTGTCCTACGGGGCGTTGGAGATGAAGCCCGCCCATCCTATCGCCATTCCCATCCTGGACAGGGATGGATATTTGGAGAACAGGGCTATCCGGCTTGTGAATGAGGGATTGGCGGCAGCTGAAGCGGCCAGGAAAATAAAAAGGCGTCAGTTGAATAAGCTGGTCAGGATTAATGAAGAAATGATCAATGCCGGCAGGGAGGGCCGTTTCAAAGATTCCATTGCCGGTAATTATGCTTTTCATATCGAAGTCTGCAAGGCGGCCGAAATGCCGGCACTATTGGAAATCATCGAGATCCTGTGGCTGAAGATCGGCCCCTCCCTGAATATTCTCGAATCACGCAATTTAGATAACAGTCCGAAGGCCGCGTCGAATTATCATAAAGAATTGCTGCAGGCATTGGAAGCCGGAGATCCGGAGGCCGCCAAATCAGCTATGGAAAAGGACCTGATCGAAGGCGGTGAAGCTCTGCTGGCGTATTTTGACGGACAATCCCGAAAAGCAGAACCTGACACAAGCGGGTTCATCAATAAGATACCATAAGAAGTTTACAAACAAAATTTGTGAGAAAGCAAAGAGTCAAGGAGTCCATTATGGTCGTTGGAGACAAATTAGCGGAATTACTGGCCAAGAATGGCGTAGAGTATATGTATGGTGTGCCGGGGGGGCAAACGCTTCCTCTGTATGAGGGCATTCGGAAACTCCCGGGGCAAATTCAGCATGTCCTGATGCGGGACGAGCGCAGCGCCGGTTATGCGGCGGACGCCTATGCCCGTCTCACGGGTCGCGTCGGAGTCTGTGATGCCACTGTCGGGCCGGGTGCCACCAATCTGGTTTCGCCGTTGGCGGAGGCTTATTGCTCATCCATCCCTTTGTTGGCGATCATATCCGATATTCCTGTGTTCTGGGAGCATAGACGGGTAAGGGGTAACGCTTCTCAAGCCATTCAGCAAATCGAAATCTTTCAGACCATCAGCAAATGGCAGACTACCCTTGTTAATCCCCGATCCCTGGAAGATACGCTGGATACGGCCTTCCGTATGGCGACGACGGGGAAGCCGGGGCCGGTTGTGATATCGGTTCCGATGGATGTCGCTATGACGGACTTTTCCTACCAGGATAGCGATAGTGTATTACCGGGAGCCGCCTTTCCCAGATTCCGTAGCGCGCCGGACCTGGAAGAAGTGCTGAAAGCGGCTCAATTATTGAGAAATGCCAAAAAACCTGTCCTGGTTGTGGGCGGCGGCGTGCACATTTCGGGGGCCTCCCGGCAGGTCAAAGACTTGGCGGAAAAACTGCAGGCACCGATTATCACATCCATTTCCGGAAAAGGGGTCATTGAAGAGACCCATCCTCTGGCCTTTGGCGTCACGGGCTCCTTCGGAAATCCCGCTGCCGCGGCAATCATGCAACAGGCTGACCTCGTTTTCTTTATAGGATGCAAGATCGGCCAGTTGACCACCTTCGGATACCGCGTTCCCCAAAGGACTGTGGCCGTCATTCATTTGGATGCGGATCCGGAGGAAATCGGCAGAAATTACAAAAACAGTGTTCCCATCCTGGCCGATGCCCGACTGGGACTGGATGCCGTCAATGTCGCCCTGACCGATACGAAGACAGTGAACGATTGGGATTTCCCGGCCTTTAAGAAAAATCAGGAACAGTGGTATCAAGAGACCGCCGCCAACGCGCCGCAGGCGGAGCAGCCACTCCGGCCGCAAACCGTCATGGATGCTCTGAATCAGGTGTTGACCGAAGATGATCTGGTGGTTTGTGATGCCAGTTTTTCGTCAGGCTGGGCTGCCGCTTATTTGAAGTTGACGACTTCCGGGCGCCGTTTCTTGGCACCCAGAGGCCTGGCCGGTCTGGGCTGGGGGGCGCCCGCCGCCGTCGGGGCCGCCTTGGCCACGGGCAAAGGCAAAAGAGTTTTCTGCCTTGCCGGCGACGGCGGATTCAGCTATTCCGTGCAGGAGTTGGAAGTCATGAAGCGCCTGGATCTTCCCATTGTTGTCCTTGTGCTCAACAATGATGTCCTGGGCTGGATCAAGCATGCTCAAAAAGACAGTTATCAGGGGAATTATATAGCCACCGACTTTTCCCATGTGGATTTCGCGATGGTGGCGAAAGGGTTTGGCGCCAGAGGCTATACCGTCCGGACTCTTGAAGAACTGAAAGATTGTCTCACGAAAGAAAAATCTATGCGGGGACCGGTTGTCCTCGACATTGCCACCGACCCATGGCAAAATCCGATGGTCAATGCCTAAACGGATCATTGCGGATGTTCGAGATCATAATGTTGCCTGACCAATCATCTGAAATCGAACACCACGGAATGATGAAGCCATGGATCAAATCGGCGATCAGGCGGTCAATAGCTTATTCTGCAACTATTTATTATAAGGAGTTCCCCAATGAGTGAAAAAAAATTACAGGATAAAGTGGCCATCGTTACGGGCGGAGCCCGAGGACTGGGAAGAGGATACGCGCTGCGGCTGGCGGGATTGGGGGCCGACATCGCGATTATTGACAGGAATTTGCATTCCGCCGATGTTTACGACTTTGAGCGGGCACAGATGGCGGCCCCGACGGTTATGGAGGAATGCCGGGCCCTTGGTGTCCGGTCCATCGGCATTCAGGCGGATCTGGCTGACCGGGCGGCGGCTGAAAAGGCGGTAGCCGAAGTTGTCAAACAACTGGGCCGCATTGATATTGCCGTCTGTAACGCCGGCGGTGGCACCGTAACCTTTGCCGATGAGCGCAGAGAGGAGGAGGCTGACAATGGTCAGGCACCGGCGGAGAAAACCGGCGACGTCGCTCTGACGGGAACCCCGGCCGATTGCCCCCAGCATATGCTGACCAGAGTGCTGGATATTAATCTGATGACCTGCATGTACACGTGCATGGCCGTTGCGCCTTATATGAAAGCCCAGAAGGCGGGAAAAATCGTCACCTCTTCTTCCACGGCCGGCATTTCCGCGTCGGCCTTCTACCACCCTTACGGGACGGCCAAGGCGGCGATCATCCATTACACCCGTTCCCTCGCGCAGGAACTGGGGCCGTATAACATCAACGTAAACAGCATCGCTCCGGGGATTATCCGCACGGGTCGACTCGGCGACCGAAGCCGCATGGCAAAACGCATTCCCCTGAGGCGGGAGGGAACGATTGAAGATTGTGCCCGGGTTGTGGAGTTTCTGGTGACCGACCTCTCCGATTACGTAACAGGAAAGACCATCAGCATTGACGGCGGCTTTTGCGATCAACGATAGCCCCCCTTCAATTTCCCCCATTCAAGAATCAAGAAAGCCCCGGAAAATCGTTTTCCGGGGCTTTCAAGGCAAAGTTTATTCTTCGACAAAGAAGATCAGTGGGGGGTAACCGTATTATCGGGCAAACTTTCTTTTTTTCAATCCTGCCAGACCGGCCAATCCTAATCCTAAAAGCAGCACAGCGGCCGGCTCGGGAACCGGCGGAGTATTTTCCAACTTGATTGAGGTTTGAATCTGCAAATTTGAAGCGGATGTATGTCTTTCGGCAAAGAAGAAATCAAAGTCATATACATTGCCAGCCGTCAGTCCCAAAGTGTCGAGGTTCACGGAGTCGGGTACCGCACTGTGAATGCCCCCCAAATCAATGACCAGTTGATCATTGATGAAAACCCAGACATCGTCGTCACCGGTAAAGTTAAAGGTTTGTCCGGTCTGGTAGGTAAATGCAGTGTGTATCTCGTAGGTGAAGTGATAATTGTGACCCGTACTTCCGTAATTACCTAAAAGCTGACCGTCGATCGGGAAGAAGCTGCTGCTGTAATAGCTGTAAATGCCGGAGCCGGAAGACGTCTCGTTTAGTGTTATGGTGTAATTCGTTAAATTTGTTGTGTTGTGGTACCACTGATTAAAATTGGTTTGGCCGTGGACAGAGCCATAGGTCGCGGCGCCATGAGCATAGACGGGTTTGCCGTCGGAACCCAGGGTCGTCTGAACAATTCCCGTAACATGACCGCAGATGCCCGCCTCAAAATCGTTATTCGTGCTCGGGGTGAAATCTCTGATGGTTCCGGTAAGAGTAATGGACCCCGCATATCCTTGCGAACCTATTACCAGAGCCCCTAAAAGAACAAGGGCGATAAGCATGACTTTCTTCATATTACCTCCTTTTTAAAACTATTAGTGTGTTTCGAGCGATCTATAAACAGAACATTTTATATTTTATTTTTTAAGATACCATCGTCTGAAAAAGTCTTCTAAAGTAAAACATGCAATGGTTGTACCCGGGTATGCCGTGCCGTCATGAGAAACGCATATCATTATAATATTATTAAAAAAATCCAGTCTGGGGAAAGATTAAAGTTAATCGGTCTTTGTTTGTATTCTCAATTATTTGTAAATAAATCCGACAGTGGCTCTTCGTATTTTGAGCAACTCACCACCAAAAAATTAAAAGAATAAATGATTAGTCACGATTAAAAAACGAATGATTATAATAAATTGCTTTAAATATCCGTCATCAGATTTACGGGCGTATAAAGGCCTGTTAATAGATTGCGAAACATGTAAATTCAATCGACGATTTTCATGGCAGTTTTACTTGTTAAAGGATAGAAGGTGAATTAATAGAGTAAAAATAGCATATTATATGCTATCGGTGAATGAAGAATATATTCAATGAAGCTTGTAAAATTTTCCGTCAGTGCGGTCAACAATCTGCTAATATCACATGGCAAGATTTGATTCATATCCCATCTAACGGATCAGATCGTGTTCGGGCATGTCGTGCAGTTGCCGGATGTAGGAACCCATTGTTTCGGGGAGGTATCTGCCCCAGAGCTTGATCGGCGGCCGGTCGATATCGGTCCGGGGACTGAAACCTACTGCGAATAACGACTCAACAAGGAACTCGACGTTCATGGGGATATACCCTTTGTATGTTTTGTTATCCCGCTGGGCGATGATTCTTTCCTCATGGAGGCTGCTGCCGAATTCGGATTCCACCATATCGGGAAAGGTGGTGAGAATCAGCTCGATATTGATCTTTGTTTCGGCATCCGGCAAAAAGACTTCCAATCCCTTTTGCAGGTCCTCATCGAGAATGCCCCGGCCGGTATAGCGTTTCCAGGCTTCCTTGGTCTGATATTGTCGACAGACATGTTCCGCGTTCCAGGGAACTTCCAGAATGCAATTGACGGCCCGATACTTGCCGCGAAATTCCTCCCGTTCAATGATGCTTATATCCCGGACGTTCAGCAGGTCCTTTTCGAACCGAGGCAAATCATCGCTGTCCGTAACAATCTTCAGAGCACCCACATCATGGATGGTCATGGCAGTTTTCTCAAACTTGATACCTCCGTCTCGAAAACGTTCGGCGATCAGCTCTTCCGCCCGGATGAATTCTTCGATCATCTGCTCTTCAGGCGTTATGAACCGGTCGAGGGGGATGCCGTGGCGCTTGGCCCTTTCCCGGGCCATGGCCTTGGCCTGCTCCACAACCTTTTCATAAATCCAGTTCGCGATTCGGCGGTTCGCCTTCTCGGCGATTCTCTTCGGCCGCTTTATTCTGTATGATCCAAGCAGGTGATTTGCATCATCAAGGAAAACGACGGCATTGATCGGTGCTTCACGATAGTAGTAGTCGGGGTTTTCGTCATAGCGCTGCAATAACTCCGCCACACGGGGCGGTGCTTTTCGCCTGTCATTGTATATAATGTCACGCAGTTCCCCTTTGGACCGAATGTATTTAGGCCGGTATGGCTTGTGATCGGTCGTGTCGATCAAGTGCCTGATCAGAGCGGCTAAGGTTTCATGGACGACGAAGCCGTCACAGATGAGGATTTTCTTGAGGGTTTGACAATCACCGGGCTCCGGACAATTGCAAAACCAGCGCTCGGCGATATCGAACAGGGCATTTCGATGGATAAACGATGTCAGATACATTGATGACGCTCCAGCCGTTTTAAGATGCTCATCATTTCAACCTTTGCGGTTGTTCGTTACGGGATGGGTGCCTCGGATAAAAAAATGTTATTTCGAGCAGTTGCAATATAGGTGAAGCGATTCGAATCTGTCAAGGTAATTTCGCTGGTCCGATGATACTTGTCCCTTGACAGGATTCAGCAAATCGTTTAAAAAATTGCTTATTTGAATGCTTAAATGAACCATGGAACCATGGGAAGGCTCTTTTTAAGAGCGGGTATCGATGCAAAGTCCTCAAGATGCCTCCCGATGGTTCCGCCCCAGGCATTCCCCGCGCATTTAGAGTGAAAACGTCATTTTTTGAAAGTTGTTTCCCATCAACGAAAGCGAGCCTGCCATGACACAAGCAATCCGGAATAAGACGTTCAAATTTGCCGTTCCCGACGGGTTTCAGATTTTTGTCCGCCGCTGGGTGCCGCCGGTGGGGGTAAAACCCCAGGCCGTCATCCAGATCGCCCACGGCGCGGCGGAGCACAGCCTGCGCTATGAGCGCTTCGCGCGGTTTCTCAATCAGGCGGGCTATATTGTTTATGCCGACGACCACCGCGGCCACTGGATGACGGCGGGAACTTTAGATAATGCAGGTATCGCGGGCGACGACGGCTGGAATGGGATTGTCAAAGACATCAAACAGTTGACGGACATCATCAAGGAAGAAAACCCGGGCCTGCCCGTCTTTTTGTTCGGCCACAGCATGGGTTCCCGCATAGCCCATCACTACATCCAGCAGTGGGGGGAAGGGCTTGCGGGCGTGGTGCTTTGTGGCTCGTCGGGTGCCATTCCGCCGGATCTGGACAAAAGCATCGCCATTATGGAGTCGAAACCCCGCGAAAAAATCATGAAAAGCATGTTTAAAGCCGCCAACAGCCGCTTTGAGCCGGGCAAGACCGGCTTTGAATGGCTTACCCGCGACGAGGCGGAGGTGCGGAAATACGTCGATGATCCCTGGTGCGGCTTTCCTTTTACGTATGGGTTCGTCACGGACATGCAGAAGGCGTCGCGGGAGCGATGGAAGCCGGAACATCAGGCGCGCATTCCGCGGAATCTTCCGGTTTATCTTATCTCCGGCGCGGACGATCCGGCAGCGGGGGATCACGGCGAGAATTTTACTCTGCTGGTTGAACACTTTAAGCATGTGGGCACGCATGACCTCACGGCAAAATTGTATCCAGGGGCGCGCCATGAGCTCCTGAATGAAACAAACCGGGACGAGGTGCACCGGGACCTGCTGGCCTGGTTCGATGCTCACCTGCATCCGCAGTCCGGACAAGCTTAAACAAATAGATAAAAATATTCTGCATGATATCGATCACAACCGAAATCGTCGCTGGAGGTACTGTATGTCTGCTCATAAAACACAAGGATTTGGATATGCCCTGAAGAAATGCCGATGGTCCGATTTGCGGCTTTTTTCAAGCAGGATGCTTTCCACAATGACCTTCATGGGTGCCTTTTTCATCCTTGCCATGATGGCAATACCCGTTTCGGCGACGACGGATGACCATAAAACGCTGATGCAGCTGCCATCCAACGGGGAAGCTGATGAGACCCTGGACCGGCTGCCCCTGATGTTCGAACCCAACGAAGGGCAGGCGGTGGGAGGCATACGCTATATTGCCCGTTGCCCCGGCGCGACACTTTATTTCCATGACGGTGCCGTGGATATAATCGTTCGTCGCCAGGGATCAGGGTCTCGCTCCGTGTCGTCGGTCGGTAAAGCAGTCGTTTCAGCGGCACGGGAGCGAATCCGAATGCGGCTCGTCGGTGCCCGACCGTTCCCGCAGATCGAACCGGTCGGCAAACTGCCAGGGGAAGTCAACTACTTCAAAGGGCCTGATCCGGCGAAATGGCGGACCGGCATCCCGACCTATCGCAAGATCAAATACACGTCCGTTTATCCGGGAATCGACCTGGTGTTTTACGGTAACGCGCGGATGCTGGAGTACGATTTCATCATCCGTCCCGGCGCCGATCCGTCGCAGGTCCGCATTGCCTTTGACGGAGCGAAAGAAGAATGGATAACCGAAGACGGCGCCCTGGTCATGTCCACGCGGGGGGGCGACCGTGTATTGCAGCATAAACCCGTCGTTTACCAAGACGTGAAAGGCTGCCGCAAGGTTGTCAACGGCGAGTATCGGTCCCGGGGCCGGGGGCTTTACGGTTTTGACGTGGCGGCGTATGACTCCAAACAGCCCCTGATCATCGATCCGGGCTTCCAGTTCTCCTCCTACATCGGCGGGACAGATGAAGACAGCGGAGGCAAGGAATGGGTCCGGGGAATCGCCGTGGGGGCCGACGGAGGCGTTTATATCGGTGGTATGACAACGGCGACGGACTTTCCCGCTATCAGCCAGATCCCGGGGGCGGCCAACGATTCCAGCGTGACAGTGGAACACGACGCCTGGGTGGCCAAGGTTCACCGCTCCGGCACTTTTCTGGAGTGGAGCACCATCCTGGGCGGCATCGGCAGCGATACGATCTGGTCACTTGCCCTGGATTCCGGGGACAATGTGGTCGTAGCCGGGACGGGATCGTCATATTTCCCGGAGGTGAAGAAGCTGTATACCGATGGCGGCATGTTCGTAACCAGGATCAAGAGCGACGGCACGGAACTTTTGTTTTCGACCCGCTTCGGCGGCAGCGGCGACGGCTTTGCTGCCGCGGTGGCCGTGGATGATGAAGACAATATCTACATTACCGGTTACACGGAGGCGGAGGATTTCCCCGTTACGGTCGGCGCCTTTCAAACCCAGCTGAAAAAAGATGATCCGCAGTTTGCCCAGGATGCCTATGTCATGAAGATCGATCCCGCCGAGCCCAAGGTGGTCTATTCGACCTATATCGGTGGATCGAGCTATGACTGGGGTCGGGGCATCGCCGTGGACGGCGAGGGTTGTGCCTATATTGCCGGAGAAACCGCTTCAACCGATTATCCGGTCGCTCATGCCTATCAGGGGGCCCATGCGGGGGGAGCCTATGATTGCATGGTAACCAAACTCACGGCGGACGGCTCCGGTTTGGCTTACTCCACTTTCCTGGGCTCTGCCGACGGGGGCGCCGGGTCGGCCTCGGAAAGGTGCAGCGCCATTGCCGTGGATGCGGCGGGCCAAGCTTACGTCACCGGCATTACCAAGTCGGAGACCTTTCCGACCGTAAATCCTGTCCAGGGCAGCTGCGGCGGTGACGTTGACGCGTTTATCGCCGGCTTCGCCGCGGACGGCTCCGGACCCCTTTTCTCCACCTATCTGGGGGGTGCCAAGATGGACCACGGGTATGCCATTGCCGTGGATGCCCAGGGATACGTTTACGTCGGCGGGCATACCACATCCAATACCGACTTTCCCCTGGTTGATGCCGCTCAGCCAAATTTCGGCATGGGCGTCACCGATCCCAAGGATTGGTGGGACGGCTTTGTCACGGTCTATACGCCGGGTGGGGCGGGCCTTCATTTTTCCACCTACCTGGGCGGAAACAACTGGGATACCGTCAGCACCCTGGCCGTCGATACGGCCGGAGCGATCTATGTGGGCGGCCAGACGACTTCCCAGACCTTTCCGGTCGTCGGGGGCATCGATTTTCCCGGCGGGTCCTTTCCCAAGCAGAATTCCCTTCAGGGCGTTTATGACGGATTCGTGACGAAGTTCGGATCGATCTATTCGGCCTATCTCATCTTCAGCGACCTGGCGTTGACTCATGAGGAAAATGCCGATCCCGTCAGGGTCGGCGACGCCTTGGTCTATACCCTGACGGTGGAGAACAAGGGCCCCGACATCGCGGCGAACGCGACCCTCAAGGGCGTACTGTCCGGTGTTTTTGATTCCGTGACCCCGACGCCTTCCGTCGGGAGCTGCACGGGCGGGGCCGCCTTTCTCTGCGAGCTGGGCGATTTGGATCCGGATACGACCGCCACCGTTACCTTGACCGCTGTTCCCGCCCGCATCGGCACGGCCGGCCTCGAAGCGTTCGCCTACAGCGATTCGGGTGACACGAACACGGACAACAACGATATCACGGAGGAAACGGACCTTATCCCCGCCTCCGACCTCATTCCCGATCCGACCTGCGCCGTTTTGCGCTCCACCGAAGCAGGCCGCCGATCGCCCGTGCAGACCTTTTTGATCACGAACAGCGCCGGTGTCAACCGGACCGTCGGCGAGATCAGTCTTTCCGGAGAGGACGCGGCGGAATTTCAGTTGGACAGCGATACCTGCTCCGGGATGACCCTGGCCCCCGATGCGCACTGCAGTGTCGGTGTCGTCATGGCGCCCGTAGCGGCGGGCGACAAAGAGGCCCTTTTGAATATTCCCTCCGACGACAGCCGCTTCCCAGTGGTGGAAGTTCCCCTTAGCGGAAAGGCTTATGTTTTGGGTCCTCCGGCGCTATTGCTGCGGAAAACCGGCCAGAAAACGAGTTATGCGGCGGGCGATGACGGGGACCTGCAAAAGGGTGTCGATTGGCCGGAGCCGCGCTTCGTCGACAACCACGACGGCACCATCACGGACCTCCTGACAGGTCTCATGTGGCTCAAGCATAGTAACTGTTCGGCGGCCATCGGCCTGGGAACCTATTATTTCGGCGAATTAACGTGGCAGGAGGCTCTCGATTTTGTGGCGGGCATCAACGATAGGACTTACAACATTGCCGCCTGCGGCGGTTACACGGCCAACTATACGGACTGGCGCCTGCCGAATGCCAATGAGATGCGCAGCCTCTACACCGCCGATCTGACGTTGGGCGGGAGCGATCAGCTGAAGGCCTGGGGTTTCATCCCCTGGCACGCGCCCCTGGGCGGGGATCAGCAATGGTGGTCATCTACGACCCTCGCCGCCAATAACATTTGTGCCTTTACCGGATGGATAAGATTAAATCCGATAGGCAGCAACAGAAAGGTGCCGGAGCGTTATTCTACTTCTTATACACAAGCCTGGCCAGTCCGCGATGCCGGCATTACCCCCGTAGTGCCGGTTGCACGGACAGGTCAGTCCCAGTGCTACGACAGTCAGGGCAACACCATCGATTGTCTCGGCACCGGCCAGGACGGCGAGTTGCGTAAAGGGATTGCCTGGCCCTGGCCCTCTCCCCGGTTTCTCGACCACGGCGACGGGACGGTGACGGATCTTCTGACCCATCTCATGTGGATTAAGGACGCCGATCTGCTGGAAAGCGACTGGGACTATGCCCTGGACGACATCGCCGATCTCAATGCCGAAGCCTATCTGGGACATACGGACTGGCGGATGCCGAACGCCGAAGAAATGTTCAGCCTCAAAGACTTTACCAGTACGAATAATATTTGGGCCCTGCCGGCGGACCATCCCTTCATCAATGTCCAGATAAGATATTGGACATCAACAGCCTACAATGCGGCAAAGCGATTGTACTTTGATCGACGCTATGGCTTGTTCGGCTGTTATGATGCAGAGGAAGCGGTGAGTGTCTGGATCGTTCGGGGCGGACCGAAGCCCTATTTCATGGAAGATGCCATCGTTGTCCTGAAGATCCTGACCGGAATGGATACGTCTATCCCCTCCAGGATCAAAGACATCAACGGCAACGGCACCATCGACCTGGCGGAGGCGATCTTTATCCTGCAAACGTTAATAGATAGCCGATAAAAGGCCGAAAAGGCCGGGGTCAGGTCTTGCGTTTTGCCTTGGACAGACGCAGGAAAGGCAAAAAGCAAGACCTGACCCCTTAACCTAAACTGATTCCACGACGGTGGCAATGCCGAGACCGCCCCCGCCGCACATCATCTGGATTGCCGCCCGGCCTTTGGTGCGCTTCAGGTGATGGACCATCTCTGCAAAATAAACGCCCCCGGAGGCCCCGATGGGATGGCCTAGGGCGATGGCGCCGCCGGTGGGGTTGACGCGGGGGTCCAGGCGGCCGTAGCCCAGCTCGTCGGCGAATTGCAGCAGGGGTGAGGCGAAGGCCTCATTTGGTTCGATGATGTCCATCTCGTCCATGGTTTTGCCGACCCGCTTCAGGGCTTTTCTCGCCGCCGTGATGGGCGCCAGCAGCATCGGCATGGGGTCGCCTCCCGATACGGCGCAGGCCGTGATTTTGCAGAGTGGCTCCAACTCCCACTTTTCGGCCTTGTCGGCGCTCATGAGGAGGCAGGCCGCGGCGCCGTCGACGATCTGCGATGAATTGCCCGCCGTGACCCTGCCGCCTTCTTTAAAGGCCGGCTTGAGCCTTGCCAGGTCCACCAGAAAACCGTCCGGATCATCCACGGCCTTGGGCCGAAGGACTTCATCCCTTTCGCATCGCCGAGTCTGGTCTTCCCATACGTAATCAAAAGGAATGAGATGATCGGCGAACCAGCCGTTGTGATCCGCTAGGACGGCGCTCTGCATGCTCTTTAAGGCGAACCGGTCCAGATCCTCCCTTGAGTGCTTCTGGTCTTCCGAGATGATTTCGGCGCAAAGCCCTTGGGGCACGGACATTCCGCCTGCTTCGTCAAAGCGTGCCGACAGGCGGACCGGCAGACCGGCCTGCGACGCGGCCGTTAAATCAGACCCCATGCCATAATGCGACATCACCTCCACACCGCCGCAGATAATAATGTCTCCTTCGCCCAGCATGATTTCATGGGTGGCGATATTGATGGCTTTCAGTCCGGCGTTGCAATATTGATTGACCGTGCAGGCCGCCGCTTCCTTCGTGATCCCGGCCAAAAGTGCTGCGACCCGGGCGATGTTAAGCCCCTGTTCGCCGATTTGGCTCAAACAGCCGACAATGACGTCTTCAACTTCGTCCTCATTGAATTTTGAAGATTTGGCATGGACCCGGTCCAATAAGCCCCGTAGCGTATGGGCCAGCAGGTCCTGGGCCGATGCCTGACAGAGTTGACCGTTCTTTTCCATGCCCCTGACGCCTGATTTTCCAATGGGGGATCTGACCGCGTCAATGACAACCACTTCTTGTAGGCGTACCATTTTACAATCCTCCCTTCTTCAATTGTTCGTAATTATTACTACGAACATTGTGACTGGTGGCAACTGAGGGTGACAAGTGTTTAATTTCTTCGTAATCGTTCCCTGTCATATATGATTTTTATGCCTTGCGGTATCTTCACGAGGTTATGAGATGATAACGTTTTCCTTTGCGCGTAAACAGTTGAAAGGTTGGCTTGTAAAGTAATGAATTCTGAAAATGAGGACCGCCCCTTCCCGGCTTCTCCTTATCCGGTGAAGTCAGGAAGGGAAACATTTCGATGCATCCGGTGAACGTTTTGGCAAACTAAAAACGGATCGCGCCGCCGCACACGCTCAGGCATTGACCGGTAACGTAATCGCCCAAATCCGTGACGAAAAACTCCATCACCTTGGCGATGTCCTCCGGTTCGGCGAGGCGTCCCAGGGGCACCTGGGCGATGGTTTTTTCCCGGTTGCCGGGCCGGCTGTAGGCGATGGCTTCCAGACGACCGGTGCTGACGTAGGCCGGGGCCAGGCAGTTGACTGTGATGCCGAAGGGCCCCAATTCCTGGGCCAGATAGCGGGTGTAGGCAATGATGCCCGCCTTGGCGACGCCGTACGGCGCATAAAAGCCGCCATCCTGGGCGCGCATCCCCGCCTGTGACGAGGTGGTGACGATCCGCCCCCATTTTTGCTCCTTCATGGACGGCGCGACGGCCTGGCAGCAGAAGATGGTGCCCATGAGATTGCGGTCGAGGGTCGCATGAAGGTCTTTCTCCGATACGATGGACGCAAAGCTGTTGGGGATGTCTCCCGTTCCCCCTCCGGCATTGTTGATGAGGATGTCGATATGTCCAAACTCGACCAGCGCCTGTTTGACCATGGCGTTCACCTCGTCTTTTTTGCCGACATCCGCTTCAATGCCGATGGACCGGACGCCCACGGCCCGGCATTCATCCATGACCGTGGGGGCCGTAATCTTTTCGTCGAATTCCTTGAAGGCCTCCAGATTGATATCGTTGATGATGACATCCGCCCCGAGGCGGGCCAGACGCACGGCATGGGCCCGGCCGATCGCCCTGGCCGCACCCGTTACCAGAGCTACTTTTCCTTTGAGTTTCACATAAACCTCCTTTGAAGCTTTTCAGTCACTGTGTATTTCGCAACGGCGGTTTTTCATCAGCGGTCGAACCGACGTAATTTTATAAGGGTTCGTTGCTGAATCGGTTGTTCGTTCAGAAATGGTTTTCCTTTTCCAGGATCAATTCCACGGCGGCACCCGTCCGGTCCTTGCCCGCGCTGCAATGAATCAGTACCGGCTTTTCGATGGCCTGATAGGCCGTCCAGACGGCGGCCATTTCATCCTCGTCCAGGGGATGCTCTTTGTGATTCTCCACGGGAATCACGTGGGCCGCAAGTTCGCTGGCCTGATAAAGATCCAGCAAATCGCCGTCGTCGGCATAATATAAAAGCTCATCGCTGGTCATCAGACAGATGACGGAGCGAATGCCGTGAGATTTCCAAGATTCAATTTTTGATAAGACAACGTCCTTTTCCACATAGCGGCTTGGGTACCCGGGACGCTCCGAGCGCGCAAGCTTTCCATTGATTGCCCAGATCATAGGTTGATACGTTAAACCTCCCTGCACCTGATGACATGAATCGATTCCTCAAGGTTGTGAATAGAGTTTTTATTTCATCATATGAGTGTTTTTGATTTTACATAAAATTTTTTCCAACGCAACAAAATTGAAAGTCTGTTATCCGATGCCGACAGAAGCCGAGTCCTCAGAAAATATTTTTTTGACGATCAATTCAAATTATGCATGATAACAAATCACAATCACCAAATCATTTACTGAGTATCATTTAAAGAGCATATCCTTTCACTACCCGGAAGGCGGTAAGAAAAGCGCCATAATCCGGCTCCGGGCCAAAATCAAAAGAGTCGTTGCAGGATTGTGTGGGGGTAGTGTTTTCTCTTGGCCGGTGCCTTTTAATGGGTGACCCCCTCCCTTGCCTTCGGAATCATGCCCAGGGCTTTGTCATCTTCAAGGGGTTTGACCGGGACTCGAACGGATATACCGGCGTGATGCAGTCTCCCGGTGGTTTCCATGGTTAACCCCTTGATCCTAATCGTCCGATCCGATTATTGATGATCTTTCCGAAAAATCCGGCCATGGGATGGAAAGGAGGACGTGGCGGAGCAGTGTCCTCTTTTCCATCCCAATCCCTGTTTATCTGCCCTTCCATAACGGGAGCCTCATAATAAACCGAATGCCCTCTTTTTTTCATAAAGGATTTTTTATTCTTTCATATGTTGTTCCTATTCATTTTTTTTGAGATTCATCTTGTTTTTCTTTTACATCAAAGAAGTCCTTGGCGTCAGGAATGTGTTCCGGCGGCCGGACCAGCTTCATTTTCCGGGCATCCGTCGGGCAGTTCACCACGCAGACGCCGCAGCCGATGCACTCTTCCTGATTGGTATACGCCCGCTCTTCGCCGAACTCTTCATAAAACTTCATAGATATGGCCCTCACCGGGCAGCCTTCATCCAGACAGGCGCCGCAGGCCGTGCATTCTTCCGGATTGTCTACGGCCACAAACCGGCTTTTGGCCAGGGGCGACTTATTGAGCAGCGGCTTGGTATAGGACCGGTTGATGAACAAACCGCAGCAGTCGTCATGACAGTTGCAGAGCACCAGCGGCATCTGGTTGGTGTTTCCGGTTGTCGTCACCAGGGGCAGGTCGTTCAGCTTTTCGAAAAAATCCAGGGTTTCTTCATAGGACAGCTCTTTTCCACCGAGATTGCGGGCCTTGGCGTATTCTCCCATTCTCCCGATACCGAAACACACCTCCGGGATTTGGGTTTCCTTGCACGGCCGATCCCGATAGACCCTCCGGCAGGCGCACCCGTACAGCATAATCGGTGCCGCATCCTTCAGTATTTGCCGCATATCCTCACAGGGCAGAACGCCTTCAATATCCTGGATGCTTTGCCATTTGGGAATCACCCGCATCACTTCAATAACCGGCGCCGCCTTACCCGCCTTAATGCGCTCTTCAAGATCCACGGTCCCCTCAAGGCTCATTTCCCTTGCCAGATCAAAAACTTCATTGTCATTATATTTAGGATTGGCGGAACCGATATGATCTTTGAGCAGCACCCGATGGGAATGCAGATTCCACCCGTTTTTACCCGGGGTCACGAGCCCCCTTTCAAAGAAATATTGCAGCTTTTTGTCCACAGCCGCTTTGTCCAGGGACAACGCCCGGCTGATATCTTCACTGGTTGCCGGCAGCTCCCGAAGAATTTTTGCTTCGTCTACATCCACCATTTTCCGGAGCAGTTTTGGGAGCGCTTTTGACGTGCCCATTTTCATCTTTTCAGCAATTTCAGAATAGATCGGATTTACCTCTGTCATCATCGTTCTCCTTTTCGAATGTGAGTTGTCTGTTTCTATACCGTTCGTTATAGAATAATTTTGCCGCAGCAAGCGGCTTAGGGAATCAAAACACTAACACTATAATGTATTTTGCATTGCAGTTGTTAATAAAGACAAGCGGATGGATTGTCTGTCGTGAAAAGAACCGCCCGCTTTCAATTATTGAATGAGCCTCTATTTTTTTCTGGCCTGCAGCAGTTCGATAACCAGATGGCTGAACTTGCTGCGTGTGTCGATATAAACGGCGCTGCGGGCGGTTTGGCCTTGATTTTTGATGCTGAGGATAACGGGGAATCCTTTCTCCACCAGTTGGGCCGTTTCCGCTTCCAGATCGTCCACAATATAGGCAATATGTCCGATGCCTTCGCCCTTGCTCTCCAGGAATTCCTTATGGACGGTTTCTCCTGCAACGGGTTGCAGCAATTCAATGCCCAGCGGCCCCATCTTTCCCATGGCGCCCCGGGTTTTAACGACCGGGTCGGGTGTCTTGCCGTAGACCAAATATTCCGCGAATGTGGAACTGTCTATAAGAAATTCAGGCTGAAACGTCGCTATGCCCACGGCTTTATAATTCTCAAGGGACTTGTCCAGGTCCCGGACGGGAATTCCGACATGATGTAATCTCCAGGTGCTCTCCATGGTTAACTCCTTTATCTTAATGGCCCTGTTTCGGTATCGATTTTCTTTACAAAACACCCGGCCACTGTCTGTGCGGCACCGCGCGCATGATGAACCCACAAGGCCTGTGGCCGGGACCGGCTTGATTATGTCTTCCGCACCCGTTTGGCGACGTCCATAAACTCGTCCAGCTGTTTCCGAATAGCGATCTTGTCGTATTTGCCGACGCTGGTCTTGAGGATGTCCTTGACGAAGGCCACATAAACCGGAAGCATCCATCGGGTGATTTTTCCCGTGTCCACCCCTTCTTTCTGCAGAAAAGTCAGGATGTCCTCTTCCGAAGGCGACGAGTCGGGTGTCTTCCGGACGAGGGCCAGGGGGGTTTCACCCCATTTATCGTCCGGAACGCCAACGTAGGCGGCCTCCAGGACAAACTCGGCATTGCTCGTCAGGTTCTCCAGAAGGACCGTGGGAACCATTTCGGAGCCGCTGCGGATGACGTCGGTGATGCGGTCGGCGATGGTCATGTAGCCCAGCTCATCCATCTTGGCGACGTCTCCCGTATGGAGCCAGCCGTCACGCCAGACGGCGGCCGTCTTTTCCGGATCTTTATAATATTGCTCCATGATCCAATGGCCCCGCACGACGATTTCGCCGATGGTTTCGTTATCTCTCGGCACGTCGTTTCCGTCTTCATCGACCACCCGGGCTTCCACGCCGGGAATATAGGGGAATCCGGTTTTGACCAGGACCTGATCGACCTTTTCCTTGGGCCACTCCCTCATTTCTCTGGTCAGGATGTTGCCGACGCAGCCGGCCATTGTTTCGGTCATACCATAGCCGGAGGTGGCATTCATGGTCGGGAACAGTTTTTCCGCCTTCAGCTTCAAGCCCAAGGGCAGAGCGCCGCCGCCGATGGTGACTTGGATGAGGCTGCTTAAGTCCCACTTGCCGATGTCTTCGTATTCCACAAGCATGGCCAGCATCGTCGGCACCAGGGAAGTCTGGGTGACCTTCTCGTTGTGTACCAGTTCGCAGAAACTCTCCGCCGTGAATTTCCCGGGGAAAACGATTTTGACTCCTTCAAAGACATAGTAAAACGGCGCCCCCCAGGCATGGATGTGAAAGAGGGGAACATTCATCATGGGAATCCAGTCGTCCGGCGGCGGTGGATCGCCGGGCATGCGGAGTGCTGCGCCCCGGCGAAGGAGAAAGAAAATGCATTGCAGGTAAACCTGCCGGTTCGTATAGAGCACGCCCTTTGGCAGGCCCGTAGTGCCGGTGGTGTAATACAGGACGGCATGGGTGTCTTCATCCAGGTCGGGCCAGTCATACGTGGACGGCTCATCTTTGATGAGTTCCTCGTAATTGTAAAGGGGTTTGATGCTGGTTTCCGGCAGGCCCGGCTTGTCGGACATATAGACGAATAGTTCCACCTTGTCTTTAATGCGGTCGTACAAAGCTTCCAGAGTAAGGAGGGAATCGGCGTCGAAGAAGATGATCTTGTCCTCCGCGTGATTGATGGTATAGGTCATGTGGTCCAGGGACAGGCGCATGTTGATGGGGTGGGATATCGCCCCCGAGCAGATCGAGGCATAGATGTTTTCCATGTGCCAGTGATGGTTCAGTGCCATTGTCGCGATCCGGTCACCCTCCTTGACGCCCAGGGTTTTCATGGCATGGGCCAGCTTACAGGTGCGCTCGAGCCACTCCCGCCAGGTAAAGCGAAGGTATTGGCCTTCATCGTTTCGATAAACCATGGCTGTTTCGTTCGGAAAGAGCATCATGGGTTTTTTGAGGCAGTTTTTAACCAGAAGCGGGTAATGCTTGCTGTATTCAGGATAAAATATCTTTTCCGACATTTTTTTTCTTCCTCCCTTGTCAATATATTAGATTGTTATACGGTTGACGTGATAATTCGGGTTCAGGGATGGCCGTCGACAGGATTGCATAAAAATGGTCATCCTCTGAACCATGATCACGGTTTCATTCTTTTTTCGTAGGTCCGGCGGAGCCGCGTCACGGGAAACGGTTTCCCATGCCCCGGATAGATTGTCTTGACGGGCTGGGCCATTAGAGCCTGCCAGCTTTTCATCAGCTGTGGCACGTCATCGGCGACGGGCGGAAAAATCGGACCGCCCCAGGGATAGACATTAACGGCCAGATCGCCCACAAAAGCAGTGCCGTTGTCGAGAAGAACCGATAAAGACCCCACCGTATGTCCCGGCGTTGGTAAAATCCGCCCCGAAATGCCGTAGGCATGCAGGAACGTTTCCTTTTTGATGATCAGGTCCGGGGAAACAGCGTCAAATTGTGTGAGTCCGGGCATTGAACGGGACAACGACTGAAAAAGACCCATGACGAATCGGGCGACGGCACTCGTCCCGGCGGGTAGGACGCTTTTGCCGTCCCGCAGCAGGGCGGCTTCATTTTCATGGACCGCCACGGGACACGGAAACGACCGCAGGAGTTCCGCCAATGATCCGACATGATCGTAATGGACGTGTGTGATGACGATCAGTTTGATGTCGCCCGGCGAGAACCCCTTTTTTTGCAGCAACTGAATGATTTTACCCCCCTGTCCCGGGACGCCCGCATCGATCAGCATGACGCCGCTGCGGTCGCGGACGGCATAAACGGTCGATTTGCCGACGTGAATGGTCGTGATGGCAGGAAACGTTTC
>JAFGLN010000024.1 GCA_016928025.1 Deltaproteobacteria bacterium
CCGGCACGGGGACCGTCTCGATGTCCGATTATTATTACAACTATCTTTATGGTGCGACAGGATCCGAGGTTCTGACCAACGATACCGGCCATACCATTCAAGGTTCTGGACATCTGGGCCATAACCAGATGGGCATTATTAACCAGGGCCTGATTCTGGCCAACCTTACGAATAATAATTTGAACATCAACCCGTATGATTCCCTTGGTCTGACCAACAGCGGCACGTTGCAGGTCAATGCGGGCAGCACGATGATTATCAATGACAATCTGAATAACTATACTTCCAATACCCTGAACGGGGGAACCTACAAAGTTTACGGTACGGACACGGATCCCGGTACGATGCGTCTGCCGAGCGGATCGGATATCATCAACAACGCGGCCACGATCCTCCTGGACGGTCCCAACGCCAATCTCTATAACGGTGGAACAGGCACGGTCGACGCCCTGGCAAATCTCGCCGTCAATGACGGGGCGGGCCGCTTCACCATCGAAAATGGCCGAAACTTTACCACGGCCGGGGCCTTCGCCAATGCGGGCATGGTCCAGGTGGGCTATATGGTCGGCGACGCGAGCACTTTTACGACTACCGGCGCCTTCACCAACACCGGCACCCTGCAGATGCAGGGAGGCGCCTTTGCGGCGGGAACCGGCGGCAGCCTGACCAATGAGACGACCGGCGAGGTCAACGGCTACGGCACGATTTCCACACCCGTCCTCAACCACGGCCTGGTCCGCGCCGCCGGCGGTAACCTGATTGCCACCATCGACGGCCAGAGCGGCACCGTCCGTATCGATCCGGACGCGAGCCTCACGCTGTCCGGCGACAGCGACGCCGAGTATCTGATCCATAACGGCAGCACGGCGGACAGCCTGGCCTTGGGCGCCTACAACTTTACGGTCGACAAAGATTATACCAACGCCAATTTCGGTGTGGGCAACAGTTTCAACCGCCGGGCCAACGTCAGCGGTTCCGGTCAAATCATCGGCAACCATGCGGCCCAGGCCATCACGGGCGATGTGACGGACGGGACAACGTCGACCGTCACCATGGACCTCGGCAACGTCCGCGGCAATGAGTCCAAAACCCTGAACTACCAGATCGCCAATACCGGCACGGGCGCGGACATCCGCGGCGCTGTTCAAACCGCGGTTAACGGCGGCAACATCACCGACAGCCGTCTGTCCGGTACGGGCGTCACGGCGGACAACTTCGGCCCCATCACCGCCGGCAACGATTCGGGCGATTTGGGCGTGACGTTTTCGGCAACCTCCGGCGGCGCACTGGACGGCCAGAGTATTGCCATCGTCAGCAATTTTGACAATATCACCACCCAGGTGATCAACATTAACGGTTTCGCTTCGGCCCTGGCCGAGGGCAACGCGACGCCCAACTCGCCGCAGCCCCTCGTGCTCGGCAATTTCCACGTCGGAACCACGTCGAATCCGAGCCGGAACTTCGCTGTCACCAACACGACATCCGGCGCCGGAGCCGAGCAGCTCGGCATCGCCTCCGCCACGGCCACCGGCAACTTCAGCGCCGGCAATAACCTGGGCACCGGCCTGATCAGCGGCGGCGCGACATCCACCGATGCTGTTACCGTCCAGGTCTCCGGCGGCACCGCCGGCATTAACAACGGCGCCGTCGCCATTCAGTATCTGACGGACGGCACCAACATCGATCCGACCTTTACGGCCCAGAACGCCAATTTGCAGAACATCGAGGTTCAGGCCACCGGCTACAATCTGGCGGTGGGAAGTGTCTTGCCTTCACCCATCGCACTGGCCAACCAGCGCGTCGGCGGGACGGCAACCCAGGCCTTGACCGTGGCCAACACGGCCCCGGCGGATGCCACCTATACGGAAACCCTTTCCGCCCAATTCGGCACCGACAAGGGTAACGCCGTCAATAACGGCGGCTCCGTCAGCGGCATCGCGGGCGGTTCCAGCAACATCACAGCCCTGTCCGCCGGTGTGGACACCTCGGTTGCCGGACTGCGCACCGGTACCGTAACGATCAACATGACCTCCCACGAGGTCAACGGCAGCGGTTTGGGCGATACCACGCTGACACCTCAGACGATCAACGTGTCCGGCAATGTTTACCAGGTGGCCCAGCCGACCCTGGATTCCAACAATATCGTCTTTGCCAACCGGCGTGTCGGCGATACGGCCCAACAGGCCCTGACCATCACCAACACCAGCGCCGCGCCGGCGGGATACCAGGAAGCCCTGAACGCCTCTTTCTCCGGGACAACCGGTGATGCACAGGCCGGCGGTACCCTGACCCAACTGGGACAGGGGGCAAGTGACTCCACGAGTCTGATGGTCGGCATCGACACCTCAACAGCCGGCGCCAAAAGCGGAACGGCCGACCTGGCCCTGGCATCCGACGGGACGGGCACCAGCGGCCTGGGAATCTTAGCACTGAATCCGCAAACGGTGACCGTCTCCGGCGCCGTCTACCGGTTGGCCGAAGCCAACACCATCAGTCCGGTCAACTTCGGCGTCGTCCATGTCGGCGATTCGGTCGAGCAGGCCCTGGCCATTTCCAACCTGGCCGTTGCTGACGGCTATTCGGAAAGTCTGAACGCTTTCTTCGGCGGCGTGTCGGATGCCCGGATTCTCACAACCGGCTCCATCAGCCTCCTGGGTGCGGGCAGCACGGACAATGCGAGCATGATCGTCGGCATCGATACGAGCGCTGTCGGTTATGTCAACGGCACCGCGACGGTCAACCTCCAGTCCGACGGCACCGGAACCAGTGGACTGGGGATTGTGGATCTGGCATCTCAGGACGTGGGGGTGACCGCCGACATCGTCACCGGCATGGTCGTTCGTTATGCCAATCCGCTCATCAACACCCTGCAGCCCGTCGATATGGGGAACGTCCGTATCGGAACCACCGCGGAAACGGCCCTGAGCATTACCAATAATGTCCCGAATGACGGCTGGTCCGAATACCTGATCGGCGCAGCCGGCACCACAACCGGCGGGATTACCTCATCCGGCTCCTTTGCCTCCCTGGCGCCCGAAGCGACGGATACGACAAGTATCACCGTCGGGATCGACACCGCCACAGCGGGGGCCAAAACCGGAACGGCGACCATCGATTTCCAGTCCGACGGCACCATGTTTGGCGGCACGATTACGGACCTGGCGTCGCAGGACGTGTCCGTCCAGGGCGCTGTTTACCGCCTGGCCAATCCGACGCTTGATACGCCTTCGGTCACACTGGCGGCCCGCGTCGGCGACGCGAGTCCCACGGCCAATGTCGGCATGACCAATGCGTCGCCCGACAGCTATACGGAAGGTCTGAAGGCAGGCATCGGGACGTCGTCCACCGGGTTTGGCGCCACCGGTTCGATCGCTAACCTCGCCGCTATGGCGTCCGACAGCTCGTCCTTAGCGGTCCATCTGGACACCTCAACGGCCGGCACCTTCACGGGTACGGCGGACCTGACTCTGTTCTCGACGGGAACAGGCACGACCGGCGCGACGGATTATGCCCTGCCCGGTCAAAGTGTCGCTCTGGACGGCAAGGTTTACACCCCGGCAGTCGGTCAGATCGACAGCACCACCATTGATTTCGGGATCGTCCATGTGGGAGAAACGGTCTCTGCCCAGGCCCTCACTGTAAAGAACAACGCCGCCGTAACGGCCCTCAATGACGTCTTGACGGGAAGCTTCACCGGGTCGTCCGGACCTTTCACCGTCGGCGGCGATCTGGGCAGCGGGCTCGCGGCCCAGGCAACCGACAGCAGCAGTCTGACCGCCGCTGTCGATACCTCCACCGCCGGTGTCTTCAATGTGTCGGCCATGGTCAACTTCGCGAGTCATAACAACGATATGGCCGATCTGGACCTCGGCAGTGTCGGCATCGACATCATGGCGCAGGTCAATAATTACGCCGATCCGGTTTTCCAAAAGAATTCAGGTGACGGCGTACTGACCGTCGCCGGCCTGACCTTTACGCTGGACTTCGGCACGATCGTCTTCGACCATTCCGTGGAAGCCTATCTCAGCCTTTTGAACGATGTGGCCGGTCCCGCCGATCTGCTGAAAGGCACGTTCACCGATAACACCGCTGAATTCGGCGCTACGGGTTTCGATGCCTTTACGGATATCGAGGCCGGGGAAAGCCTCTATGACTTGTTTGTATCTCTGGATGCCCTGACCCTCGGCAGTTTTGAGGAAAGCATTGTCCTGCATGCCATCGGTTACAATGCCGGCGGCTATGAAGGCGCCTTCGACGACATCACCCTGATTTTGAAGGGCCGGGTCATTGAATCCGGCGGCCCGACCGTTCCCGAACCCATGACCGGCCTGCTCCTTTTGATCGGCCTGACGGGAATCGGTATCATCAGGAAAAGATTTACAAATTAATCACAGCAGTCAGTCAATCATCATCACAAAAATGGGAGCAATAAAAATTTGCTCCCATTTTTTACTGACTGGTTCTCCCCTATCGTTTGAAACCTTATTTTCATGATAAATATTAAGTTTTGCAAACCGGGCTTGCGTTTATTATAATAACATCCTGATGTTTAAACATTTTCAACAGATACGAGGGAGGCAATGGGACCATGAAAATTGACTTTTACTGCCGGACGTCCTGAAGCACCTGCCGTAAAGCGAGAGAGTTCCTTTCGCAGAAGAAAGCGGCAATCAACGATCGGGACTTTTTTAAAGATCCTTTCACCCGTTCGGAGATCGAGGATCTGCTGCAGAATCGGCCAGCCGGTGAGATGTTTAATTTCCGCAGTCCCAGTTTCAAGAAGCTGGGCGTCGAGAAAGACAAACTCAGCGAGGACGATCTCATCAGGCTCATGCTTGAAGAACCGCGTCTCATCCGCCGCCCCGTTGTCCGCATGGGCGGAAAGGTATATTTCGGCGCTGACAGCAAGGTCTTGGCGACATTAATGGACGGATAACGAATCTCTCACTTTACGATGCCGATAACTACTGCCTCCTTCGCATTTATTATATTCCCCGTCCAGACTTGAAAACGGAACCGATCACTGCCCACAAGCCGCTGAAGGAATTAGGTACGTCTCCCCAGCAGGTAGGCTACCGCCGACAAGCGCAGGAACGGATTGTTCTGTTCGACTAAGCCGGTTTCCATGAGGCAGTTGTTGCCTATGTCTATATGGCAAACCGGGAAGCTTTGACTGCGATCATCGATAGTTGATCAATGATATATCCAGAAGACCCTCCTGATTCGCCGACATTATATTAGCTTGAAAAACAACACGATTGATACATTTGCCGTCAAGGGAAAACAATAACGTAAACCAATGGACTTTATGTTAGCGTCGGAATTTTTTACACATGCAGCAAGTCGAATATGGTATATATTTTATAATTATATTAGTTATTTATGAATATTTTAAAAAAGGTTGGTAGGGAACTTTTTTTCTTGTCGGAAACCTTTACAAATCCACATCATCCGGCATATTATATTATTTAGCGCCATACCCTCTCTAGAACCCTGATGCATGAGAACAAATCGTAATATCATTAGTTTCATTATTATTCACACGCCAATAGTCATATGGTATTGTTGACAGCCAGGCAGCCGACTTTCCATAAAACATTAATTATGCTAAGAAATAATTAATGTTTTATGGAATTGGATTCTGGGTCAAGACCCTGGATGAATGAACTTAAACGTCGATTTGCTAAAATCAGGATAAAATCACAGATCGTTCCAATACCAGCAGGTTAAATAGGCGGCAAACAAATGGGTTAGTATAAACTTTGCCGAACCTGAAATTTCCCCAGAATTTGATTGTCGAAATATCTTACACTTTTTTAAATTAATTACACGGCTATGGATATTATTATAACAATATTGAGTACTTACAATTTGGCATGCTTATTGCAACAATACATTGTCTTGAGGTTCTTTTTTTGCATTATGGCTGAAAATTGTACATTCTTGCCAGCAAATTGCTGCTGGAAAATCTGATGGGCTTCAATTTGGTCGAAAAGAAAATATTTTCCTAAACGAGCGAAAATAATAATACAAGACGAAAGGAGCAGATAATGAAGATGAAAAGGTATTTAAACGTTAAAGGATCAAGTGTCGGAGAAAAAACAATGAAAAAAACGTTATTTTATCTGATATTGGTTTGCGCTCTGTTTTTGATAGACCCCGCCATGGCCACAACGATCAATATCCCTCGAACGGATGGATTCGGTGTGATAAGCCAGACTAATTATTCCTATGGGCAGACATTCATGTTACAATCAGGCGATGATACTCAACTGGATGCTGCGGCTTTTTATTTTAATAAAAACAGCGCCGCAGGGGCTAATGTCACCGTGAAATTATCCCTTTATGAAACGGCTGATTTTGATCCGTATAATCCTAACAGCAATCTTCTTTTTTCCCAAAATATTGAAGTCGATTATTTTTTAACCAACTGTACCAAGTATAAATTGTACTCGTTTGGCATCACTGGCGTGGATTTAGCCATTGGAACGCAATATTCATGGTGGGCAACATGGGTTAGCGGTGGCAGTGCAAATATTGGTGCGAACAAGGACGGTTATTATCCTTATGGAATTGCTCAATATTACAGAAACACTGAGCTAATAATCAGAGATTTTTCGCAATATGGCGATTATGATTTAGCCCTTAGCATGGAGCTTTCACCAAGCTCTGCTCCGCCTCCGATGCCGGAACCGGCTACGATGCTCCTTTTGGGTCTTGGAATTGTTGGGCTTGCGGAGGTCAGGAGAAAAATAAAGAAATAAATTCACAGCACTCGTAGGATAAAAGGCAGGGTCAGAAGACCCTGCCTTTTTTAAGCGAACAAGAAAATGATTTTGATTGCGAAGAGTTTTTGACTTTTAAAAATGAATCATCCCGCACACCCGCAAGGATTTCCAGATAATTAATCGTAGAGATGACATGTTGGCTGTTGTATGTAGAGAGTGGTTTTTCAGAAAGTTTTGTTACGGGCTTTTGCAGTCACGTTTCTTTGGCGAATCCCAACGTAATAGACCAGAGCCTTTTTCAAAGCCGCCGCGGCACGGGGGACGGAGGGAAACGCCGGAATACCCATGTCCTGTAATGTAAACATGACTTCTCGACAAACGCTCTGCGAATCGGGCGTACAGAAGAAAACGGCTGTGATGAGCGGCTTTGAACTCGTCTTTTTAATCGATGCCAGAGTGTCCAGCGTCTCCGCCAGCTGTTCAGGACCGATGTTGCGCCCCGGCCGGGTGGACACGATATAAAAAATATTATCAATGTTGGCATCTTTAGCAAGAATGCCCATCACACGTTTCATGTCCCGGCGGACGGGACCCGCGGAATCGATCGGATTTCGATAACTGCCCCCAACCTTCAAGAAAAAGGTATCCAATTCGGCATAGGATTCTTCCGTCAGCTCGGGAACGTTGAGGCCGGCTTCGGCAAAAATGTCCGTCGAGATCACGGACTGACCGCCCGGACCGCCGGCGATGGCCATCCGGTTGCCTTCAACCGTCGGCAGAAAAATCAGCGCTTTGGTCGTATCGATCAGATCGTCCATCGTCAAGACATTGATCGCACCACATTGCCTCACCGCCGCTTCCCACAAATCCTGAGAAGCAGCCATGGAACCGGTATGCGATGCAATAGCCCGGCCCCCTTCTTCCGTCCGGCCCCCTTTCCAGATGATAACCGGTTTCTTCGCCGCCGCCGCCTTTAAAGCCGAAAAGAAACGGTTGCCGTTTCTGACCCCCTCGATATACATGGCAATGACTTTGATTTCCGGGTCCCGAGCAAAATAATCCAGGAAATCGGCCGAATCGAGGACAATACCATTGCCGTAGCTCACGGATTTGTTGATGGTAACGCCCTGCAGACGGGCTTCAAAGCTGAAAGATATGGCAATGCTGCCGCTTTGTGAAATGAATCCGACAGGACCGGAAATACCGTCATATTGATCGCCCGACTGTTTGATCCCCGCGGCGGGGTTGAAGAGCCCCATACAATTAGGACCGATGAGATGGAAATTCGTTTTTTCGGATTTTTCAACGAGCTGGCGCTCCAACTGCCGGCCTTCTTCCGTGTCTGTTTCCGCAAAACCGGCGGTAAAGAAATGGGCCGTTGCGACGTCCTTTTTGATCAGTTCATCCAGAATCGCCGGGGCGGCATTCCGGGAAACGGAGACAATGGCCAAATCGACCGGTTCCGGTATATCGAGAATACTGCCGAAAGCTTCGACGCCCAAAGCCTGTAGGTCTTTGATGGAGTCCGGATTCACGTGGACACCATACACTTTTTTTTTCGGCCCCGCCAACTGCCCTCTGGTCCAGTCGTAATTACGCAATTTGCTGTCTCCAATGACCGCAACAACCCTTGGATGAAACGCCCTGTCCAATTTTTCGAAATCAACTTTCATGGCAAATGCATTCCTTTCCCGCCCGTCTTAAAACTGTGCATAGTGGATCGTAATCTGAGCGGCGGAGCGATCCAAATACCGCAAAATCCTCACGAATATAATTAAGGCATGATCATCAATAATACCGTTATATGGGCTTTTTTACGGAACCGCTACCTTTTACCCTGGGCCTGTTTGGCAATCAATTCCCGGAAACTTTTCGGCGGCTCGACAAAATCAGACCGGGTCTGAAGGGTGACGGCCTCTTGGTCACAGTGATAAACGCAGACGCCGCAGCCGATGCAGCGGTTCAGATCAATCTGCGCCATACCGGTATCAATATTAATGGCGTTCATCTGACACATGTCGACGCAAATCCCGCAGCCGGTGCAGGTATCTTCCTCGATGACGGCTTCGTAATTGCTGGAAACCGTCCGGACCGGTGCATGATGAAAGCTCACACCCTGAAGGATGCCGCAGCAGCAGGTGCAGCAATTGCAGATAAAGTCGATCCGCTCCTGCGTGTTGCTGGACGTATGAATCAAGCCGGCATCGGCGCTTTTCCTCATTACATTCAGGGCTTCTTCCTTGCTAATTTCGCGCCCGAATCCCCGCTCCTTCACGAATTCGGCGAAAGGTCCAAGCTGAAGGCAGACGTCGTCCGGGTACTTGCAGCCCTTCCCCAAAAGCCGCTTCTCATGCCGGCAATAGCAAGTGGACAGCGTGATCATATCCGCATCTTCAATATATTTGCTCGCCACTTCAAAGGGAAAAATGTTCATCTGTGGCGTTATGGTCTGTTCAATGGGAATCACGCGGGCAAAATGGATGGAACCGCCGGCAGGCGCTGCCTCAGCCGGTCTGGTTTCTTCCTTCGGCCTGAGGGCGTGGTGGTAGTTGTCGAATAAGCGGGCGATTTCTTGCGCCCGCGGTGTATACTCCCCCTTCATGAACTGCAGCTCGAAGATGCCGGGGACCAGTTGGATCAGTTTATACCATTTCTCACCGTTTCGCGTGCTGGAGTAGATGACCCCCTTATCGGCCATTCCGTCCAACATACGGGCTACTTGTTCCGGATCTTTGCCGAGACGCTCGGCCAGCTTTTTCGGCGGTTCCGGTGCCAGGGGGGAAAGATTGACGGCCAGTTCGGCTTCCTCCCGCGTAAAAAGGGCCTTCAGCAGGGCTTCCAACTCCGGGCTTCGGCGGCTGCCGAAACCGATCATATTAAAAATATCCGATAAACGGTCATACAAGTCATCTGCCACTTACATTCCTCCATTTTTTGTAACGGATTGTGACGAGTAACTAGTGACAGGTAACATGTTTAAATAATTATGATACACATTTTTTGTCCCTGGGCTATCAGCATCATTCTAAAATCTTCAATCTGTTCTTTATCCGTTTTTTAACTTGTCACTGGTTACCCATTACCCGTCACTGCTTTATTTCATTCATATTTTTGCTTCGCCTCGGCATATTGAACGAGGGCGTGCATGGCCCTCGCGCACTCCTCAGGCGTATCATAAACGGGAATTCCCGCGCCTCTCAATATATCGAGAATGATGTCATGCTCATACCGGTGGAATCGTATGGTAATGAGCGGCTTTTTGTATATCTCCGGCAAAGAAGCCAGATACTCGGCGCCCTGAATGGCCAGTTTCGTAACATCGACCAAATGCTTGGGCATCCCGATAATACCCAGCATGGCGGACATGGCCGCCGCGTTAAAAGGTGCATTGCTTATAACACCGTCGATATAGTCCCGGCTCAACAGCGTTTCCACCACGGCGGCCTCCTCCATGCTGGTTCGGGGGCTTCCGGCAAAGTCCACGGGATTCCGCGGTATCGGTGCATAGGAGGGCATGGATTCCTGAAGACTCCGCACCGTATCGGCATCCAGTTCAGGAACTTCCAGGCCGAGAGCGGAGCAGGCATCCGCCGTGACCACACCCTGTCCGCCGCTGCCGAGTATGGCCACACGCTTTCCCCGGGGTAGAGGCTGGTGGGCCAGCGCTTCGGCAACATCAAATGAATGGAGGGTTTCCCGCGTTCTGATCACACCGACCTGCCGGCAGACGGCATCGAATATCTCGTCCGACCCGCTGATAGACGCCGTATGGGACTGCATCGCTTTGATGCCCGGCATTGACCGGCCGGCTTTATACACAACAATGGGTTTCTTTTTCACAATGTCTTTCGCGATGTCGAAGAACCGCGTATCTTCTTTAAAACCCTCGATATAAAAAAGAATAACCTTCGTGTCGTCATCTTCCGCCAGATATTCCAGATAGTCGGCGGCACAAAGATCCCCCTGATTGCCGATACTGATGAATTTACTGAGTCCATATCCCTTCGTGCAGGCGATCTCCGATAACACGCCGCCGAATGTACCGCTCTGTGATACAAAAGCAACAGGGCCCGGCCGCGGCGCTGTTTCGAAGGCAAGGCTCAGGGTACTGGCAGCGCTCCAGATTCCCATGCAGTTGGGTCCCACAAATCTTATGCCTCCCTCTCTGGCAATGGCGACCACCTCTTCCTCCAGGGCTTTTCCTTCCGGCCCAAGTTCGGCAAACCCCGCTGAAATGACAATTGCCCCCTTAACACCCTTTTCAATGCATTCTTTCATGACGACGGCGACCTGTTTCGCCGGTACCGTAATCACCGCCAGATCAACGGGACCCGTTACGTCAAGGATACTCTTATAGGCAGGAAGATTCTGGACCCTTTCCTCGTTGGGATTAACCGGATATATAGCGCCTCGATAACCCGTCCGTAATGGAAAATCAAGCATCCTGAATCCCCATTTCATCGCCTTGTTCGACGCACCGATCACCGCAATGGATTCGGGTTTGAAAATCGGATTGAGTTGCGCTGTCATGCTTTTCATTCACACCTCTCTTTCTTTGCGCAGCCCCGGCAACAAATCAACGTTTATATAACGGACCGGATGACATCCATTCACTGACTGCCACCCATTCAGTGCGGCATATAGGAAATAATGCATATATCTGTCAAGGAAAATGGACGGCCATTCTCTGACTTAATCATCGGTCCTACTCCCCGATGATTTTCACCAGGACCCGCTTTCGCCTTCTCCCGTCAAATTCGCCATAAAATATTTGTTCCCAGGGACCGAAATCAAGCTCACCGTTCGTCACGGCCACCACAACCTCCCTGCCCATAATTTGTCTTTTCAGGTGGGCATCGCCGTTGTCTTCGCCGGTCCGGTTATGCCGATACGCTGAGACCGGTTCGTGGGGAGCCAGTTTTTCCAGCCAGTCTTCATAATCCTGATGGAGGCCTGACTCATCGTCATTAATGAATACGGAGCTGGTAATATGCATGGCATTGACCAGGACCAAACCCTCCTTCACGCCGCTTTTTTTCAAGCAGGCTTCAACCTGAGGGGTGATATTGACAAAGGCCCGTCTACCGGGGATATTGAACCAAAGTTCTTCACGAAATGATTTCATGGAAGCTTCTCCTTATAAAAAAATGACATAGGGGCGGTTCAGGGTTGTCTGTCTTTACCCCACTCCTCCAAAATCCTCCAGAAAAAAATATCTCTGTCCCATTATAGGTGTCCAACGATTCGGCCCAATTTGACCGATCACGTTCCTGGTCCTACAGGGTTGATCATTTCGATCTCTCTTCCAGTAATTCGCGTTGACTCTTTCGCTACGATATAGTCTTTTCCCGGTAAACCAAGATCGGACAACCACCAATGATTCCGCTCCTAAAATACTCTTGACATAAGTAGTTTTCTTTTCATATATTTTCCAACACTTATCAATAACAAATTTCAACCGATGGGGAGGCAGGCATGGATTTAGGTTTTAAGGACAAGGTGGCGATAGTGACCGGTTCAGGTGCCGGGATTGGTCGGATGATTGCGCTGATTTTGGCCGAGGAAGGGGCCCATGTGGTGATCAACGATATCGATCAGGTAGCCGCGGAGAGGGTTGTCAATGAAGTTCAGGCGAAAGGGGTAAAATCTCTTGGATTCGTGGGGAATGTCGCCGATCAGGCATTTGCCAATGAGATGGTTAATGGAACGCTTAAAGAATTTGGCCGGGTGGACATTTTGATTAATAACGCCGGTCGCGGCGTCAATTGGGAGGCCGGCAAAAAACCCCGTCCTTTTGTTGAACAGGACAAGGACGAATGGGATTATCCTGTCGATCTGTGCTTATACGGTACCATGAATTGTACAAGGGCGGTTCTCCCCGGAATGATTGAACGTAAATACGGGAAAATCGTGAACTGTATTTCAGATGCCGGCAGGATCGGGGAACCGTTCATGTCCGGCTATTCCGCGGCAAAGGGTGGGATCATCGCGTGGCAGAAGGCCATCGCCAAGGAAGTGGGGCGGTATAATATCAATATCAATGGCGTTTCTTTTGGAGCGACCTTGACGGAGAGGATCTCCAAGACCCGTGAGGCCTCAAAGGCAGCGGATCCGGAGGCCTTTGCCAAGCGGCAGGAAGCCCAATTGAAGATATACCCATTGAGGAGATTTGCGGAGGTTGAGGATTCGGCGAGACCCGTTGTGTTCATGGCTTCGGAATGGGCCCGGCATATAACCGGGCAGACCCTCAGCGCCAGCGGGGGATTCAGTATGGTGTCGTAGCCCCGCGCCTTCCAATTCCGCGGGGAAATAACCCTTCTAAAAAACAGAAACGAAAACCATGTCCGGTAATCTTGAGCACAAACTGAAGATTACCGGACAACTTTCCCTTTGAGGCGGTCTCCGACAGATCAGTTCTTGATGTTTAATCCGTCCTATTTTTTGTTTCGCTCCGTCACCTCCGTTAATCCTTCAACGATAAAATCATCCGGCCACAAATCTGCAAGGATCTTTCAAAAGTGGCATTTTATGTGCATTAAAAGATCGTGAATTAAAAAGAATGTGAAAGGATCATAAATCGATGGGAACGAACAACATCATCTTTCTGGAAGTCATTGAATGGTTTGACGAATCCGGACAGGAACTGGTTCACAGAATCCCTGAAAACGGGTCGGGCGAGATTAAATGGGGGGCCCAATTGACGGTCCGTGACAGCCAGGCAGCGGTTTTTTTCTATAACGGTCGTGCCTACGACGCCATTGGTCCCGGACGGCATACCCTCAAAACCGCCAACATTCCGGTCCTCACCAAGGTGCTGAGCATCCCCTGGGCGATGACCAGCCCCTTGCGGGCAGAGGTTTATTTCACCAACATGAAGGTATTTCCCAACCTCAAGTGGGGCACCCGTGATCCGGTCGCCTTCAGGGATTCCGAATTGGGCCTGATCCGGCTCCGGGCCTTTGGTGTCTTCAATATCCGCATCCTCCAGCCCGTTCTTTTCATCAACAGCCTTGTGGGCACCCAGGGTGTTTACAGTCAAAGTGATATTGAAGAATATTTAAGCAAGGTCATCGTATCCCGTTTCAACGATCTCATGGGCGAGGATATTGATTCGATCCTGAACCTGCCGTCCCGCTATAATGATCTTTCCGAGAACCTGAAAAAAAGGCTGCAGGATGATTTGAGCCAGTTCGGCCTGGCTTTGACCGACCTGTACATCAATTCCATTACACCGCCGCCGGAGGTGCAGAAAGCAATCGACGATAAGAGCCGCCTCGGTGTCTTCGACGATCTTAACAAACTCATAAAAATGAAGGCCGCTATGGCCATGGAATCGGCTTCGCAAAACCAGGGCGAAGCCGGCGCCGGTCTGGGTATGGGCATGGGATTTATGATGCCAGCCATGTTTAGCGAAGCCTTGAAAAGCAATAAATCTCAGCCGCCGCCTGCCGGAGAAACGGCCCAATGCCCGGACTGCCTTCAGAGTGTTCCGCCGGAAGCCAAATTCTGTCCCCATTGTGGGCGTCAACTTCTTGTCTTTCATCAATGCTCACGTTGCAGTGCCAAACTGCCGCCCGACGCTAAATTCTGTTACATGTGCGGTCAGCCGGTTATCGCTGAACCGGAATATAAAAAGTGTCCTCATTGCGGCCATGAGAACTTAATGAATTCAGTATTCTGTAATCAGTGCGGAGAAAAAATATAACTTGGAAATAGAACACCAATGTCCCCAATGCGGCGCACCCGTTGTGCTCGATGAAGCGGATCGTCTCCTGTCCTGTTCATTTTGCCGAACAAAGCTCTATTTATCTACGCCTAATCACTTTCGCTATCAGATTCCGTCCGTCCGGGAAAAACATTCAGATATGGTTTATCTACCGTATTGGCGATTAAAGGGGAATTCCTTTACCGTCTTTCCCAACGAGATCGTCCGCCGTTTTATTGACAAGAATATTCTGGCCGCGCATGTTCCCCTGCTTCCTAATTCTCTGGGCGTGCGTCCCCAAGCCATGAAAGTTAAATTTCTTTCTTCTGAGATGGAGGGTCAATTTCTCAATGTGGACAGGCAGTATTCCGGGTTGGTGGATGATGTTAAATCGCTGTCAGGCGCGGCCGTGAAAGGACGACCTTATTTCTACAAAGCCTTTATCGGAGAAACGATCAGCCTGATTTATTCCCCGGCCTATATTGAAAATAATGTCCTGTACGATGCCTTCACAAAAAAACGCCTGCGATCGTGGCAACCGGAGAAGATGGAGCAGGTTTTATCAAACACAAAACCACCGAACTGGCAGCTCCGCTTCGTATCGACGCTGTGCCCGCGCTGTGGCTGGGACCTCCAGGGCGACAAGGACGCCCTGGTTTTGATCTGTCGAAACTGTGATTCAGCCTGGCATTGTCCCCAAGGCAAGCTCGAAGCCGTCAGCTTTTCAGTTTTACCGACGCCCTTGAGTGACGAGACGATCTATCTTCCTTTCTGGCGAATGAAGCCGACCTGGGAGGGCATAACGCTCGCATCCTATGCCGACCTGATCCGGGTTGCCAATCTTCCCAAAAAGGTTCAGGATATTTTTGAGTCACAGCCTCTCTACTTCTGGTCTCCCGCTTTTAAAGTAAACCCGGCATTGTTTCTCCGTCTTGCACGCCAGATGACAATCGATCAACCCAACATTGAGACAAACTTATCCTTCCGCGGTGCAGCGTTTTCCCAGGTTACTTTGTCGATGCAGGAAGCCGTGGAAAGTATGATGATTACCATGGCCAGTCTGGTGAAGAATAAACGCCGGATTTATCCCGATCTGGTCAATATCGGTGTCATTGCCGACGATATCCGGCTTGTATACCAACCTTTCAAAATCGGACACCGGGAATTCACGCATCCGTCCCTGCCGATCGCCATTGACCGGCAGGCCATGCATTTCAGTGTTTATTTATGAAAATACACTCTCTCAGAGGATCACCTGACAGGCAAATATGAATAATGCTCAATGAATTCCAATAGATAGCTTTGAGCGGACAACACACACACTTCCGCGCAAATTAATTTCTTATGGTTGGCAGTCCAATAGAATAAAAAACTATAAGATATATAAATCAGTTAAGGCGATTTAAAACGGTTTTATCGTCTATTACTTTTTATTATTTTTTTTAGCACCCAGAAATTTTTGCTTCAGCATCGGAAATGTTGCCGTCAACGCAATAACAGCGACAATCAGGACTAAGGCAATCAGTCTAACGCCGAGGGACGTCTCATCCATGTGTATTCTCCTTTCAAAACCTATCGGTGAGCCTTGATTTTCATGACACCCTATACATGAAATTAATGTCATGCTTTATATGGCATCATTATGATTCATGTCAAGTAATATTTTTCGAGAAAAACCGTGATGGAATAAATTTCTGCGATCAGAGTTAGAGACGAATCAAATGCTGATATGACAATCTATTTTTTAAGATCCCCATTCCCGGCAGGACACCATGGGATATTAAAATTAATAAAATACAGTCAATAAAAACGGGATTCCAGCAAAGAAATAAAAATATTCCCTTAGACGGACTTGCCTGAAATTCAAACAGGTGGGAAAATTTGGACAACCCTTAGATACGCTGTCTCTTTATTTATAGCCGAGGACCTTCAACAAGTCTCCGATGACTTTGTCCCTTTGCGTTATGTGCCGGAGATTGGATTGATAGTTGACTCGATATCGCACCCGCCGGCCTTCTTTTTCTTTGGTAATGTATCCGGCTTCTTCCAGGTCCGCGATAATTCTCCGAATAGCCCGCTCGGAGATGTCTATTTCCAAAACCATTTCATGAGCTGTAATTCTCGGATGTTGAGCGAGACAACTCAGAACGACCGCATGGTTTGTCACAAAAGTCCAAGGACGCGACACGTCTTTTTCAGGAAAAGATGATATCATTGACCGTCAACCTTATTTTTCCGCTATAAAGTGTCTTTTCCAGATGGACATATAGCGATTGATCACGGATATGTCAATGAAATTTAATTCCATTCGGTGAGGGAGAAAACCTTTGACTTGTCATCCGAACTCTACTATATCACGTAGCGTCAACAGATAATGCCCCTTCAAAACCTAATGACATCCGCTACCCGGTAAAAAAGAGAGAATTGAACAGTGCTGTACCGCCGGACTTGCTGCTATTACCATTATCTTTTTTGAGTTGAAAAATGTCTATCCCGAAAGAAGGCACCAAGCCTTTTGCGTTGAGTTTAATTCCTCTTTTTGCGCTGGCCCATTTCAGCCATCACGTTTTGACGGCGCTGGCCGTGCCGCTCATGCCCTATATCCGCAACAGCTTCAACCTGGATTATACCCAGTCCGGCTGGGTGGTATCCGCCTTTACCCTGTCCTACGGTATTGCACAGCTGCCCTCCGGGTGGCTCGCCGATCGCCTCAATAAGCGCATATTAATTACCCTGGGCATCTCCGGCGTGGCCACGGCAGGGTTGCTGGTGGGCCTGTCGCAATCTTATATGATGATGATCGCCTTCCTGGTACTCATGGGTATTTTAGGTGGAGGTTATCATCCGTCCGCGCCCCCTCTGATCGCCCAATCCGTGGCGCTGGAAAAAAGAGGACGGGCCTTGGGATTCCATAATATCGGCGGCAGCGGCAGCTATTTTTTGACGCCCATTATCGGTGCGGCCATTGCGAAACTCTGGGGATGGCGCAGCTCCTTTATTGTCCTGGCGATACCCACCATCATTATTGGATTAGTGCTTTACGGCCTGATTAAAAAACACACGGCCGGTCAAAATAGCAACGCCTCTGCTTCCGAACATGTCGATGACCGGAACCAATCCGAGACAAAGGGAAAAAACATTCGCCGTCTTGCAACTTTCCTCGCTCTGAGCACGCTGACAGCCGCCGTACTGGCCGCTACCTGCGCCTTCATTCCTCTTTTCCTGGTCGACCATTTTCATCTCAGCGAAGCCAAGGCCGCCCTGTACCTCTCCCTGATCTTTTCCACCGGTGTCTGGATGAATCCCATCGGTGGCTATCTGTCGGATCGCTTCGGCAGTATTCCGGTCATGCTGACGATCTGTTTTCTGGCCGGGCCGGCGATCTTTCTTTTGAACGTCTTTCCTTACGGACCGGCGATTGTCGTCCTGCTTCTTGTTCTCGGCATGATTATGAGTACCCGGATGCCGACTTCGGAATTATTCGTGGTGGGTGAAACGTCAGACCTCAACCGGTCCACGGTTCTGGGTATCTATTATTTCACGGCCATGGAAGCGGGCGGCATTCTGAATCCGTTGATGGGACATCTTATTGATCGTTATGGTTTTTACACAGCCTTTACGAGCGCTGCGATATTTATCTTTTGCGTCACGCTGGTTTGTTCCTTCTTGCTGAGAAAAAACAAATCACGAACGTGGCGTTAATTGCATCGGCAATTCATTACAACGAAGGACATCAGGCCGGGATTACTTCGGTATCCAGTCCATATCATTGTCATTTTCGCCTTCGCGGGAATGACCATGACGGCGCTATCTCATCAACGGAGCATTAATTTCGCCTTTGACGCTTTTCCGCGGCCCTTTAGCTTCTTTCAACAAACTCGACGATATTATCGTCCGGGTCTTTGACCATGGCGATACGGACGCCGGGCCGCATATCCCTTTCCGGCACGGTAAATTCAACGCCCTTCTCTTTCAGTTCGGCACAAAGCTCTGAAAGGTTCGTAACGACAAACGTCACATAACGGAAGCCTACCTGTTTTTCCACACCGATGGCACCCTTAGGCGGCACCTCCTTCGGTTCGATGAGCTTGAAGTCGCTTTCGCCGAACCGGAGCCGGTGCATGGTTCCGAACCATAAGGGCGTGGTTCCCACAAATTCCAATCCCAGGGTGTTTTGATAAAAATCAAGGCTCGCCTTAATATCGCCGGCGACGATGCCGAGATCCAATGAGTTCTTTGCCGGTTTCATCATAATCCTCATCTCCCTTCTTGCATAACTTCATAATGACAGTCTTCATATCTTAAATCCGTACCATCTCGTTCCCACATTTACAGAAGCAGATATCTTGGGCCTAACGACCTGCTATTGAGATTTCTTACCTCTTTTCGGCGGAATTTGAAATGGCAAAACGGAACTGAATTCATGAATTATCGTGCTAAGTCGCCTCCTACCAGGGCTTTTCCTTGGCCGCCCACTCCCCGGCACCGCCATACCCCAGAACGACCACATCGGCTTGTTGATCCCATTTAACAGAAATCGTCTCAACACTCATCGATACATCCTCATCAACACGCTTTATAAATGACCATGGTATCCGTCGTCATCCAAAATTCACTTTCCGCCACCCTCGGCAGCGAAATTTCCATGATATTCAACTCCGGTATCATAAAAAAAGCAGGATTTTCATCCTGCTTTTTTTATTGATTATTGACGGTTAACTTATTTTCTCCTCAGTCCGGCAAGACCCAGCACACCAAGACCCAGAAGCAGCATGGTTGACGGTTCCGGCGCACCAACCGGCACGTTGGGCGTTTCCCTTAAAGCAAAAGGAGGGCCGGTACCATCCGGATCACCCTGAAAGGGAAGGTCAACATAGAAGCTTTGTGTTTCCAACCCCCCGATGCCGCTTACCGTACCGTTATAGAATTGGATAAAGTCCCTCACGGTAAGTTCATCAACGTAAACGTTACTAAAACTCGTTGACGTTCTGGGAAGACCTGAACCTTGCGCGAAATCTAATTGATCCAGATCGTTGGATCCATGCCAACCCGCAGCAGTGACATTAGGCTGCATGAGTTCATCTTCAAAGCTTGTCCAATCAACGTTTGTGTGGTTTATGATTTCTTTGATAATCTGGTATCTTTGCAATTGAGTTTCACCACAAAATTCTAAATACAACTCACCAGGAGTTAACCAGTCTTCTGATATCGTAATAACGCTGCCGGAAACGGAATAAGTAACGTTGACATTTGCCGTCGTTGCCGAATCAACATTGATAACCAACGCCTGACTCGGAGCCGTTAACAATAGAAATAACATCATAAAACTACAAATCAAAAGATACTTCTTCATATTTTTAACCTCCTTTCCTTTTGTCCTTTGTTTATTTGTCGCAAATTACGTGCCAATGATACATAGGTTATATATATAGCTAATATCTTTACGTTTATAGTGAATGCGGGCCGATTCTTTATAACGTATTTGTAAAGATATTCGACATTATTTCCTTTCTTAGACCGTTGATTCGCTATTTACTTAATAATATCTTAAAGATGGATATTAAGGCTGAATTGTAAATAATTTCGACACTTTCCTTTTTATGAATGATTTTATCAACAGGTAAACCTTTCAATGCATGAAAAAATTTTTTTGTCAAAACAGCTGTTTGTAAGAAAAAGGGATGGCCTCATTGTCAGCACCATTTGGAACTGCTCAATGAGTGAACCATCCCTTTCTTTTTACTCATTATAGTTGCTTATCTCTTCAAGATCACCACACCGCTGTTGGGGCCGGCACCCATGGCGTGGGCCAGACCGGCTTTGGCACCCGCAACCTGTCGCGGTCCCGCCTCGCCCCGGATTTGCCGGTAAATCTCAATGACCTGGGCCAGGGCGGTCGCTCCCAGAGGGTGGCCACGCGACATGAGGCCGCCGTCCGTGTTGACCGGCAGCTTGCCGCTGAGATCGAAATACCCCTCCCTCAACAGATGGGGGGCCTCACCTTTCTTACAGAATCCCAGCTTTTCCAGGTCCCAGAGTTCGCCCGGTGACATGGTATCATAGGCCTGAACCACATCCATGTCTTCAGGGCCCATTCCCGCCATCTCAAAGGCCTGATCCGCGGAGGTCTGGACGTGATCGGCACCCTGGATCCTGGCACTGCTGTAAAAGGCCGTGCACAGCGTCGCCGCCGCCACCGTGACAACTTTATCCGTTGATTTCAATTTATCCCGGCTGCAGACAATGACCGCCGTTCCACCATCCGCCAATGGACAGGCATTCAGAAAACGCAAGGGCTTGGCAACCATGCGGGAAGACAACACCTCCTCGATCGTCACCGGTTTCTGCATCCGGGCATTGGGATTCAGGGAACCGTTATTCCGGTTCTTCACCGTGACCCGGGCGAAATCCTCTTCCGTCGCCCCCGTCTCCTCCATGTATCGGACGGTCCGCATGGCATAGTCAGCCGGCTGGACGTTGAAGCCCATCTGTCGCTGCCAGACAGGCCAGGCCGTACTCTGGATAGGACCGCGGGGCATCTGCTCAAATCCGGCGGCGATGACGCAATCATAGATCTCGGCGCCGACCATCTGGAAGGCCAGCCGGAGGGCCGAGATACCGCTGGAACAGGCGTTTTCCACATTAACAATGGGAATGCCCGTAAGCCCGATCTTCTGAATGGTCTGATGGCCCGAACCCGTTCCGCAATAAACACTCCCGCAAAAGGCGGCCTGGATGTCGTTCCACTCCATCCCCGCATCATCCAGGGCTTTCTGGATCGCTTCACTGCCCAGATCATAAAACTGCCGGAGGGGACGTCCTTTTTCGCCGTCATAGCTGTCGAACTTGGTAATGCCGACACCGGCAATGACCGCTTCTCTCATATTTTTCATACTGTTCAACCTCCTCCTTTACGCTGCCGACGGACGGAATTTATACGTCATAACCGTGTTGCCCTCATCGTCCTCATGAAGCTTGTCAATTTTAAGCTCCATGTCCATACCGACCTTGATATCGTCGAGGTTGACGTCGGTGACCAACCCCTCGACCAAGACACCCTCATCCAGCAGGACATTCGCGAGGGCGTAAGGGACATCGCCCCGGTAGTACCCTCCCGGCGGCCGCAACATGACAACGGAAAAAGCGTGCACTTGGCCCTTCCGGCTCAGTTCAATCAACTCCAGATTTTGGGAATGGCAGTGTGTGCAAATGCCGTTTTCCTTCCGGGGGAAGAAGACCTCCCCGCAATCCAAACACCTGTGTCCGAGAAGATGAGGCTGGCCGTCATGTCCTTTTTCCGTCCACAATCCTTCTCGAAGAGGTATCGTTTTCTCAGCACCACTCATTGATATGCTCCTTTCAAAATATAACAGGGACCACGATTAATGGTTTCGGAATTCTGCAAAGATTATTTACCTTCAACCTTGTTCCTTGTACCTCGTTTCTTATGTAAATGCCCTCATACCCAAAGTTTCCCGGCCGATGATCAATTGCTGGACCTGGGTTGTGCCGTCCGGAATGGTATAGCATCGAGCATCCCGGAAGTACCGTTCGACGGGATACTCATCCGACAAACCATACGCGCCGTGTATCTGAATGGCCTTGGAAGTGACCCGGATGGCCATTTCCGTGGCATAGGCCTTGGCAATGGAACACTCCTTATAGCAGCGGATTCCCTTGCCCAGACAGAAGAAGGCCTTGTAGGCCAGAAGCCGGCCGGCCTCAATTTCCGCCGACATATCGGCGATCATCTCCTGGATGAGTTGGAACTGGCCGATGCGCTTGCCGAACTGGGTGCGTTCCTTGGCATATTTAATCGCCGCCTCCAGGGAAGCCTGGGCGACGCCGACCGCGGAAATCGCGGCATTGGCCCGGGCAAAGTTCAATGAACTGACGGACGCTTCCGCGGGGTTCTCTTTGGAAACAAGCAGGTTCTCCCTGGGAACCCGGCAGTCCTCAAAGAAAAGTTCGGCCGTGGGAAATGAACGGACGCCGATTTTGTGAATCTCGCGGGTCGCAAACGGGGATTCCGCCTTGTCAACCAGGATCTGCGCCGGTTTGCGGTCGCCCGTCTTCGGATCTAAAACCTTGAGGGTGACAACGACATAATCGGCAATGGTACCGTTGGATATCCAGCACTTTGTTCCGTTGATGATATAGCTGTCTCCGTCGGGGACGGCCGTCGTTTCGATTCCTGCCGTGTCCGACCCGACGTTTGGTTCCGTAATGGCGCTGCAGATGATCGTATCGCCGTTCAAAAGACCGGGGAGAATAAGGTCTCGAAGATGAATATTGCCCGAAGAGGCGATCCGATTCATGGAATTGGACGTGATGCCGACAACGCCCCCCAGTGACGCGTAACCGCGTCTCAATTCTTCAAAGAGAATCGGCCATTCATTGTGAGTCAGGCCCGCCCCTCCCAGTTCCTCGGGCACCAGCGTGCCTACATATCCAAAAGGTTTGAGCTCCTTCAGAAAGCGCTGGGCATCGGCCTTGCTCATGGGCCCCTTGCGGTCGTATTCGTCGGCGACAGACATGATCTTTTCGTTGATATAACGACGGACCGTATCCTGCAGCATTTTTTGCTCATCCGTAAAATCAAAATTCATGCGTCATTCCCCCTAAAAAAGTCATTGTTATGGGACAGGATCCAAAACATGAATCAGTCGGCAAACAACATGCCCCATCCCGTCCGTCCCGTTATTAGTTAATTTGCCTTTCTTGGCCCGCCCAGTAAGGTGCCTTGAGATCTTTTCTGAGAATTTTTCCATTGTCGTTTTTGGGCAGGGCGTCGACAAAATCCACCGACGTCGGTTTCTTGTAACCCGCCAGATGTTGTTTGCAGAATTCAATAATCTCATCCTCCGTCGCCGTCCTATCCTGTTTGAGGGCCACCGCGGCTTTGACGGTCTCGCCCCATTTGGGATCGGGGACACCGAAGACGGCGGCTTCCAAAACGGCGGGATGCCTATAAAGAACATCCTCCACCTCTTTCGGATACACATTGAATCCGCCGCTGACAACCATATCGCCTTGGCGGTCCATCAGAAACACATAACCATCTTCGTCCATGTATCCCATGTCCCGCGTATGGAGCCAGCCTCCCTGGAAGGATTCAGCCGTGGCCTCGGGATTCTTCCAATACTCGCGCATGATCTGATCGGATTGGGCCACAATCTCGCCGATCTCACCCGGCGGCAGCAATGCGCCGTCATCTCCCATGATCCGCACCTTAGCCACCGTTACCTCCCGGCCGACGGACTTGAGCCGTTTAAGTTTCTTTTCCGACCCGTCCATGATGTGGTCCTCTTTGGTCAGCAGCGTCAGTGGCATGCTTCCTTCCGTCAGACCGTATCCCTGGAGAAAAACATTGCCGAAGGTCTCTATGGCCTGTTTGAGGACCTCCAGCGCAATGGGTGAGGCGCCATAGCGGATCGATTTGATGCTGCTCAGATCGTATTTTTTAAGGCTGGGATCGTTGAGCAGCATGACGATGGTCGTCGGAACCAGATAAAGGGTCGTTACCCGTTCCTTCTCCACCGTTTCCAGAAGCTGTTTGGAATCGAAGCCGGGCAGAATGACCACCTTGGCGCCCCGGATGAAATGGGGCAGGATCATGGCGCCGCTGGCATGGGTTACCGGTGAAGTCAGGGCCACCACATCATCCTTCTGGATATCGAGTCCGTCCAGGAGCACATTGTAGAAACTAGTCATGGCGGCCCGGTTGTGCTGGACAACTCCCTTCGGCACGCCGGTCGTGCCGGAGGTATAGGACAGACGAAAGATGTCGTCGTCGTTGATTTGCACATCGGGTTCGTCCGGGGAGGCTTTGGCGATGAGTTCTTCATAGTTTAACACGCCTTTGGGCGGTGTTCCCGTAACACAGATGACGTGTTCCAGCGTTTCCACCTCAGACCGGATGGAGTCGATCATGCCCGCATATTCCTCTCCCGCGATGACCGCTTTCGTTTCGGAATTGTTGAGGATGTATAAATGCTCACGGGCGGAGTTTCTCATGTTGAGTGGTACCCGCGCCATGCCGGCACACATGATGCCGCAGAACGACTCGACACTCTGATGGGAGTTTTTCAGAAGAACGCCCACCTTGTCCCCTTTTTTCATTCCCAGTTTCAAAAAGGCATTCGCGATGCGAAAGCTCCTGTCGAGGACCTCACCGGCCGTCAGCCTTTTATCCGGTGACACCAGAATCTCCCTGCCGGGAAAAAGCATGGCCGTTTTCCTAAGGATATCTTTTCCGTTCATTGAGTATTATGTCTCCTTCGCAATCACATATTGACACATAGGGTTTTTTCTTGATTCTTTTGCGGGATACCATGAACTGACGAAGCGTGAATGGCGGTTTCACAATAAAAATGACCCGCGGTCATTTTTTGAAGCACGATATTATTTTCATTTTTGTTTGTCAATGATTATCGCCAATCGATTGATTATTTTATAATACTTATACGATATATTGGAATATGAAGGGTCCGCGGTGAAATATCTTGACATCAAAAAATATTTTTACCTATACTCGGCATCCGACAAAGAGAGGTCCAGGGAAACGGCATCCTAAATTTTCCACAATCATGAACCAAAAGATACCGACTCGGTTTCACTTCACAAACGGGCGAGGACTAACGTGAATTACCAGATTCTCCTTTTCATCTTCATACTGGTGGCCATATCCATCGTCAGCTTTGTTTATACGACCTGGCGCGGTCGAAATGATGAGCACAAACTAAGAAGCATCCTCCAGGGCTCTCCCATTCCCACGTTCGTCCTGTCCCTCAACCATAAGATCATGTATTGGAATAAAGCCCTGGAGGAATTGAGTGGGATTAAGGCGAAAGACATCGTGGGCACAGACCAGCAATGGCGCATTTTTCACAAGTCACCGCAACCGTGCCTGTCGGATTTGATCTTAAACAACGCCGTTCAGGACGCCTCGAAATACTACACGGGAGAGTGCAGCAAATCCAAATTACTGGAAGACGCCTATGAATTAACGTCGTTTTTCCCGGACGCGGGTGAGAAGGGAAAATGGTTTCGTATCACTGTTGCGGGTATACGCAACGGGCGGGGAAAATTGTTCGGCTCGATGGAGACCGTGGCCGATATCACAGAAGGCAAAGCGGCCCATGAAGAAATGATGAAAAGAACGAAGCTGGAATCCCTGGGTATTTTTGCCGACGGTGTTGCAAAAGATTTCGACAGTTTGCTTTCCGCCATCCTGAGGAATGTTTTTTTGGCAAAAATATCGGCCAGTGAGGAAGATAAAATTCTGGAAAGCGGTTTGGCCATTGCCGAAAGAGCAAGTTTACAAGCCAAGGAACTGGCGCACCGTCTGATCACTTTTGCCCAGGGCGGTTATCCGTTGCGAAAAATTGAACGGGTGGACGAGCTGATTCGCCAGGCCGCGGATAAAGCATTCCTGGATGTATCCCATGTCAGCTTTCGATTATCCATTGCCGAAGACCTTTGGCCGGCTCATATTGATGCACTCCAGATAAAATACGTCATCGAGAATATCCTGACCAACGCCATCGAAGCGATGCCCGAAGGCGGAGAAGTGGACCTGATTGCCGAAAACACGACCACCGTAACCAATATCGAAAAACTGGGAAGCGGAAATTATATACGCATCATCGTTAAAGACAACGGAATCGGTATTCCCCAAAATATCCTTTCCAAAATATTCGACCCCTATTTCTCAACAAAGGAAAAGAAGTCCCACGGGGGAATTGGTCTGGGGTTGGCCACGTGCGACTCCATCATTAAATATCACAACGGCCTCATTACCGTCGATTCCAAGGTGGGATTCGGAACAACTTTTACGATTCACCTGCCCGTTGCCAAGAAAAACGACGACGGATAGACTGATCGAATATTTATTCCTCTTGATCTTCAATGAATTCTCAATTACTGTATCGGAGAAGGTTATCATTATATCCATCACAGAAAGTCCAACGACCATGGTCGATGCATAGACCCGAGGGAAAGGCGGTCACCACGTAATCAGCGCTTTCATTGCACCCGGAAAACCCGTTTGGGAAAATAGCCGCCATCCTCAGGGAGGAAAATTATGAATTCTTTTTTGTCCAACGATTTCCATGGATTCACCGGCGGGAACACTGGGTTTGTAACCACCTTCATCCAACTCGCCCTATACCTTTTATTGATCGTCGGATTATCCTCGTGCGCCACCAAACAACTTCAGAAAGATTATGAAATGACGACCACCTTGGACACTGTTTCGGCCTACGAACTGTTTATTCGTAAATATCCCGACAGCGAATACACGCCCAAAGCGGCTAAACGGCTTCAGGCGCTGAGGGAATCACAAAAGCTGAAAGACATTCAACGCGAAACCATGGCCGTCGAACGTGAATTGAAAATGACCGAAAAGGTCAACGAACTCACAGCGGAAAACGTCAAGCGCATTAAAAAATTACATAATTACGCTGTTGGGACAGTCACGCTCCCTGAATTTTTAGGAGACGGCTGGAATCTTGAAGACCCGTACGGAGGTAAACTCGGCATCGTCGGCATTTTTCACCATAAGGATGTAAGCCCACAGGAATCAGTTGATATCATCATGGGCTTTACTTACAAACCCGACGTGCTTGAGGGGCAGCCGCCCGTAGACCCTTTTCTTCTCAAAAGGCATCGTGAAGCGCTGGAAACCGAGTTATCCCATCTGAAACAGGGAAATATAAATAAACGTTTGGATATCCTACCCTTGAGGACGACTAAAGCCGACAAGAAAGGGACCCAAACGGAAGGGGATTCGCCGGAAGATCTTCAAACTTCCGAACCTTTCTTCGAAAGCACCGTTCTTGTCAAATTTGACGCCGGCTTATTGAAGGATATCGATCTGTCGAGTCTCAAATATATAAACGTGAAGCAACTGGCGGATTTGGATCTCTCTGTATATCGCTGCGTGATCACGCATGACTGGCTGGAACAAACGGCCGGTATGAGCAAACGCGATCCGCCGCCTTCGGCCGACGATATATTGCAAGTGTTTTCAGCCCGGGGATTGGATAAAATCCAAATCGCATACAAACCAAAAGATGAAGCAAACCTTCAAGGAACCGGGACCGTCCGCGGAGAAAAGCATCCCTACCGGATCACAAAAGAAAATGTGACCTATCTGCCCGTTGACGAGAGCGAATCGGCTCTGATCAATGCAGCCGTTCTCGACAGAGCATCAGGCAGACTGCGGCTTAATTTCGCTCTTCCCCAGGGTAAAAAATTGACTGTTGAATATCACTGCGAACAGTGCGACTGACTCTCAGGATTAGCTTTCCAACAACCCCTTCAGGTTGAAATTTCTCTATATCCGTCTTATGATGCCCCAAATCCAGCAAAAGCTCCTCCCTACATTCACCCGGTTCCGGCGGCGGGCTCTCAATAACCGCCGGTGTGTTGGAAAACTTGGTGGCAAAAGTCACCTGTTTATTGGTTTCCCCGGATGTCAGTTTGATCTCCTGAATCATATTCCTTGCCAGAACGGGGATTCCCTGCAACGGTAAGATCATCGCCTATTCCGCCTTGTAGTTGGGTTTTCTCTTTTCACGGAACGCCGCCAATCCTTCCTGTCTGTTTTCCTGAGCCAGCGGCGTGGACATTTCGGCAACACTGATGGCAACATCCAGCTTCAAGGCCGTATGGAGATCGACCTGCATCCCTTCGTTGACGCAGCGTTTGGCGATCTTCAAACCGTGGGGCGGGAAAGTCAGCATCGTGTTGGCCAAATGCATCACCTCATCCATCAAGGTTTCCACCGGAACGATCTTATTGATCAGGCTGAGCCGGTAAGCTTCATCCGCATTCATTTGCGACGCCGTGTAGAGCAGCTCTTTCGTCTTGGTGATGCCGATGAGGCGCGGAAGACGCTGCATGCCGCCTGCGCCGGGAACGGATCCGATTCTCAGTTCCACCAAACCGAATTTTGCGCTGTTGGTGGCGATTCGCAAATCACAGCACAGGGCCAGTTCCAAACCGCCCCCCAGACAAAAACCGCTGATCGCGGCAATGGAAGGCAGGGGAGAATCTTCGATTCTTTTGAAAAAATCCCGCGAGCTGGGACGCGATTGACCGGGGGGAAACTGTTCCTTGATATCGGCGCCGGCGCAGAAACATTTATCGCCTCCCGTTATGATAACAACCCGGATGCCCTTATCGGCTTCAATCTGATTCCAGATATCCTCCATCTCGGCCTGCATTTTGGTGTTGACGCTGTTCAGGCTGTCCGGCCTGTTCATCGTCATGATGGCAAGGCCGTCTGTCTTTTCAAACTTCATCGTCTCATAAGCCATGAGATTATCCTCCTGTTTAAAATAGGTCTTCAATTATAATTCGGGCAGATTACTTTTTATTTTTGGCAGGATGGCATGGGCCTCCCTCATCATGTCGTCGATAATTGCGGCGGTGGGACGAACCTTCCGAACAAGGCCGGCAATCTGTCCGGCGCCCCGCGTCCCGGACCCCGGAGCGGCTTCAAGGGTCTTGGCAATGTCCGGATGATGCTTTGCCAGCATCTTGACGGCCTCTTCGACGAACGCCTCATTCAGAACACGGCGAGACATTTTATCCTCCCGGATCAGGACGGCATCCGTTTCTTTGGCCATGACCAGAATTTCCTTAAAGGCCCGCGAGATTTCACATTCCTCGGCCGCGATAAAGGCCGTACCCATCTGAACAGCGCATGCCCCCAAGGCCAGTGCCGCGGCCAGACCGCGGCCGTCGCCGATGCCTCCGGCGGCTACGACGGGAACCTTAACGGCATCCGTCACCTGGGGTACCAGAACAAGTGTTGATATCTCTTCCGGTCCCGTCATACCACCTGATTCCGATCCTTCAGCAATCACGGCATCAACGCCGGCCTGTTCGGCTTTGACGGCACGTTCGACCGTCGATGCGACATGCATGACAAAAATCCCGTCATTTTTCAATTGCCGTGTCCATATACCGGGGTCTCCCGCAGATGTGGCCACAACAGAAATCTTCTGCTCCATAACGACGGCAATCAATCCGGGAGCATGCTGAGCCCGAACGGGAATGTTGACACCGAAAACCTTATCCGTTAATTGCCGGGCCTGACGGATTTGCCTTGCCAATTCCTCGGGACCCCAGGCTGAAGATCCCAGAAGGCCGAGCCCACCGGCGTTGCTTACGGCTGCAGCCAGGGGCGCCGTGCCTACCCTGGCCATACCGCCTAAAATAATGGGATAACGTATGCCGATCGTTTCGCAGAATTCATTCATGGCGACCTCCTTCTCACCCTAACGATTCTCAACGATTATCTGATGAGAGGTTAATTAATTGAAGAAAACTCTCATGACGCTTGGCATAAAACGGTATTATTTTTCGATGGTTTTTGTCAAATCGTTTTACAGACCGACTCGTCTGTGACTCAACGCTTTACAAGCCGGACGTTCAACGCTTTGAGGCGAACCGGGCATCTTACCGCCTTTTATTGCAACAAAAAGTTTTTCCGAACAATTTTTGACCATAGTACAGGTATCCGTTTAAATTGCCAAACAATAAATAACAGCCCATTGATCACTTATCAAATGCAAGGCTATGTGGCTAATTTGATAACAGTTGGATACGGCCAGTGTATACTTTTTTACCACACGTCAGGGATGCGAATCTTTTCACTTGAACAAACAATCAATATATATGAAAATAATAACAAGAATTTAAACCGGTCATGCCGAAAAAAGGCATACTGTTTGCTGATATTTCTATGAATAAATCAAGCTGAGGATAAAAACGAACGGTTGTTTTATCATTAAATGATGGAGAAAAGGCACGATGATCACGACCACACTGAACAGAAGAAAGAAGCTCGCATCCAAAGTATTTTTCCCCTTATTGATTCTTATGGTCATTTCAGGATTGTCGGCCTGTTATCATCAGAATTATTCATCCGCCTCTTATCCTGCACCCTATCCGGAAGCGGAAACAGTTGAAAAGCAATCAACGGTTCTCACGTCACAGGTTTATTTTTATCCGAAAAAGGAACAAACAACCGAACAACAATCGCGCGACCACTACGAATGTTACAACTGGGCGGTCGAGCAGACAGGCTTCGATCCCGGACAATCGCCGATCCCTAAGCAGGAGCGCGTCCGAGTTGTTCCCATGCCGCCCCCCGGTTATGACACGGCAACCATGGCCATCGCCGGTGCAGTGCTTGGTGCATTAATCGGCGGTCCAAGGCATGCCGCAGAGGGCGCCCTCATCGGTGCATCGGGCGGCGCCATTGCCGGCGCCGCATCAGACGCAGCAAGACAGCAGCAGGCGCAGCAAATGGAAGATTATTATGCTTCACGCAATCAGTCCGACAATGCCCAGCTTTCAAAGAAGGTTTCAGATTTTCGCAGGGCCATGGGCGCCTGCCTTGAGGGAAGAGGCTACAGCGTCCGGTAAACCCTGTCGGATGGGGGATAAATACTTAATTCATTAACGGAGGTCATTGCCATGTCTTATAAACGCCTTGAAGGAAAAACCCTTTTGCCGGCCGTGATTCTGGTTTTGTTTGTTGCAGGAATATTCTTGGGATCCCCGCAGCTCGCAGAGGCCGACCGGCGGCCACCCGACCGGCACCACCATTTCAAAGATCAGCGTTATCAGCATAACCGTTCCTACCCGGCAAGAGGTCACGTCGTCCGGACGGTGCCCAGAGATCGTCATGTCGTGGTTCACCGCGGTTCGCATTTTTATTTCTCGGGCGGTGTCTGGTATCGTCCCTATGGACCGCGTTTTGTCATCACGACACCTCCTCTCGGTCTTTTCGTATCTTTTTTGCCTCCCTATTATTCGACAATCTGGGTTAACGGCGCTCCCTACTACTATGCCAATGAGGTCTATTACACACACCATGGAAACGGCTATGTTGTCGTAGAACCGCCGAAAGAAGAAGTCAATCAGGCGCCACCGGCGGCGGATCAGATGTTCATTTATCCACGCCTGGGTCAAAGTGAAAAGCAACAGGCCGATGACCGCTATGCCTGCCATCGATGGGCAGTGGAACAAACGGGCTTCGATCCAACACAGCCGCCGGCCGCAGCCGACAGCGGCAGACCGGGAAAGCGGGCGGATTACCAGCGGGCGATGAGCGCTTGTCTTGACGGCCGCGGATATACCGTCAAATAGATAATTACAGATTGATGCAAAACAAGGGGGCATGAGATGAAAAAGAACATCCTGTGCGGATTTTTTTTCGCCCTTGTCTGTATTTTAATGGCCTCTTCCGCCCAGGCCCAGTTTGATCGTTTCCTAAAGAATTTTTTGTCTTTAGGCGAAAACAGCCGGGATGAAAGTGTGACTATTGCCGGTCTAAAGGAAGCTCTCACTATCGGAGCAGGCCATGCAGTGGCTGCAGCATCAAAAGACAGGGGCTATTTCGGCCATCCGGTGATCAAAATCCCTTTGCCGGAAAACCTCCGGAAACCCGCCCAAGCTCTGGCTATGCTGGGCTACCAAAAACAGATCGACGATTTCATTCTGAGAATGAACCGTTCAGCGGAAAAAGCCGCACCACAGGCGAAAGCCATTTTTATTAATGCCATCAAACAGATGCGCGTCCGGGACGCCAAAAATATTCTTCAAGGCGGAAAGAAAGCTGCAACAGATTATTTCAAAACCAAAACTTCGGACAGTATTCATGAAGCCTTTAAGCCTATTATCTCCTCAAGTCTAAGCGAGGCCGGCGCTACCCGGGTTTACAAAGAGATTATCAATAAATACAAAGGCTTATTACCATTATCGGCTAAAACCCCGGAGATCCTGGACATTGATCAGTATGTAACGAACAGGGCAGTTGAGGGACTCTTTTATCTGGTCGGCGAGGAAGAGGAAAAAATCCGCACCGATCCGGCGGCACGGGTTACAGATCTCCTGAAGACTGTGTTCGGTCAATAAACCGCCCCCCTTTTTGATGAATGACTCAAACCTCGGGATGTGGTATAAATAACGAGAAACCGCTGAATGAGGCTGATTTTTATTGTCACTTCGATGGCGGGGAGAAATTTGATTAGTCTGAAGTCCCTGCGTAATCTCGCTGTTGAGCTTCAATGGGCCCCGCGAAACCACAAAATTCAGAGGTCTCTAAAAGGCATTGCACATTGAGGTCAATTGATTGCATCAAAGGGAGGGTAGCATGAAAAAGTATTTGCTTATTCTTATGGCATTATTTCTCGTCATGACGGGGATGGCCTATGCCGATTATTATACATGGGAAGATGAAAACGGCGTCATTCAAATAACCGATTATCCCCCGCCGAAGACGCGAAAATCTCAAAACGTAAAAGTCCATAAGGCGTTCGATCCGTCCGCGGTCGGATCGAAAGGACAAGCCGATAAAACGGTAAAACCACCCGATATTGTGCTCTACACAAAAAACGACTGTGTCGATTGTGATAAAGCCCGGGAATTCTTGCAGTCGGCAAATCTTGTCTTTACGGAATATAATATGGACACCGATGAAAAAGCGGTGGAAATGCGCAAGACCGTCGACAACGGAGAGGAGGTTCCTTTCGCTGTCATTGACAATCAGCGCGTTTACGGATTTTCTGAAACGGTATACGGCCGCCTGTTGAAGATGGCGCCATGACAACCGTCGTGGCAGCTTTCCTGATTTTGGAATGGGCACCCCAAATAGGGAGATGTTATGAAACAACTCATTATTTTTATTCCATTGCTGATTGTTATGGGTCAAGGATGCGGCGCTGCCGAGGCAAACACTTTGATGCAAAAAAGACAGCAAATGGTGAATGAGGAGATAGAACGACGGGGCATAAAAGACCAGCACGTTTTGGATGCCATGCGAAAAGTTAAACGCCACCTGTTCGTACCCGATGATTTGCAGGACTCAGCCTACGATGACCGGCCGCTTCCCATCGGTTATGGACAAACCATTTCACAACCCTATATCGTCGCGTTTATGACGGAGGCCGGCAAGATCGAACCTGATGACCGTGTTCTCGAAATAGGGACGGGTTCCGGGTATCAGGCAGCTGTCCTCGGTGAGATGGCAAAAGAAGTTTATACGATCGAGATTTTAAAACCTTTGGCCGAGAACTCCCGACAACGGCTCGACCGATTAGGGTACCGAAATATCAAGGTTAAACACGGGGATGGATACAAAGGATGGCCGCAATACGCCCCCTATGATTGCATTATCGTCACCGCAGCGCCGCCGGAATTGCCGAAAGAATTATTAAAGCAGTTAAAGGTCGGCGGCAGAATGGTTATTCCTGTCGGCAGCTTTTTTCAAGACCTCTATCTTATTACCAGAACAGATGCGGGATATCAGAAGAAAGTCCTGCTGCCTGTCAGATTCGTGCCCATGGTTCACCCATCCATTCCGGATAAATAAACACCTGCTGTATTCTAATGCGCCAAGCGTTGGCCGGAAGATCAAAGATATTTCAGTCCCATCTTGGGAAATTCTTTTCGCACAGGCAAAGGATTTCACCGGATCATAGCATCCCCGGATAACACGCAGCTGATGAAACAACACCCTACCCCGCCAATGCCCGGCCATGGGCCCCCGTTACGAAGGAAGTGAACGCACAGGTAGAAAGGAGGAAGAAAATTGTCGATGCCATGCGGGAAGATGGCTTAGGGCCGATATCCTATCCAACGAAAATTTAGGAATCTTGAATTGAACTATCGGATTAATATGCCGATGAAATGATTGGAACGGCTGAATGAACAGCTTCATCCTGCGGCATCGTATCGAGTACTTTCAAAAAAACATTCACACAGTCAGGGCATAGCTGTGTCCCGCGAACGTCATGAATAATCGTCAACGCCTTTCCCTGCAGCATTCCTTGCCGGTAGGGACGATCACTGGTCAGGGCATGGTACGTGTCGGCAACGGCGGTCATGCGCGCCCAAAGTGGAATCGCGCTTCCCTTGAGCCCTTCCGGATAACCTTTGCCGTCTATTCGTTCATGATGATAATGAATCACCGGCAAAAGCCTCTGCATGCTGGAAATGGACCCAAGGATGCGTATGCCGGTGTCGGGATGTTCCTTAATGATGGAAAATTCCTCGTTCGTCAAGCGGCCTGGTTTAAGCAAGATGCTGTCGGGAACACCAATTTTGCCGATATCATGCAATCGGACCGCCAAAACCAGCGAGTCGATATCTTCGGGATCGATGTTCATGTGGAGAGCCATTTTACCGACAAACCTCGCCACCTCTTCGGAATGTCCTCTCGTGTAATGGTCCCGGGCTTCGAGAGCCGTAATGAGGCTGGTGATGCCGGCAAGAAGTGACTTATGTTCGGCCTCAAGGCGCTGCCTGTCTTTAAGCATGAGAAGAAAATGGTCGGACAGTAATTTTTCCACCGTAATGACCAGTTGCTCCAGATTGAACGGTTTCACCAGATAGGCAGCGGCGCCCCATTCCAGGGAGCGCCGCATCATACTCCGGTCATTGTTCGCACTCATAATGACGAAGGGTACTGCCGCCATATCCCCCATGGTTTGAACTTTTTTGCATAGCTCGATGCCGTCCATCACCGGCATATCGATGTCGCTTAAGATGAGATCGGGGCGGCACACATCAAGCATATCCAGGGCGGATTTGCCGTTTTCCGCCGTTACGACCTGAAAACCCGTTTCTTCAAGGGCTTTCTGGACCATTTTACAGACCGTCAGGGAATCATCCACGACCAAAATCAAATGCTTTTTATGAAAATTGTAAGATTCCAGAACCCTTCGAATGGTTCCTTCGAGGTCCTGCTGGGCGTTTTTTTTGGATACGTAAGCGGAAGCGCCGACATGGAAACCATTGTCAATATCCTTATCACTATCAAGAGAACTTAGAATTACAACGGGGATTCCGCGAGTGAGCGGATTTTGCTTGATTTCCCGGCAAAAACTAAAACCGTCCATCTTCGGCATTTCAATATCCGATATGATGAGGTCGAATTTTTCTGCCAGGGCTATTTTCAGTCCCTGAACGCCATCCTCTGCTTGAACGACATTCATACCCTGAAGCTCAAGCTGCTTGGCAAGAACATTGCGTATGACAGAACTGTCTTCAACAATCAATATTCGATTTCTACTAACTCGACGTTTGTCCATTCAATTCACGGCATTCGGGGTTTTAGTATGAAACAGTGCTTAAATATACAATGACCCCGCCAAATTTATTTTATCCACGGCCCCCCTTATAGCTTTGTTGGATGATATGATCTAATGACTCTGTAAATAAATCGACTGATTGACTTTCTTTCTTTAGTCAATTTCGATTTTTTTGCAACCTTCTCCCTCTTATTCGCAAAATTCCGCCATGGTTTGTTCCTCTATGTTTCTTGCCGGGCCGGAGGTATGACAAACTGAATGTTTAAGTCCTTGACTTGAAGATCGTCTTGTTCCTATACTTCATCATCTGCGGAATCGGTAAACCTCATTTCGGGCAAACGGCCCACGAAAGAAACAAAACCATGAAACTCGTGATGATGGGAAAACGCTATGTCGGATAGAAAAATTATCATCAAAAAAATCGCTATGGATGACGTAAAAAATATCCTGCAGACCTATTTAAGACAAAAAAGATATGTTTTTGAAATGAAGGAGTTTTCGTCCTACGAAGCGATCATAACCGTTTATAATAAAAAACCGGAATCTTCTGTTTTTATATCAATCATGGAAACATTCGCTTCACGGTTACTTCTTCCCCCGCGGATTAAAATTCAAATTACGCTAGGCCAGGACAAAGAAGACTGTCTAGTCTCCATATCCGGCGAGGTGTTAATGGCCGAAATGGATATCGTCGATCCCAATCCCCGGGCGGCGGGCATCGCGAAACTGCATCATGTTATAGGAGAAATCGCATCGACCATAACACGATAAAGCAGGATTCTTTATGATGAACCATTCATATCGTTCGTCAGGACATCCCTAAAAACACGATACCGACCCTGTTGGTCAGCGGCAAGCAGAAAAAACGCTATAAACCGTTCCGGGATTTTGCTTTGGCCAATATGCCCGGCGCGAAATCGCCGAACTTGACGGGGGACATGCCGTGAATATCGACGCTGCCGATGATTTCAACAACACCGTAACGGCTTTTCTGAAAAAACACCCCATTATGGGATAATCACATTAATTCCACTCTTCCTCATTTTCCTCGTCCTCATCATCCTCTTCCTCCAGAGAATCCTCGTCCCAATCATCCAGATCGTCCAATTCCTCAAGATCATCAAGGTCTAAATCATCCCATTCATCCAGGTCCTCCTCCTCATCGAAGGAGAAATCATCATCGGTCCATTCTTCGTCGGATTCTCTTTCGTGGTGTCTCGGATCCTGTTCTTTTTTTCTTCTGGGTGACATATCCTTGCCTCCTTTTACCTTTTCAGTCGATGAAAATTCTCCGTTTAAACCATATTGAAATCAAGATGGCGCAGAAAAAACCGAATAATGATAGGAATTATCAAACCCGATTTTCTCATAAATCGGTTTGCCCATTTTTGAAGCCTGCAAACAGGCGAAATTACAATTTTTATTCTTTCCTTCCAGGACGGCCCACTCGGTAACGGCCCGACCAAATCCGCGCTCACGATAACCGGCTATCGTGGACACCCAATAGACACCGGCCACCGGACCTGTCTTAATCAGCATCGATGTGCAAACGGGCTGATCCTCGCAATATCCTACAAACATACTGCAATCAGCCCAATTCATAATCTGGTCCGTGATCACAAACGGACCGGACCCTTCGGGAAGAGAAAAGCCTCTGGCCGCAGTTTCCTGAAAATGACCAAGATCTTTGGGATTTCTGACCTCTTTGATGACCAAATCCGGCCTTGGGGTCAATCGATCCGGCATATTGAATAAAGCCATGACCGGAAGCGGATCGATTTTTTTGTAACCCCTATCAAGCAATACGGATAAATAATCATCTGCCAGATTCGGTGTCACAACCACACGAAACGGCAGGTTTCGATCGGTAAAAAAGTGTTCCCATTGGTCACATAATTTCTTCGGATTCGAGGACTTTCTTTTAATGAACACGACATTGAAATCCTGCATGGCAACACCGCTGTGAAAAATTCCGAACCGGTAAGAATCATAAAACTCCCCGGCCACCGAATTGGACATCAGTAATCCCATAGCAATGAGATAATTCTGATCCATCAGGAGAACATATTTATCGTCCAAAGCCATATCAGTCCGTCCTTGAATACTTATAGCCGAAGATCCGTCGATGTCAGAGCCGCAACCAATGTATTTTTCTATAAGGTATTATGAGGATAGAAGGCAACTATTTTTTGAAACTCACAACTGACAAAGATTATCTCTAATGACTCGGGTAACTTGGTAGATTGATCACGATGATGGTTAATATTTATTCGAATAAACCCATTAACTTTTTCAATTGCTTGACGGCCGGAGGCAGGACTTCGCCGATAGCTTCGGAAAACCGCAAATGGGCATTCCCATCATAGGGCGTTTCTCCGCGATTGATGATAACGAGTTTTGCCCCGGCGTTCAGGGCCTCCTGCGGCATATGAGCCGCAGGGGTCACGACAAGACTGGATCCGACGACAAGAAATAAATCGCATCTGCCCGAATGCTCAAATGAAAGGGCTAGGTCTTTACGGGGCAGCGATTGCCCGAAATCCACGACGCTGCTTTTCAGTTCGCCTCCGCATTCACAGGACGTCTTCCCTGACGCTTTTTCATAGGTTTTTTCACACTGGCGGCACCGCAAAAGAGCGATATTCCCATGAAGTTCCGCCAGGCGTTCCGACTGGATCCCTGATTTAAGATGAAGGTTGTCGACATTTTGGGAAATCAGAAATTTCATTTTCTCCATATTCTGAAGTTCGGCAATCGCAAAATGATTGATATTGGGATCGACCGAATCCCACGGCGTCATAGGCGCAGGCGGCAGTCCTTTGTCACGCCGTGTCCATAGACCGTCCGGCCCCCGGAAATCCGGAATGCCCGAGTCGGTACTGATACCGGCCCCCGTAAAAACAACAGGATATTGAGATTCATAAAGCCACTGCGCCAAGGTCTGAATTCTTTTTTCCAAATCGCCGTCCATCGGTCCCCTCTCCCCGAAAATGTTATTCCTTCAAAATGTTCAAGCACATTGACCCCATCATTTACAGGTTACCAGCATCAGATTTATCCTTGATAACATGGTTGACTGAAGTATAGAAGTGGGGGTTTTCCCTGTCAAGACAAATTGTCGGCAGTTTTGACACGTCAGGGCCCCGAATGAACAGCAACGCCCTGCATGGCATGAAGACGGTCCGGGGCCGTCAAATGACAGCGGCTAAAATAGCTTCCGCTCAAACAAACGCCGGGCATTCGTTTTATGTTAAAACATCTGCCGTTGATCCGCCAGAGAAAATCAGATATAAAAAATATTAGCGGGGTCGGGAGGGGCTGTTGATGATCCATATTCGACAGCCTTCGACATCCTCTCCGTTATCACACACCGTGATAAAAATGAATATCGAACCGTCCCCTCTCCCTCCCGGGTAGCAGGCGGAAAAATCCGTTCCCCGTATGGATTGCCGCTTGGAAGAAAGAAAAAGGCCGTCTTCATTAACCCCAATACGTGGCTTTCAGGTTTTCTTCCGAGTTTTGATGTTCTTTATCGAATTCGGTTCGTTTCGGATTCCAATCACTTTCTTCCGGATGCATACGCCATAATTTAATTTCGTAGTCTGAACTGATACGTTTTATCGGCCGAGCTTCCCCATTTTTCTTTTTTGATTGCCCCTTCATGGTTTGACTCCTTTCATTCATCCTGCCCGATATCCTGATCTTTTAATTATCACGAAAACACCGGTCTCATTTAACTGTTCACCGCCTGACATATCCATCAGTCATGCCTTCGATGTTATTATATACTCACCGCCCCATAAAGATCTCGGACCTGGCCGCAGGGTTCACATAATGATGCGCCAAAGACATCGCTGGCCGCGGCAAAACCCGGCAGGGAAAAACAATATTACAATCGGGGTTAAAAAGTTTTGTTAATGTCTTTACAATAACCTAAATAATTCTTCAGAACTTGCCAGAAAGGTGAATTCGAAAAAAGAAGTGAATTTCATGGTAATTGGAAGTTTATATGATCGTATGATATGGAATGACAACACGACTGTCAAGAGGTTTTTTCTGAGTGGAATTCGCCGAAATATTTGCCGGCTAATTCCGGAATGTCTTGACATGAAAGGGTTTTCAGAATAATTCCCGATGGCTTTCACTCTGATCCGATAGGCGGAAACGACCGGCTCGCTTCCTTCAGAAGCCAGACCGCCAACACGGCTAAAACCATCGCGGCGACGCCGCTGGGCCAAACGGGTATTTCAATCCCGCCGATGAAGACGCTTAGCCCAAAAATAAAACGGATTAACTGGCCGATCGCCATAAAGATAAATAAGACAGCGGCCATTAAAGATGCGGGGCGTTTCATTGGACACCACCTCCCCTGAGGTATTTTCTTTGCTCTCATAAATATCGATAAGAAACATAACAAACGATCATTACTCTCAGAAGCCGTAAACAACCGCTTCATACTTTCCCTTCGGCACATGACCGGGAATATCACCCATTGTCATCTAAACGGCCGGTCAATCCAATCACAGCGTTTCCGGATCAATGATGGTTGCTTAGGGAAGGGATTCCCGGCGTTCCAGCCATTCCGGAGGAACAGACCCGGCGGATAAGGCAACAATGCCCCCGACAATGGCGCAGGTCGTGTCACGGTCACCCAATCCCTTGACCGTCCGCCACAGGGCCCCTTCAAAATCGTGGAGATGATGGGCGGCGATCCACAAACAAAAAGGGACCGTGTCCTGCGCGGACACATCATGGCCCGTGCCCAGTTTTCGCACGGCATCGAAGAAGCGATCCGGCGGAATATCGAGTGCTTCTTCCGTTTTTCTACGGGTCATCCCTTCCGGAACAAAGGGTAAGACCGCGGACAGGAATTCCGCATCTTCCGACGGACTCGCACCGCCCGCGATAGCAGCGGCGGCAGCCACAGCCATGGCACCTGCTTGTCCTTCAGGGTGGGCATGGGTAACTTCCGCGGATAGCCTTGCTTCGTGGGCAGCCTTTTCCGGATCGCCGCTGAAATAGCCTCCCAGCGGCGCAATGCGCATGGCGGCTCCGTTTCCGTACGAACCGCCGCCGAAAAGGCGCGGAGCAAAGTCTCGCCAGTTGTCTCCCCGGGCGATCCGTCGCAACAGCGCAATCGCGCCGCCGCCATAGCCTCGATAAGGCTGAGCCGTATAGCGTCTGGCAAAAGCGCGGGCCAGATAATCCTGCACGATGCATCCATGGATTTTCAGCGTTTCCACAACGGACAGGGCCATATGGGTATCGTCCGTCCAGCGCCAGGGGCCCGCCGGAAGCTCCGATAACGTAACCGGAACAGGGGCGCGGAAGAAAAAGAGCTCTCCGAAGGCGTCCCCCACGGACAGGCCGTCCAGACTCAATTGCATCTTGTCCAGGGAACCTCTCATGCTGCGTAAACCGTAAGCATCATTCCTACCTTTTGTCGCTACAAATAATCATTTCGGGACGGAAACATCCATTTTGTTCATTTCGTCTGCGGGGTAAGACGTCAACATGGAACGAAGCCATGACTGTTCCCGGCATGTCGGATCCAGCCAGTTGTCTTCCTTGTCCTTGGGTATGATGACCGGCATGCGATCATGGATCGGTTCAATCAGACGGTTCGCCTCCGTGGTGATGATCGCACAGGAATGAACCGTTTCGTTTGCCGGGGAAACCCACATCTCGAAAAGTCCGGCCAAGCCGAACGGCCGTCCTGATTTCAGGCAAAAAAGAAAAGGGATTTTCCCCTTATCCGTTTTTTGCCATTCATAAAAACCATCAACAGGGATCAGGCAGCGGCGTTTTTTAAAAGCATCCCGGAAGCTTGGTTTTTCGGCAACGGTTTCGGCCCGGGCGTTAAACAAACGGCGCGCGATGGAACGGTCCTTCGCCCAGAAGGGGATCAATCCCCAATGTAATCGAACGAGACGGCGGCCACCGTCCTGGATGACGGCGGCTAAATCCTGTCCCGGTACAAAATCTTCTCTTTGTGGAACGGAGGTGGATATGTCTTCAACATCAAAAGTTTCTTTTATTGTCGACAAATCGCTTCTCAGGATAAAGCGTCCGCACATCGTTCAACCCTCATGACAGTAAATTGTACGGAAAACCCTTTGTCTCTATTCATGATGTAAAGGTACCATAGACATTTTTTTACAGCAATATGAATATGTTCTCTTGACTCTGATTAAAAATTCGCATAAATCGATCTAAACTAAAATTTCTTTGTAAACACAAATGACAACCATGGAGAAGAAAACAATGGCAATTAAACCCCTTCCGGACGCTTTTTTCGAACCTCGATCCATTGCCGTTATTGGTGCTTCCGTCAACAAACTCTTTGGAAGTGCCATTCCCAAGACTTTAATCGAATTAGGTTACAAAGAACACCTGTATCTCGTCAATCCCCATCAAAGAGAAATTGAGGGTATGCCTGTATATCGGCGGGTAACGGACGTCCAGCAGGCCGTCGATCTGGCCATTGTTGTCGTTCCGGGCATGAACGTCCCCGATGTCATCAGGGACTGCAGGGCAAAGAACATTCCTGCCGTCATTATTGAGTCCGCCGGTTTCAGCGAAATCGGCGAGGAAGGTGCCAAACTGGAGGAAGAAATCAAAGCTCTGATTCGCGGAACGGACATGAGGATCATCGGCCCCAATTGCATCGGCGTCGTTAATACCCATGGCCGCTTTGCGTCGACGGAACTCGCTTTCGACGAACTCCGGGAGGGCAACATTGGTGTCATCGCTCAAAGCGGCGTTTTCGGAAACATTCTGACGGACTGGGCGCCCACGCAAAACCTGGCCTTCAGCAAACTGGTCACCATCGGCAATTGTATCGATGTCGATGAAACGGACTTAATCTATTATTTTGCCGAAGACGAAAAAACCGATGTGATCGTCCTGTATCTGGAAGGCGTGAGTAACGGCCCCCGTTTTTTCAAGGCGGCCAGCGAAGTGTCTCCGAAGAAACCCATTCTTGTCTATAAAAGCGGCCGAACGAAGGAAGGCGGGCAAGCCGCAGCCATCCATACCGGAAGTATTTCCGGTGAGGATAATCTTTATGAAGGCTTGTTCCGTCAAGCCGGGGTTATACGGACTTATTCATTTCAGGAGCTGTTTGATCTCGCCCGTGTCTTCGCGGCTGAACCCCTGATGACGGGGCCCAATGTGGGAATCGTGACTTGTTCCGGTTCTCTGGGTGTTATGGCCGCCGACGAATGCGCGCGACTGGGCTTGAACTTTCCGGCCCTGTGCCCGGAAGCCGTCACCGAACTCAATAAACAGAAACCGGCTTGGATGAAAATCGGAAATCCTCTGGATGTGGGACCGTCGGGACTGTTCAGTAACGCCATTAACGCCGTCCTTAAAGACGACCGAATCAACGGCATGATCGCCTTCCCCGTCGTTCCGGGAACGGCGGTGGAAACGCTGGAAAAAGAGGGAATCAATCTGGAGCTGCTCTTCGGTGACGCCGTGGAGTACCGGATCCTTTCGCAGCATAAGCCGCTCGTCATGTTTACGTTCGGCGCCGACTTCTGGATGCGTGAAGTGAAAAAACTGCTGGGTGGGGCTTTCACCATTGTCAGTTCGCCGGAGATTGCCTCCCGCGCCCTCTGGCAGCTCTACAGATATTATCAATACCGTCAGATGAAAAGCGGCGCCGCAATCTAAACAGATGTCGTCAAAAAGATATGTAGTTCATCAAGAATAGCGTCTTTGTTTTGCATCTTGCTCAGGGCGTTTCTCAAACGGGCACCCCCGCGCAGGCCTTTCGTATACCAGAGGATGTGCTTGCGAAAGGTCTTCATCCCCATTTGTCCGCCGGCATAGGCGATTTCCATCTCCAGATGGCGTCTGATCAACTGTTCCCTTTCGGCAATTGAAGGTAACGGTGGAGCCGAAAGGCCCTCAAACAGAGCGGTCACACCACGAAAAATCATCGGGTTGCCCAAAGCGCCCCGGCCGATCATGACGGCGTCGCATCCGGTGGTTTCCCGCATTCTGACAGCGTCTTCGGGCGTTACAATGTCACCGTTCCCAATCACCGGAACTCGAACCGACTTTTTGACCGCCTTAATGACCTGCCAATCCGCCCGTCCGCCTAATCCCTGCCTGGCCGTCCGCGGATGCACGGTCACAGCGTCGCAGCCGCAATCCTCCGCCAGGCGGGCTAGTTCTGGCGCATTGATATTATCCCGGTCCCATCCCGAACGGATCTTAAGGGTCAACGGCAGCGAAACCGCATTGCGAACAGCCTTAAGGATCATTTGCGCCTGCAGCGGATTTTTCATCAGGGCCGCCCCGGCCCCGGTTTTTAAAACTTTTTTAACGGGACAGCCCATGTTGACGTCGATGAGGTCCGCCCCCCGGTCGGCAACCATCCGTGCCGCATCAGCGCAAACAGCGGCATCGCATCCGAATAGCTGCACGCCCAGAGGGCTGTCGGCGGCCGATGTGTCCAGATAGCGGAAGGTCTTATCCGCCCCGCGGACCAGGCCGTTGACGCTGACCATTTCCGTAAAGGCCAGAGCGCAGCCGAATTCCCTGGCAATGACCCGGAAAGGCAGATTGGTGACCCCTGCCATGGGCGCCAGAACGGTGTCGTTTTTTAATGAGATGTTACCGATTTTCATGGATAAAGACGTCCGCGGAATGTTTTATGTCCGGATTTTTTGATAGGTAACCGCCTTATGAAGGTCTTCCGGGGTATTAATGCCCATGACTTCAATGGGTTCCACGGCAAGGAAGGATTGAACCTTCAGCCGCTTTTGAATAGCGATCTCGATAATATCGGTCAGATAATATTCCTTTTGAACATTGGTATTCCCGATTTGGGAAACGGCGTCAAAAAGCGTGTTACATTCGACGCAGTAAATCCCCGTATTGATTTCACCGATTTTTTTCTCTTCTTCCGTGGCATCCTTGGCCTCGACGATCCGGCAAATCGCTCCGGAGGCGTCTTTGACGATCCGTCCGTAGCTGCCGGGATCCTGCAGAACAACGGTCATGACCGTTATGTGGGCTTTTTCCCGCCGGTGGGTTTCGATCAACGCCTGGGTCGTCGCCAGGGAAAGCAGCGGAACATCGCCGCACAGAATCAGGATGGTTCCTTCATAGCCGTCAAAAATATCACGGGCCTGCATGACGGCATGGCCCGTTCCCAACAGCTCCCGCTGCTCCACAAAGATGACAGCCCGATCCTTGACGACCCGCCGGACCGCGTCCGCCTGATGACCGATGACGGCGCAAATTTTTTCCGAACCGATCTGATGGGCCAAATCGATGGAATAACTGATCAGGGGACGCCCACCCAATTGATGCAGCACCTTGGCCAGATCAGACTTCATCCTGGTACCTTTGCCGGCGGCAAGTATGATGGTGCTCAAAGCGTTCGCTTGGCCGATCATCCTCCATCACCTCCACGGGGTCATTTTTTTCCTGCCGGGACGTTATAGCGGAATGGTCCATCCTTTGCAAGTCATTTATATCACTGTGTTCCCGGCAACATGGACGGGGCGCGGGACTTTTAAATAATTACTTGAACTTGCTTCAGAAAGATTATATACAGCGGGCGAACATCTTGTGACAAAAAGGAGTATGAATGGCAAAATTATTGACGGACACCTTAAAAACCATTGAACAATATAAAAGCTCGAATCCCCATTATACGGAGCTCCTTGATATTCTGGAAGACATCTTGATCCTGCGGGAGGAATACCAGCGAAAAATAACGGATGATGCCTTTCCGATCGACGAAAAGCTCATTGACAAAAAAATCAGCGGGGGCTTGCCTCTGGTTGATTTTTCGGCCGGCAACTTCGATCTGACAGAGTCCAAGCGCTACTTCATGGACCTTCTAAAGATTGCGGAGAAAAGGTTTCCCGAGGAATCGCAGGACATTATCAAGAAGATTAAGGACGGGACCATCGATATCGAAAAACTGATCCTGAGTTCCGTCACCCTCTTTGAAGAGGATGAGGAAATAGATGAAACGGAAGAGTATCTGCTGGATGTCGTCGATTTGTTCGCCGAGGAGAGCCTGCGGCCGGGTCTGGAGAAGGTAGCGGAAAAATACGGTGATCTCATATCCAAATTGGGCTGGGCCGAAGGATATTGTCCCATATGCGGCAAGGAACCCAAAATCGGTGAAATCAAGGAAGAAGACGGCAAACGGTATTTGTTCTGCAATCAGTGCGGTTTCGAGTGGCATTTCCGGCGCATCAAATGTCCCTTTTGCGGTAATGAAGAACAGCAGTCTCTCGCTTATTTTACCGTCGAAACGGACGAACGCTACCGGGTGGATGTCTGCAATGAGTGCAAGAGATACATAAAGATCGTGGATTTTCGCAAAACCAAGGAACAGGCCAATCTCGACGTGGAAGACATCGCCACGCTGCATCTCGATATGCTGGCCAACGAGGAAGGATACGACTAAGACGGGTACGGCGCCATGAACGACCGACAAATGAGCGCCGTTATCGAGGCGTTGACGGACGAGTTGGAAAGCCTCGGCCTCCCGATCGTTTCCAGGTACGCAGAGGATCAGCGTGGTCCTTTTGCCATTTTGATCTCCACGATCCTGAGCTTGAGGACCAAGGATGAGGTCACGGCGGCCGCTGCTGAGAGATTGTTAAGCGGGGCGGCGACACCGGAAGCCATGCTGAAGCTCCCGGCGGAAGACATCAGCCGGCTGATATACCCTGTCGGTTTTTACAGAAACAAGGCCAAGACCATTCGGGAAATCTGTCAGACCTTGATCGACCGTTTCGATTCCAAAGTTCCCGATACCATCGAAGCACTGCTCACACTTAAGGGTGTCGGCCGCAAAACGGCCAATCTGGTCGTCTCTCTGGGGTATCAAAAAGACGGTATTTGCGTCGATACACACGTTCACCGGATAACAAACCGTCTCGGCTACATCAAAACCAAAACGCCGGAACAGACGGAATACGCGCTCCGAGACAAACTTCCGCGTAAATACTGGTCCGTCTATAACACCCTGATGGTGGCTTTCGGCAAACGCATATGCCTTCCCGTCTCACCGTTGTGCAGCCGATGCCCGATTTCCGAATGCTGCGCCAGGATAAATGTTGTCAAAAGCCGATAAATAAACAATTTTCGATTATTGCCGTCATGAAGGAAAGAAAAAGTCATTGATTAAAAGCAGCGTTTTGGATATGATCCACGCGCTGTTTAAAAGTGACATTACATTTACATAGAAAAAGGAGGCTCATATGATTCGCCTTGGCATTAATGGATTCGGACGGATCGGCAGACAGTTGTTGAAAGCCATCATGGACAGATACCCGGACAATCTTCAAGTAGTGGCCGTCAATGACGTCGTCGATGCGGAAACCAACGCGCATCTTTTCAGATACGACTCAACCTATGGCCGTTATCCCGGAAAAGTTACAGTCAAAAAGAATGCTTTTGTGATTGACGGAAAAACGGTAAAAAGCTTCGCGGAGCGGGACCCGGCCGCGATCCCCTGGGCCGGCGAGGGTGTCGACATCGTCATCGAGAGTACCGGTCTGTTTACGGAAGGGCCGAAAGCCGCCGCCCATCTGAAAGCGGGAGCCAAAAAGGTTATTATTTCCGCGCCGGCGAAGGGCGAAGATCTCACCGTCGTGATGGGCGTCAACCATAAAGACTACAAACCGTCCAAGCATCACATCATTTCAAACGCTTCGTGTACGACAAACTGTCTGGCGCCGCCCGCCATGGTCATCCATAAGACCTTCGGCATCGAGAAGGGCATGATGACGACGATCCATGCCTATACAAACGACCAGCGCATCCTGGATCTTACCCATAAAGACCTGCGACGCGCCCGCGCCGCCGGCTTGAACATCATCCCGACGACCACGGGAGCGGCCCGCGCCCTGGCTTTGGTTATCCCCGACCTCAAGGGACGCTTTGACGGGTATTCCCTGCGGGTTCCGACCCCGACGGTTTCCGTCGTCGACTTTGTCGCCGAATTGAAGAAGAAAACCACCACGGAAGAGTTGCACAAGGTGTTAAAAGACGCCGCCAAGAAACCGTTGAAAGGCATCATGGCCTGTGAGGAAGCGGATCTCGTGTCCACGGACTATAGGGGCGACGCCCACTCCTCCATCATCGATCTGCCGTTTACGCAGGTTCTGCGGGACAACATGGTGAAGGTCGTTGCCTGGTACGACAACGAGTGGGGCTATTCATGCCGCGTCGCCGACCTGGCCAACTTCATCGGCCAGAAGATGTAAAGGGCTAAATGCCTAAACTGCAGAATGATTAAGGCTTTGTAAAAAGATTCGCAGGCAAGGCGCGCAAGTCGCAAGGAATGAGGTGTACCTTTTCGTACGCCGTAACGACGAGGGACGACGCGTAACACAGCATCCGGACTTTTTACGAAGTCGCATCGGAGAGAAAAATGATTAGACCATTCATTGCCGCCAACTGGAAAATGTATAAAACGGTCGGTGAAGCCGTTGAGTTCGTCAAACAATTGCGGAGTCTACTGGAAAATTCTTCGGACAGGGACGTGGTCATCGCGCCGCCTTTTACCGCCCTGCAGGCCGTCGGAGCGGCACTCAAAGGATCGGATATTCAGTTATCCGCCCAAAATCTTCATCCTGAAGAACAGGGAGCTTTTACGGGGGAAATATCCGCCGGTATGCTCCTCGATGTCGGCTGCCGGTATGTTATCATCGGCCATTCGGAACGCCGTCATATTTTCGGCGAAGAAGACGAATTCATTAACAAAAAAGTCCAGACCGCTCTTCAGCACGGCTTAAAACCGATTTTCTGCATCGGCGAAACACTGGAAGAAAGAGAATCGGGGATCACCTTTGACATTCTTCAGCGCCAGATCGGAGAAGGCTTGAATAATGTTTCGACTGATGATATAGGGTCTGTCACCATCGCCTATGAACCCGTCTGGGCCATCGGTACGGGGAAAACGGCCACGCCGAAAGAGGCGCAGGACGCCCAAAAATTTATCCGGGCGTGCGTTGAAATGTTTTATGACCCCGAAACGGCCCAAAAGGCCGTCATTATTTACGGCGGCAGTGTAAAACCCGACAACATCGGCGAATTGATGGCCCAACCGGACGTCAACGGCGCACTCGTGGGGGGGGCAAGTCTGGACAGCGGGTCGTTCGCAAAAATTGTAAACTATAAATAATAACGGACTCGTAAAAAATCGAAAATCACCCTCTCCCTTGAGGGGAGAGGGCTGGGGTGAGGGTGAGAAATAACGTCATTGTAAGTGATTATACCCCCCCTCCCCTTCATCGCCTCCCACCGGGGGAGGGGAATATGGTTTTTTATAGAACCATCCATAGTAAATTAGAAAAGGAGCTTCACTGTGCAGGCTTTTATGACAATTGTCCACATCCTGGCGTGCTTCATCCTGGTCCTGGTGGTCTTGCTGCAGGCCGGCAAAGGCGCCAACATGGGCGCCGTCTTCGGCGGTTCGAGCCAGACCTTATTCGGAAGCAGCGGTCCCGGCACTTTTTTGGGAAAGATGACCACGGCGGTGGCGATTATTTTTATGTTGACGTCCTTGGGACTTTCTTATTCATCGTCTCATCGGGGCAGTTCGATCATTGACAGCACGCCCATGCCGGCGGCACAAATGCCGGCCGTACCGACCCAGGAGGCACCGGCAATGCCGGCCGCTCCTGAAAAACCGGCGGAAGCGCCTGCCGCACCGGCAGCACCGGCGAAGTAGGTTTGTTGCGTGTAAGGAGAAGTGAAACCATATTTTAGGATGATCTTTCAGGTAAAGCAGTTATTTGATCATTGAAAAAACGATTCGCATATTGCCGAAGTGGTGGAATCTGGTAGACACGCTATCTTGAGGGGGTAGTGGGTTACGCCCGTCCGGGTTCAAGTCCCGGCTTCGGCACCA
>JAFGLN010000025.1 GCA_016928025.1 Deltaproteobacteria bacterium
TGGTCGGGGCGAGTGGATTTGAACCACCGGCCCTCTGAACCCCATTCAGATACGCTACCAGACTGCGCCACGCCCCGACATTAAAGAGCATTTAAAAAGTTGCCGATCTTTATCACTATAAGCTAATGATGTCAAGTTCAATGAAAAATTCCTTGAAGTCATAACTCTTTTAAAGTAAAAGTCTTTCAGTGCATGATAAAAATTCATAAGGGCAGTGTTCCATAATGTTCAATTTCACATCGCACTTACTATTTATGTTCATTGTATCCGTTTTGTCACAAGTCATCGCCGTCCAGACTGTTTTTGCCGATATCTATAAATATGTCGATGAAGAAGGTGTCATCCATATTACGAATGTCCCAACGGAAGCCAATGCCAATTATGTCTTAATTTTAAAAGAAAGAAGACCAATATTCAATATAAATAATGACAAAGGTCAGTATGACCATTTAATTGCTAAAGCAGCAGCTAAATATCATATCGATGAAGCTTTGATCAAAGCGGTCATAAAAGCCGAATCAAATTTCAATCACAAGGCTGTATCCAAGGCCGGTGCGAGAGGGCTTATGCAACTCATGCCGGCAACAGCATCATCAATGAATGTTCACGACTCCTTCCATCCGGAAAACAATATCAATGGAGGAGTCAAATATTTGCGATATTTACTGGATCTTTTCAAAGGAAACCTTCCACTTGCCTTAGCGGCATATAATGCCGGTGAAAATGCCGTTCTACGGTTTAATAGCATCCCCCCATACGAAGAAACACAAAATTATGTTCACAAGGTCTTGCAGTACCTCAATCGCTATAATGCAACGAATTGATATTCTATATTCTTTCGTCTATCTATCAAAACGCCTCAATTCGACGATTTCTCATCCGCTAAAGTTACATATTTTCGAAGATGGGATAATTTTTTCCCTTTAATTCCTGGAATAAATGTTAAATCATCTATTGCCTTAAATTTTCCTATCCTGTTTCTATACTCGACAATCCGATGGGCTTGTTTAACACCTAAACCTGGAATCGCGATTAAATCGTCAATGACGGCATCATTAATATGGATGGGAATATTTAAGGCAATTTTTTTTGCAGCGGCCATCTGTTCTGCATAAAGATTGTGATCCCGTTTCATCTCAATCAACATACCATTGTAAATTACATCTTCAAGAATATCTTTGTTTATAATCAAGGAACCATCAAAACCTGCCAGATTGAGGATTTTTTTTATAGGGGTCGACTCTTTCGCAAAATAGATGCCCGTTTCTCCGTTGTGATTGATTAATTCGACAGCAATCGGTCCCGATCGTTTATCGCCATTAATTATGAAATCATGCCGGCTTCCGCAATTGAAATGGCAGTATTGCATGGCGTAGAACAATACGGAGATCGCAACAATAATCGACAATCCATCAAATTTAATATTGGCATTTGTCATAAAGGATATTTATGCTTTCTGGTCGAGTCCGAAGGTTTCGTGAAGCACCATAACCGCTAACTCGGTATACTTCGCCTTGATCACACAGGAAATTTTAATTTCCGAAGTGCTGATCATCATGATGTTAATGCCCTCATTAGAAAGCGCGGCAAACATCTTGGCTGCAACACCTGAATGACTGATCATACCGACCCCGATGATCGATATTTTCGCTACCGTATCGTCTACCTCTACTTTGGCGGCACCGATGTATTGGGCTGTTTCTTCCACAATTTGCTGTGCTTCCTTTATTTCTTTTTTAGAAACGGTGAATGTTAAGTCCGTATATCCCTCACTGCTTGCATTTTGTATGATCATGTCGACGACAATATTTTTTTGTGCCAACGGCGTAAATAAGCTTGCCGCTATACCGGGTTTGTCTGGAACATGGCTGACTGTTATTTTCGCCTGATCTCTATCATACGACACTCCAGACACCACTTCCTTTTCCATATCTTTATCCTCCTTTACGACTAAAGTTCCTTCATCGTCTATGAACGTGGATTTCACATAAACAGGCACGCCATACTTTTTTGCCAGTTCGACGGACCGGGGATGTAAAACTTTCGCCCCTGCTCTGGCCATTTCCAGCATTTCATCATAAGAAATCTTGCTAAGCCGTCTTGCTTTTTCACAGATGCCGGGATCTGTTGTATAAACGCCGTTAACGTCCGTATAGATATAGCAGGCATGCGCTTTTAATGCCGCAGCCAATGCGACGGCACTTGTATCGGATCCCCCTCTTCCTAAGGTGGTAATGTTATTGTCTTCATCGACGCCTTGAAATCCCGCGACGACGATAATCGAACCCTTTTGTAATTCATTTTCTATGGCTTTTGTTTCTATATCCAATATTCGGGCGTTTTTATAATTCTTATCCGTTAATATCCTTATCTGATATCCGAGAAACGATTTTGTTCGATAACCCATTTTGTTTAAAATCATCGACAAGAGAGAAACCGTCACTTGCTCACCAGTAGATATAAGCGAATCATATTCTCTCCCGACGGGATCATCTGATGCCTGAAAAGCGAGTTGAATCAATTTATCCGTCTCACCCGCCATTGCTGATAGGACAACAATAACATCATTTCCATCCTTTTTCGCCTTAATGACTTTTGTCGCTACGTTTCTAATCTTTTCGATATCTGCGACAGAAGTGCCGCCGTATTTATGGACAATCAAACCCATTATTCGTCCCCTTCCCTCATATAATCATTTAAGATATCGATTATTTGATTATTATATGTCTGTATCTTTATTTTTCGCGTCGTTTCATTCACACTGCTTAAATAAATAAATGAAGCACGATCGGGAATGATGTCTTTGATTTTTTCGGCCCACTCAATAACGATCACGCCATTCTTACTCATATATTCTTCAAATCCGATATCTTCCAAATCATTTACACCGCCCAAACGGTAAATATCCATATGATAAAGCGTTAATCGACCGGGATATTCATTGATGATATTAAAGGTCGGACTTGTAACATTGTACGCGTCCGAAACACCAAGCCCTTTGGCAATACCTTGTGTCAGGAGGGTCTTTCCAGACCCAAGTTCTCCAATAAGGGCGATAATTTCTCCTTTTTCAAGGACATTGCCAAGTTTTGCCCCAATCGATGAAGTAACATCTGACGATTTTGCAATTAAAATTAGCGTTCGTTTTATCGTTGTCATTAATTATTTCTATTGACCCGTTTCCATGCAAAGATAACTTATTAAATAACATTTTTGACTGCATCCGTCACAACAGCCGCTTTTTTTATAAATTCAACATCGTGAACTCTTAAAATGTGTGCTCCGTTCATGATGGCTATCACGATCGTCGCAGTTGTTCCTTCCAGGCGATGTAACGGATTTCCACCGGTAATATGCCCAATAAACGATTTCCTTGAGGTACCGACCATGATGGGGAGCCCCAACACTTTAAACTCTTGAAGGTATTTTAGAAGTTGTAAGTTATCCTCCGGCATTTTGCCGAATCCGATTCCGGGGTCAATGATGATTTTTTCTCGCTGGATGCCGGCATGTAAGGCGGCATCTATTCTATTTCTCAGAAAATTTATGATATCTCCTCTCACATTTTCATACCGAATATCTCCTTTTTGCATATCCCCGGGGGTCCCCCGCATATGCATGAGAACTATTGCCGTCTCCGCGTCTTTTATAACTTCCGGCATCCGATCATCAAACCGCATCGCACTGATATCATTCACAATTTCGGCACCGTTTTGGACGGCTTCCCGGGCAACCTCGGCCTTTGTCGTATCGATCGAGATGGGACAGTGTATCTTCTCTGATAGCATTCCAATAACCGGGATAACTCTTTGGAGCTCTTCTTTGACAGGGATAGACTCTGCACCCGGCCGCGATGATTCGCCTCCCACATCAATGATATCGGCGCCTTCCTCCACCATGCGGATACCATGTTTAACCGCATCCTCGGCAGACATGAAATGCCCGCCATCCGAAAAAGAATCAGGGGTAACATTCAATATTCCCATGATCATGGAACGGTCACCCAAGACAATTTCGCGCTTATTTGTTTTCAGGACATGCGTCTCTTTCATAAGGTTTTGAAGCAAAACACTTATTTCCTTTGAAATAGCCTTCAATCCAAAGGGTTGTAAAGTTATTTTATCGGAAAAGCGTTGGATCTGTTTCAGTGTCCCCATGATAATGGCATCCGTGGCGGGGATGGTACAGGAGACCGATTCCCGTGCCACGGCACAATCACCGCCAACGGAAAGCATCTCTTGCTTTATTATATTCGCTACCTTACATTCTAATTGTTCAAGTAATATGTTAAGGTTTTGCATCTTGGGCAGCATCGCTTCGATGCCATACGGGTCGACCTTAACCTTTTTTAAAGCCTTACAGGCTTCATCGTCTGTTTTTAAATGCAAATATCTTAATTTGACATTTCTTGAAATGACGTCCATTTTGCTAATCCGTAAAATTGATATTTAATTTGATAAAGATGATTTATGACTCAGTGACCATGCCATTGATTTGGCTTAATCGTGAGGTATGCCGATAATATTATCGATATCCGCCGCATTCAGGACTTCTTTATCAAGCAATTCCGAGGCAAGATTGTTCAAGATATCGATATGGTCAGACAGGAGTTTCTTGGCATGCTCATAACTGCCGGAGACGATCAGCTCTATTTCCTTATCTATTTTTTCAGCCGTCTCCTCGCTGTAATCTTTGTGCGTGGCGATTTCACGTCCCAAAAATATCTGTTCGTCTTTCTTCCCGTAACTCAAAGGGCCCATGGTATCGCTCATACCCCATTCACAAACCATCTTTCGCGCAAGATTTGTTGCCCGCTCTATATCATTGCCTGCTCCGGTGGTGAAATCCTTTAAGACGATTTCTTCCGCCGCTCTTCCACCTAAAAGAACAACAATATTATTAATCAGATATTGGCGAGCATACGTATGCTTTTCATCAACGGGCAGCTGCTGCGTCGTTCCCAATGCCCTGCCCCGTGGAATAATTGTCACTTTATGAATGGGATCCGTTCCCGGCAATAACCGAGCAACCAGGGCGTGCCCCGCTTCATGGTAGGCGGTGTTTCTTTTTTCCTCATCGCTGATGGCCATGCTCTTCCTTTCGGCACCCATAAGCACCTTGTCTTTAGCGTAGTCGAAATCGGACAGGGAAACCGTTTCCTTGCCAAGGCGGGCCGCGTAAAGCGCCGCTTCATTAACAAGATTTTCCATATCCGCACCGGAAAAACCCGGCGTCCCGCGGGCAATAACGGAAAAATCGACATCCTCCGCCAGCGGCGTATTCCTTGTGTGAACCTGCAGGATCTTTTCTCGTCCCTTTACATCCGGCAGTGGAACGACGACCTGTCTGTCGAACCTTCCCGGTCGTAAAAGAGCAGGATCCAGGACATCAGGACGATTTGTCGCAGAAACAAGAATGACGCCTTCATTGGATTCAAAGCCGTCCATCTCAACCAGAAGCTGATTTAACGTTTGTTCTCTTTCGTCATGACCGCCGCCCAAACCGGCCCCTCGATGTCTGCCGACCGCATCGATTTCATCAATGAAAATGATGCACGGGGCATTCTTTTTCCCCTGGTTGAAAAGGTCCCTGACACGTGAAGCGCCGACGCCGACAAACATCTCAACAAAGTCGGAGCCGCTGATCGTCAAAAAGGGCACATCGGCTTCACCGGCAATAGCCCTGGCCAGTAATGTCTTCCCGGTCCCCGGCTGACCGATGAGCAGCAAACCTTTCGGTATGCGTCCACCGAGCTTTGTAAATTTTTTAGGTTCTTTCAGAAAATCGATAACCTCCTCCAGCTCCGCTTTTGCTTCATCGATACCGGCAACATCTTGAAAGGTCACTTTTTTGGATTTGTCCGTAATGAGACGGGCCTTACTTTTTCCGAAAGCCATGGCTTTGCCCCCGCCGGACTGCATCTGGCGCATGAAAAAAATCCAAACGCCGATCAGTAGTAGCATGGGAAACCAGGAAATAAGTATCGTCATATACCAGGGAGAATCGTCGGCGGGTTTTGCGGTTATTCTGACATTCTTATCTTGAAGGAGCGGAATGATGCCGGAATCTTTGGGTGCATAAGTCTTGAAATTATGGCCGTCACTCGTTTTACCGGTAATATTTTCACCCTGAACGGTCACTTCCGTGATCTGTCCTTTTTCTAAATAGGTAACAAAGTCGCTAAAAATGATGTCTTCGTAACTATTTTTCGGCTGATTAAACAGATGATATAGTAAAACGAATACGAGACTGATCACGAGCCATAGGGCTATGTTCTTTTGTAAAGCGTTCAATAGATAAACTCCTTTAAACCCAGTCAATTAATGTATAAAAAATGCTATCTTATGCAATGATTGTTGCTTTACAATAACGCGTACTTTATTTCAAATAATTTCTGCCTTGACAATGGTGCTTGTCTTGTCCGTAACCTTAACATACTCACTTATTCTCATCGTCGCAATCCATATGATTGACTGCCTGTCCGCCAGAAGAGGAATTTTATATCGTCTGTTTCTTGGGACTTTGTTGTTGATGAAAAATGACTTCAATTTTTGTGTGCCTTTCATGCCAAGAGGTTTAATCCTATCCCCCGGAATCATGTTTCTGACGGTCAGAGGGGGAATGATTCGATCATAATCCATATAAACGATTTTTTCTTCATTAAAATCGAGTTTTTGTGGATCAGCGTCTTTAATTAAATCAAACTTAATTGATAGATCATATTCCCTGATCCGGATTTCCCCCGGAATTTCGATATTATTATATTGAAAGGCAGGCTTATTGCCGCATTTGGTGCCGGATGCTTTATCGTTTCTTTGGTTCGCTCGACGACAAATTTTTAATTCGTCATACTCTCGCCTGGCTTCAATGCCGAATGGCAGATTGATGGAAGACCAGACGTTTTTGCCGATGATCAATCGTCTAAGCGCTTGAATATGAATGAAAGCAATGCCTTTCTTCGCCGGCGAAATGTTCTGAAGGAGCCTCTTTAAAATCCTGTTCTGAATGGCTTCATGCAGCAACAACAGCTCTGGAATGTCGATCAAGAAATCGCGGGCGGTTATATCAAGATGCATTTCGGCGAGGGCTTCGTCCGTCTTTTTCTTCATAAAGTCATTTTCAAGCCTTATGATCTGGGATGTCTGATGAAGGGCCTGTTCAAAGCTCGGATTGTAGGTCTGTTTGATTTCGGGGATCAGGTTGTTTCTGATTTTGTTTCTCAGATAAATGTTTTCGGCATTGGAGGCGTCGAGAACAAAAGAAAATTTCCTGGAACTTAAATAATCTGATATTTCGTCTTTCGTGCACTCAATCAATGGTCTTATGATGACTTGGTCTCGTACAGGTGGAATACCCTTCAATCCTTCTAATCCGCTGCCTCTGATAAAATTGATGAAGATCGTTTCCGCCTGATCATTAAAATGGTGCCCCAGCGCAATTTTTTGCGCCGAATACTTATTTAACATTTCGAAAAGAAAACGATATCGCTCTTCCCGGCCGATTTCTTCAATCGACATTCCCCGGGCACGTTGACTTCGCAAACAATGAATATCAACGGTTCTGGATTCCAGGGGAAGGCCCAGTGATTGACTTAACTGCCGGACAAAGACTTCTTCTCTGATAGACTCCAGGCCTCTGAGATTATGATTCAGATAAGCCATGACCAGAGAAAGATTGAAGCCCTCTGCAAGGGTCATCAATACATTCAGCAGGGCAACGGAATCCGGACCGCCGGACACAGCCACAATGACCCGGTCATTTTCCTTTAACATTTCATACTTCTTAATGGTTTCGGCTACTTTTTGAATCATGATTATTATTCAATTAAAAATTGCGGTCAGCCTATCGAGGTGCTCGCACATATAATCAGGTTCGAGAGAGATCAAAGTTTCTTTGGGGGTCAATCCACCGAGGAAAGCACAACTAACGACGCCAGCTTTTCTGGCCAGTAGGATATCATTAACCCCATCACCGACGATTAGCGTCCGATTATTGTCAACACCGTATTTCTGAAGAACGGGAAACAATATTTGGGGATCGGGCTTTGTAAAGTCTGTACTGTCGGCACCGATGATTTCTTCGAAATAAGGCGCTATCTTCAGATGCTCGGCAATTCTTAACGTATAATGGTAAAGTTTGTTGGTCATAATGATTTTGGGTTTGCTATAAAAATGATTGAGCACAGTCATGACACCGGGATAGGGTACCGTTGTGTCACACATGTGGCGTTGATAATGGTCCGTAAAAATATATAGTGCTTCGTCGAACTTTTCCGGATAAGCATCACCCAGAGATCTCTCAATGAGCTTATGGACACCGTCACCGATGAACGTAATAATCTTTTTTTTCTCCCGGTGGGGCAGATTAAGCTCTTGAAGCATAAAATTGACCGCGTTTGCCAGATCACCACCTGAGTCCACCAACGTGCCATCGAAATCGAATATCATAAGGTCAATGTTTTTCATAGAACTGCTCATGTTTTAAATTAACAACCGTTTAATTATTTTTTTATATATAAGAATATAAATTATTACAACACAAGAACTCGCATGTAATTATAAAGATTTTTTGTTTGACTCCGTCTGAAATTACGTGTTATTAGAAAAAAAACCGCTTGGATCCTGGAAATACCGGACTGAGACGGGAGGGTCACTAATGATATATGCTTCTGCACGCTAAATTAAGGCCTTCCGACAAGAGTCCGGAAGGTTTTTTCATTCATTAAAAATGGAATCAATGACAACAAATAAAGACAGCATTGTCATTATCGGCCTGGGAAAGGTGGGGACTGCCATTGGTTTCCTCTTGCGCAATGCCGGATACCTCGTTTTAGGAATCATTGATCAATCCGATTCCGCCGCACAAAAAGCCCTCGACTATACGGGAGGAAAGATCTGTTCTATTTCCTCATTGTCTGGTGTAAATCCGGATTGCATTATCATAACAACTGTCGACGATGCCATCGCCTCCGTTTGTGAAACCTTATGCCGGGAAGGCGTTATTAAACCGGGCGTGAAAGTGATTCACATGAGCGGAGCCGGAGGACTCGATCTTCTCGGTTGCGCCAAGTCAAAAGGTGCCTTTGTGGGAAGTATTCATCCCGTTCAATCCTTTTCAGATATTGAAGGCGCTATTCGTAACATACCCGGAAGTGTATTCGGCGTTACCGTCGATGATGAAATAAAAAATTGGTCTATTGATCTCGTTAAAGAATTAAAAGGAACCCCTTTTTTTGTCTCCGCGGAGGATAAGTCCCTTTATCATGCTGCTGCCTGCATAGCATCAAATTACCTGACCGCTCTGCTTTATATGGTTGTAGAAATATACAAACACCTGGGTTTAAAACAGGATGATGCCGTTAAGGCCTTTTTGCCTCTTGTTAAAGGCACTCTCGCCAATATCGAACATCAGGGCCCCGTCATGGCTTTAACGGGTCCCATCGCGCGCGGCGATATCGGGACGATAAAGAAACATCTTGACGTGTTTGAAAAAACCCTGCCGGATTATCGGCAGATATATGCTGAACTGGGGGCAATAACCGCTGACGTAGGTCTTTTAAAAGGATCCATTGACGATCGAAAAGCTGATGCCATCAAAAAAATTTTGAAAGGAGGTTGAGCCATGAATGAACAACAAAAACTTACCAAAGTATCCACATCCACCATCCAGGATATGAAAGCAAGGGGTGAAAAAATTACCATGCTGACCGCTTATGACTATCCCACAGCCATTGTGGTCGATAAAGCCGGCATCGATATGATTCTGGTCGGTGATTCCCTGGGGAATGTCATTCTCGGCTATGATACCACCGTTCCCGTCACCATGGATGATATGATTCACCATACTAAAGCCGTCGCGCGAGGGGCCAATCGTGCGCTGGTGATCGGCGACATGCCTTTTATGTCGTATCAAGCATCTGTTACCGATGCCATCTATAATGCCGGCCGCTTTTTGAAAGAAACCGGGGCCCAGGCGGTCAAGTTGGAAGGTGGCCGGGAAGTTGCCGACACGATCAGAAAAATTGTCGATTGCGGAATTCCGGTTATGGCCCATTTGGGTCTTACGCCCCAATCCGTTCACCAGTTCGGCGGGTTTAAAGTGCAGGGCAGAACGGATACGGCGGCGAAGAAGATATCGGAAGATGCCAAAATCGTTCAGGATGCCGGGGCCTTTGCCGTTGTTTTAGAATGTATTCCTGCGTCTCTGGCAAAAAAAATTACCAAATCACTTCACATACCGACCATCGGTATTGGGGCCGGGGTTGATTGCGACGGACAGGTTTTGGTCATTCATGATATGCTCGGCCTGTTTGAAGAGGCGGTACCACGAAGATTCGTCAAGAAGTATTGCGACTTATACGATCAAATGAAAACGGCCGTTGAAAAATATGCCGATGAGATAAAGTCGGGCACTTTCCCGGATAAAGACCATTCCTTTAAATAATATGCTTAAGATTCGCTATGGGAATACAGACTTTATCGTTGTCAATTTAATTTTCGTGGGATACGATTTTGGCTTTCTCCCGCAGTCTTTGCAACATATTGGTTAAAGTATCTTGAATTTTCTGCTGTTCCAAAACAGCGCTAATACGGTTTTTTAGCGGTTCGTCGAGCGCGGTAGCCGATGCTTGGTTCTTTTCGGTGACCCTGATAATATGATAACCGAAATCCGTCTCAATGACAGGCCCGACCTCATCAACTTTTTGTGAGAATGCGGCATCTTCAAAAGGTTTAACCATCTGGCCTTTTGTAAAAGTCCCCAGGTCCCCGCCGTTATTTTTGCTCGGGCAGTCTGAGTATTTTCCTGCCAAATCCGCGAAATCGGCACCGTCTATAATCTGTTTTCTGATGGATTCAAGCTTTGCTTTTTTTCCGGCTTTCGTCTCAGTATCATCTTTGGAATCTTTTGCTATGAGTATGTGACGTGCACGAACGCTTTCAGGACTGTTAAATTTTTCTTTGTTTGCCTGATAATAATTCTTTATTTCTTCAGCTGTCGGTCTTAATTTATCTTTTGCTTCGGAGGTCGCCAGCTTTTTAATTTGAAGGGCAAAACGGATATCCTCATCCATTTTCACCTTGCTGACATTGTTTTCCTTCATAAGATCTTCCATGGTTACCCCCGGGGGCAAACTCGCCCGAATTTTGTCGATTTCAATCCCAAGCTCCTGATCGCTTACCTTTACGTTTTTTCGTTCTATTTCACCTTTCAGGAGGGTGCGGGAAACAAATCCCTCAATAATTCGATTTCTTACTCTTTGTTTGTAATCATCCATTCGATCTTCAGGCAGGTCTGCGGGTAATTGATTTTTTAAAATAGCCATTGCTTTGTTTAATTCCTTGTCCAGAACCTCACGAGTCAACACCTGACCTTCCACCTCAATGACGATATTCGAATCGAGGTTTGTTGGCTTTGCAGCAGACGGTCGATCGGTCTTTGATTCTCGGGCCGATGCCTCAGACTGCGATTTAACAACGGTCATTTCCTTTGAATGTGTCTGTGACGATGCCGTAACTTCTTTTTGTGTCTCTTCCTTGGATGAGCAACCGTACCAAAGCTGAATCATTATAAAAACCATGATGATAAAGAAATATCGAGTTTTTCTTTCCCGCATATGGGTGCCTCCGTAATACTCTCTCAAATTTGATTCTGTGGTGGTTAATGCCTTATATGACAATTAATATTAAGGTCAAGCGTTAACCCTTTAATTTATATTCATTTATTCACACAGGTATTTCCGTTCGTAAAAAATTCAGCAGGCGTCTTTGTTCTTCTCTTTGAAGCAAGTTATTTTGATCGTATGTCATAGGGAAATGAATGTTCAACATATTCAACATTTGGTCAACGGCATCGAACATATTGATAGCCGCTATACCGTTTTGGGAAAGATAATGAATCAGCTTCAATGTTTTAAAACCGTCCAACCATTGGTGAAACTGTCTTTTTAATTCAATGGGATCGTGGTTGTTTGAACTCATTCGTCGCCATTTTTCGGGAAATTTTTTCAGTTGCAGGAATGATTCCAAAAGGGGATGAATTGCATTTGCTGCCTTCATTAAACTTTCAACATTTTTATGTTCTTCATGCTCCACATGCTCCAGCCATTTCATCAATATAGCAAAGACATCGGGATGGTAAACAAGATAATTATCTTTACCTTCACGGTTGACTTTCAACATCCCCTGCCCCGTACCGAAAGGCACTCGCTGAGACGTCCTTGACGAAGGATATACGGTCGTGCTTTTTATGCAGGCAATCCCGTCTAATTTGGCAAGCTTGTTGAGAAAGTAGAAATCTTCCCCGGCCCGGCGTTTATTCATACCCCTGACCGCCGCATAACCGTCGGCCGTACAAATAATCGTCGAACCTACCGTATGAAAGGCGTAGGGCGATCGCGCATAATACAATCCGGTAACATAATATCTGAGAAATATTTCGTAACATAAGATGGCCTGCTGCATGGAATCATCTTCTGCATCCTGATGAGCAAATGAAACGTACGCCGCAGTCGTCTTTCTGCTTTCAAAAAAATTCCTGACAGACGACAGATAATTATTTTCAACAATGGTATCGGCATCCAGGCAGTAAAGGAGTAATGGAAAATCCTTTTGGCTGTCCAACAGGCCAAGAGCGGCGTCCAAACCGATTTTTCTTGCCGTTCCGACTCCGCACTCATGATCCGGCAGTTCAAATCCGGCAGAAGAGGCATCGATGCATGAAAGCCTGATCTTGGTTTTAAGTATCCTTTGAAACAACTCCGGAAAGTCGAAAAGCTGTGTCAAGTCCTTTTGGGCCCGGCCCGTAATCAGCATTGACAAACCATTGAGTGTCAACTGGTTATCTTTTAAATCATTCGGCCGGGTTTTTTGGGGACTTCCGTTATTGACAACACACAAAATGAGGGTCCTTAGCAGGTCTGCCGCAGGATTGCACACTAAACTGTATAATGTTTTGAAAAGGTACCGGCTTTCTGCAAAGCAGGGTATCACAACGACTTGATCGATATTTTCCAGCGAATTCGCCATAAGAGGCCTTTGCTGAACGGCACTGGTCTGCTGCAAATATTTGAGGAAACTTTTAAGGTATTTCATCGATGATATTAAACAGGGTTCGTTGAAGTGACTCATCATCATCGCCGTTGATCCAGTGAATGATGCTTCCCTTTTTTTCCATGCGTCTGAACCAGGTTTCCTGTCTCTTGGCGAATTGATGGATCTTGGTGTTCAACACATTAAACATATTGTTGTAGGTCATCTTGCCCTGCAGATAATGACTGATATAGCGGTACTCAAGGCCCCAAAAATCGAATTGGTCCCAGGAAACCCCATTGTCGTGCAATCTTTTGACCTCATCAATCATACCTTGACGCAGTCGCTTTCTCAGTCGCTCTGTAATTCGTCGTCTGAGAACCTCCCTTCGCCAGTGAATACCAAATAGAACAGGCTTTATGAACGGTCTCGTTGTTGCCTGATCAACCCGCCCGATTTTTCTTTCTTTAGTGAACTCCGCTATTTCTATGGCTCTCTCTAATCGCTTTCGGTCCAACAGATCGGTTGTATTATGAACGGACGGATTTATTTCCATCAATCGGTTAACGAGACCATCCACCGTCTCATGCATGAGCTCTTCTCGGAGTTCAATATTTTCCGGGACCTGAACCATTTGATAATTCGAGACGACCGCTTCAATATAAAGCCCCGTGCCGCCGACCATGACCGGCACGACGCCTTTCCGGCTAATCTGTTCGAATACATCGAAAAAACGTTTTTGATATTCGAACACGTTGAATTCAATGCCGGGATCAACGATATCGATGAGGTGACAAGGTATTGATTCTTCATCAATTGTATATTCATGGAGATCCTTACCGGTTCCAATATCGAGACCCCGGTAAACCTGACGTGAATCGGCGGAAATAATTTCAGATCCCAGATCCTTCGCCAGTTTGACGGCGATTCTCGTTTTTCCTGAAGCCGTCGGCCCAAGGACAATGATCAAGTTATAGGCCTTCCTTAATTTGTCGGATAAAATAATTGCCATGGTAATCCCATCTATTTTTTATGGGAACATAGGAGATCGTGGATAAATATCCGGGATCTGTTTGATGATCGGGTTTAGTCTGATAGGGTAACATCATAAAAAAATGATGCCCTGTTTATTACCAATAAACAGGGCATCATTTTCCAGAATGTTTTTTTATATTGGCTGTACATTCACAGCTGCGGGGCCTTTCTTGCCCTGCTCGATTTCAAAGCGAATTCGCTGACCTTCATATAGCGTCCTAAATCCAGTTCCCTGAATTGCGCTAAAATGAACAAATACATCACCGCCTTCATCGTTTTCTATGAAGCCAAACCCTTTTTTCTCATTAAACCATTTTACTTTACCTTCCGCCAATGTTGCACCCTCCTTTCTTGATTTTATCTCATTGAGTCCCCCGCTGCAGAAATAAAAAAACCACCCAATTCTCAGCACGAATTGAAAGTGGTTAATTTTAAAACGGCATATTTTTCGGCACTCAACTTATCCCCACCCCGCCGTTCCTTCAGTACATAATATGTATAAATAAAAACCTCACAGCGGTTAGTTGTCCTTATCACTCTTTTTTTTTTAAATCAAGCATTTTTTTTATTCAAAAGGAAAAAAGTTTCCAAATTTTAGGTTATTAAAAAATCGCTTATATAATTTATGATCACATCTTCCCGGCCCCAATAAAAGTGGTCGGTCCCTTCAACGATTTTAAATTTGAAATCGAGTTTTTCCGCCCATTGCTCTAATTCCGATACTTGACAAAATTGATCTTCGTTGCCGCAGATGATAAGCCCTTTCTGTTTCGTGGTATTCGGTATTTTTATTTTATTGTTGAGGGGCGGGGATATCAATACAACCAGGTTGACGTCATCCAACTGATCGATAACACCGATATCGACAACAGCACCGAATGAATACCCGGTAAGGGCGATACGTCTCTTTCCTTTTCCGACAAGAAAATTGTGGGCTGCCTTAACATCCAGCGCTTCACCCTTCCCGTTGCCATAAAACCCCTCACTGCGAGCGACACCCCGAAAATTAAAACGCAATGTTGAGTAGCGGTGCTTGTTAAAGACGGATACCAAAGCATCAACGACATTGTTGTTCATCGTCCCGCCCATCTGCGGATGCGGGTGGGTGATGATCGCACCGTTTTCGCCGGGATGGTCCGAATAAAGTCCCTCGATCGTCAGGTTTTCCGATTTGAAATATACGCTTTGTTCGTTCATTATAGCCTGTCAAAAATGCTTCCTTAAATAGATGTCGATAATCCGATCTGCGATTTTAAGATATTATTTGTGCGCCGCCGGTTTCCGGTTTCTGAGGAATTCAACCAGCAGCCTGACACCGATGCCGGACGCTCCTTTCGGACTGTATGGCCTGTCCTTTTCCGACCATGCGGGTCCGGCAATATCAAGATGGACCCAGGGATGATCTCCGACAAATTGGCTCAAAAACACTGCGGCCGTAATGGCGCCGGCATCTCTGTTGCCGACATTTTTGAAGTCCGCGATATCGCTTTTGATAGCATCTTGATAGTCTTCCCAGATAGGCAGTTCCCAAACTTTTTCGCCCGTTGCAAAAGCCGCTTTTTTTATATCCTCTTTTAAATTGTCATCCGTCCCCATCATTCCCGCGACGCTATTGCCCAAAGCAACAACACACGCACCGGTCAACGTGGCCAAATCGATGATAAACGCCGGCTTGAATTTCCCGGCATAGGAAAGCGCGTCGGCCAGGATCAAGCGACCCTCCGCATCCGTATTCAACACTTCTATGGTCTGTCCCGACATGGATTTTAATATATCTCCCGGCTTCAATGCTCTGCCGCCGGGCAAATTTTCCGTTGCCGGCACCAGGGCGACGACATTAACCGGCAACTTCAGGTCGGCAACGGCCATGATCGTCCCCAAAACAGCCGCGCCGCCGGCCATATCGGTCTTCATTTCATCCATTTTAGCCGCCGGCTTTAAAGAAATACCACCGCTGTCAAATGTTATGCCTTTGCCGACCAGCACACCGGCCGGATCGCTTTTCCGACCGCCATAATACTCCAAAATAATAAATTTCGGCGGCTCATTGCTTCCACGTGCTACGCCCAGTAAGGCATTCATACCCATTTTCTTCATCTCTGAGGCATTGATAATCGTTACCTTTACATTTTTTCTCTTGGCTATTTTTATGGCTTCATTGGCAAGATCGGTGGGTGTCATGTTGTTTCCCGGCCGGGAAACGATGTCCCGGACAAAGTAAACGGCCTTTGCTATGATTTGAGACGATTTGACGGCTGCTTTTGATATCTCGTAACTCTTATTGTCTTCACAAACAATGGTAAGACTTTCCACATCCTTTATTTTATCCCTGTCCAACGTCTTGTAAGGCGTGAATTGATAAAGGCCGAGAAGGATGCCTTCCGTAACGGCTTCAACGGCTTTATCCGCCGGCACGTCGGAGGGAATCGGATCGATTGATGTGGCGACGTTTTTTTGTTTCAAAGAACGAACATGTTGAGCGGCCTTGGAAAAACCGCCTCTTAATTTTTCCAGGTCTAATTCGGTGCGCTTCCCCAATCCGACCATGACAATGCGTTTTGCCGGAAGGGCTTTTGCCGTATAATGAACGGAAAGCTCATACAGCTTTCCGGTAAAATCACCGGAATCGATCATGTCCTTGATGATGCCGCCGCACTTTGCATCAATCGCCTTAATAACAGGGGGCATATCTTTTTCATCTTCAAAATAGGAAACGATCAGAGTATCGACCTCAATGTTCAGCAGACTGTCTTTTATGACCTTGATTTTCATCTTCATCTCCAATTGGTTGATATCGGTAATCCGTTATTCCAAAATACATAATCAAAATCAACTATTTTCTCAGGATTTTTTCATTCCTCCCAATCGCTTTGGTCTTTAACATCGTTTGATGTCACGTAAAACCGGTTATTTCTCGGTAACATTTTATAGGCACCGCCTTTTCTCAGCCAATAGTCACCCTGATCTCCCGTCTTGAAGTACCCGTCAATCTGGGGAAGGTTCAGTCTGAGCCTCTGTTTCCCCTTATTTCCTTTTCCTCCTTCTCATTAATGATTCCCAGGTAATTGTTGTTTGCATGTAAATCGATTCCTGTGTAATATCCCATCGTGCACCTCCTTGGTCTGGATTGTTTTCTTAACCAAAGCATAGCAGATAAAAAGCACTTTTCACCATGCTCCGGAGGCACCTTTTATCTGGTTATCAAGTCTTTGCATGGTTCATCTAAACCGGGGTCATGCAAAGACTTGATAACCCCTTTATTTAACCATAAAACACTCAGCGGGTATACGTGGCCAGCAGGGGGAGATGGTCTGAGGCAATGAGGGATGTGGCGTTTTTGAAGACAATTCTCGACCATATCCGTTCTGGCGGATCGGAAAGGATATGGTCCAGTCTGAACACCGGGTAGCGGAACGGAAAAGTGGCCGGAGAATGAAAATGGCCGAAATGACGATGAAGCCAGCGCAGAGGTCGTCCCCAGAAGAGCCATTCATTGAAATCGCCCATGAGGATCAAAGGTGTTCGGTTCTTTTTCGACAGATATTCGATCAGTGAACGGACTTGCGTACGTCGTTCCTGTGGAAGAAGTCCCAGGTGCGTAACCGCCACCTGAAGTGTCTCTCCAAACCAATCCACATGCACGATTAATATTCCGCGCGGTTCCCGCTTCTTAAAACTGATATCGTAACGTTCCACATCGCGCACAGGCAAACAAGTCAAAAGCGCGTTGCCGTAGTCCCCTGAAGCCCGCAACCTTGTCGGTCCGGCAATCACTTCCATACCGGTCATGGTCCTAAGCATGGTGATATCGTCCCCTTCGGGGCCCATATGATTATCAACTTCCTGCAAACCAAGCAAATCCGGGCTCATTTCCTTTATGACCCGCACAATTCTTGCCAGATCCCGCCTGCCGTCCAGCCCCACGCCCATGTGGATATTCCAGGTGGCGAGACAAAGTTTCGGCTCATTCATCATGCCTCTTTTCCTGGTTTGTGAGCCAACGCTTGCCCGTGTACAAAATCAGAATGGCGCACAGCACCGCAATAAACGCCAGTATGATATTCCACAGGTTCGGATTGGTAATGGCCCGCTCAAAACCTCCCTCAAAGATCATAATCGCCATAATTCCCGGCGCCATACCGGCGGCTGTGCCCACCAGAAAGGACCATGTCGAAATATGAGACGATCCGGCAACCAGATTGACGATGGTGAACGGCGCAATCGGAATGACACGCACTATGGCAACGGCCAGCCAGCCATGCCGGGCGAGTCGGCAGCTTAAACGGTTCACCTTATCGCTTGCAAGTTTGCGCACAACGTCCCTGCCAAGCCAGCCACCCAGGAGATACCCCGCCAATCCGCCCAAAAGACTGCCGGAAAAAGCCAGAACAAAACCCATGACAGGTCCGAAGCTAAGGGCAGTGAGAAGAATCATCAGCGTTACGGGAAACATGATGCAGCTTCCTATCACGTACACGATCAAGACGATAGGAATCGTCAGAGGATTTTCACGGACATAGTCTGCCGCTGCAAGAAGATTCTCCATACTTGCCACGTCCTTCAGCCCAGTCCATCGCCAGAGAATCGCCAGCAACAAGGCAAAGGCGATCACGGCCCCAAACCGCCATGCCTTTCGTTTCGCATCAGCCTTAACATCCCTCCGCCCGCCGCCGAATCCAAGGTAATCGAGCAGGGCTTCTATATCGATGGGCCGTTCCGGATCGGCGATCATGCTCGCCGGAAGAGATTCCATGATGGAATCATTTTCTGATTCATGCAGATCTCGCAACGTTCGTTCATCGGTTCTCAACGCCTCAATAGTTGAAAGCAGAGAACCTGTATCTTTAATCATTGAGGCAACACCATCCGGCTCAGCCCCCAAATGTTCGCCCAGCAGCCGGTTCCTGAAATCGGCAATGGCCTTCGCCACTCTTTTATCGGTATCCGCATATAAGGCGAGATTGCATTCCGTATCAAACCCCATGGAGCGATTGCTCAGGTTTGCCGACCCTATGGACAATAAGACATCGTCAATGACGAGTACTTTACTGTGAACATTGAGAACATCAGATGTCAGTCCCTTTCGGTCAGGATAACAGACTCTCAACCTTCCGAATACATCGTCCTGATGTAACCGCTCAAGCAGATGTCTGCGCAGGGCACCCATGGTCTCTTCTTCCAGCCATCCCGAACATTTTTTAGGCAGCACGAGCAGAACTTCGGGACCGTCTTTTTTCCGGAGAATTTCTTCAAGCGCCGTGCTGACGACATGAGAGCTAAAATATTGATTCTCAATATATATGTAAGACTGTGCCCTATCGATGGCATCAAGATAAAACGTCTCGATTTCCCGAATTTCGCTCTCTCCCTCATACTCAGGCATGGTTCTTAATATGGCGACCCGGGCGTTTTCGAGATCCGGAGAAACGGTGTCGGGCCAGGGATCGTGTTGGGACGTTTTTACCGATGGAAGGCGATCGCCGGTGATACGCTCCCAGTGCATTCGTGCCAGATGCGCCAGTTTTTCCGCGGCTTGGCCGTCCACCATCATCTGCACATCATGAAAGGGACCATACTTCGTTTCGTTGTCACATCGCTTGGGATTATCCGGCGCGTGGTCCGTCGTATCCCAACGACAGCTGGTCAAATTGAAACCGCCGACGAATGCCACCCGGTCATCAACCACAACAATTTTCTGATGATGTGAGGCGCCGACGGGATGATCGTCGTCAAGCACAAAATGAACGCGCTTATGAGTTTTCCAGCCGAAATTCACCAGGGGCAAGACCTGGCGTTCCAGGGAATAGAGCACGGCAAAATCCCAGTCGAGAATGTAGATGTCAAGATTTTGTTTTCTGCAGGCCAATCGGTCGAGAAAGCGTCCTAAATCCTCCTTTACATCGGCATCATCGCGACGGAGCAGGATCCGGCTGTCGATATCCCATCCGATGATTTAGACGGCCTGTTCGGCAGCTTCACAGGTATCGGCGACAGCCTGGAAATAGGCTTCTCCGTCCACCAGAAAGGCAACTCTTCCTGCATTCGCAACCCGCCAACAATTTTGTCCTTCGCGAAAGAACTCCCTCATGCGTGGCATGGGGACGCCCTTAGCGTAGCATGGGGACGCCCTTTATATCTTTATATTCTTATTTCGCTTGCCAATAATGACTCGCCTCCATGCCTAAATATAAAAATGTAAAGGGCGTCCCTGTTATTCCCTCGCCCATGTATTGCCAGATTACCATCCCGGGCTTGGCAAACTGGTCGCAATTGACGGATCGCTTATCGATGCAACGCTTTCCATGTACTGGGCCGATTACCGGAAAGGAGCAAGGAAGGCCAAGACTCATATCGGTTTTGACCTCAACCACGGCATTCCCAGAAAGATCTTTTTCACTACGGGCAACGGTGCCGAACGGCCCTTGGTGAACCAGATCCTCTCTCCTGGAGAAACGGGCGTGATGGATCGCGGCTATCAGTGTCACGACAGGTTCGATCAGTGGCAGGAAGATGGGGCACTTTTTATGTGCCGCATCAAGGCAAAAACTGTGAAAACCGCCATCGACGTTCATCCTGTTGCACCTGGCGGCATGGTATTTTATGACGCGACCGTATTGCTCGGCACGGCCGGCATCAACCAGACGAGAAAACCGGTTCGGTTAGTCGGGTATGAAGTCGACAATGTACGATACTGGATTGCCACGAACCGCCACGATCTTACAGCTGAACAAATAGCTGCCGCTTATAAGCTCCGATGGGATATCGAAAACTTCTTCGGCTGGTGGAAACGGCATCTGAAGGTGTACCACCTGATTGCCCGGAGTGAGCACAGCCTGATGGTTCAGATCCTCGCGGGACTGATTACCTACCTGTTGCTTGCCATCTATTGCCATGAAGAGCACAACGAAAAAGTCTCCATCAGAAGAGTGCGGCAGTTGCGAATGCAAATCCAAAATGAACTTAGGTACGCACCCGCGAACGCTGAAGACAGGCATGAGTTCAAAGAACACAATGCGCAAAGCGCATATGCAAAAACTTAACCGGAAATTACTGAATATTAATCTACTGTTCGCTTTAAATTGATTCAGCTGATAAAAAAGGGCTTCCATGTGGAAACCCTTATGAATGGTACGCCTGGAGGGATTCGAACTCTCGACCCACGGATTAGAAGTCCGTTGCTCTATCCAGCTGAGCTACAGGCGCTTATTGATAATTATACCCTTTAAAAGATGTTGCGTCATAATCTCTTTGATAGTTTTTGTCAAGATCAAATGCCGGTTCCGCCGACCGATGGTGCCTTGTTTTTACTATCGAACATAACCGGCAATCGTCTCAAAGAGATAACCTTTTGCCCCCTTTCCCTCTCCCTTCTGATCGGTCGTATAAAAATGTCTGCCTGACGCAGGATTATACCACCGATACAACTCCCTCGTATTGGTAAGCCGGGATGTGGCTATATTGCCGATGACCCCTTGGAGAACATACCCATCCAGAGATTTCTCCCCTCCCGATTGATCGTAAGAATAGAAATGGTCCTTCTTTTGTGGGTGGTACCAATGGTAAAAACAAGCCGTACCCGGCGTATCGGCTTGAAACAATCTAAAGGCAACTCCCTCTTTTTGATAACCCAGCGACGCCAATTCCGTCTGGTCGCCATGAGATTGTGTCACGTAGATATACTGATTATCTTTGACATAACGAAACACGTTCAGTATCTCCATCTTTTTATTATCTGCAATCTCAAAGGAGATTCCGACGACAACATCACCTCCCGTCGATTTGATAATCACGTCCTCGGCATACCACCCGGGGATAAGCCCCTTGGTATCGATTGTTATGTTGATATAGTCCGTTTCTTGCGTTGTTACGCCCGAATCGGGAAATATATCAACGATCCCCCGGATACCTGTTTCGACGTCTTTTCCGAAAATTGTAACGCCTTGAATGACGGATTGACTGCCTCCATTGAACAGCGCTAAAGTATGCGACACATTCACCATATTTTCCGCCAACCATATCTCCATGCCTGTATCCACATCGGCATAACAGTCTATTTCCGTAATCAATTTTGCGTCGATATAGGCTCTTAAAATACCCCTGCCGGGATTTTTGCGAAGGTTTAATTTAATTCCGCTTCCGGAAAAGCGATATTTTATGGCCCCCCCTGTCATGGCTTTCGGGTAACCCTTATGTTCTTCCCACAAACCTGTTACTTCTAAATCGTCTTTTAAGGATTCCGGAACGTCGTAAAGTCCGCTTCCTTTGATGTCGCTGTTCAAAAAAGAAATATAACGGCCTTTTCTTTTATGATCGGAAGATGATCCCCCCCGTTTATTTAAAAGACCGGCATACCATTCGAGCGGTTCCCCACCGTTGTTCTTCAGTTCGATCCGTCGCATTTTCTTTTCATCGACGTCCATAACGCCAAAATCTATTTTCAACGGTTCTACCAGAATCAGCGGCTCCGTTTCCCGGCCAAGGATTTTGTATCTGAAAAAAATTGTTCGCGTTCCTCCATTTGACTTGAGAGGAATCGATTCGCGATAAGCTCCGGCACGGATTTTCTTTTGGAATAGGACACGTTGATTTTCAAACTCCAGTGTTAAGCTGACATTGAATCGCTTATCAGTGGATGCGTTCCGCGATGTAACGTCATCAAAGCAGTCGAAATGCAATTTTAGATCTTTCTGATCGGCTTCCAGATTACCGATGAGACTTCGCCTTGTTACGTCTGTCCATTCCGACGGTCCTGCGGTGGACCATTGGAGGGAGCCCGCCCCGACGTTCCTTAAAATAAAACGACCCTCCCTGCTTTCTCCGGGATAAATAGCGCCCAAATCGATTTCTCTGGGTCGGATCGTCAGGACGGGACATAATGGGATGGCTTTATCCTTATTTTCCATGACATTGCCGTCACGGTCATCGCTACCGCCTTCATACGGAACGGCCGAACGGGCGGCCCACAAGGTTGACATCATGAGTACAGCTATAAAACCCCAAAAAACTGAAAACGTCAATAAACGTCTGATCATATATATTCCTCGCCAAAAAAATCGATTAAACGTAACGCAAAGCTCTAAATTACGCAATGATTTTCAAGTAAAAAAACTTGACACGGATTCATGATAAGATATAGCTACTTTTGGGGCGATTCCTAACAAATACAGGATTGCTGCATAAATGGATGACCGTCATATCGAGCATTGGCTCGCTTTAAAGCGAATTGAGGGCATTGGAAATATCGGTTTTAAAAACCTGCTGGCTACCTGCAGGTCGCCGAAAAATGTTTTTGAGGCCCCTTACAGTTTCCTGACATCGGTCCCGGGAATCGGGAAGATCGGCGCATCAAGAATCAAGGCATTCAACGCTTGGCGGACCGTTGAAAAGGAGTTGAAAACTGCCGAACAGCTTCAAGTCAATATTGTTACCTGTCTTGACGACCAATACCCGAAACATCTTCTTCATATCTACGACTACCCCCCTCTCCTATATGTTAAAGGCATATTAAAAACTGACGATATTAATATTGCCGTGGTCGGTTCTCGATCTGCAAGCACCTACGGCAAATACTCCACGGAAAAACTGTGTCGGGAGCTTGCATTTCATGGCGTGACTGTGGTAAGCGGCATGGCCCGAGGGATAGACACTGCCGCTCATAGAGGCGCGCTTGCCGGCAAAGGCAGAACCATTGCTATTCTGGGTTGCGGGATGGACATTATATACCCTCACGAAAATGAAAAACTGTATCATGATATCTCGGCGCACGGGGCGGTCATAACAGAGTTTTCATTTGGTATGCCGCCAAATGCACCGAACTTTCCCGCAAGAAACAGAATTATCAGCGGCATCTCATTAGGTGTCGTTGTGGTTGAAGCGACCGACAAAAGCGGATCTTTAATTACGGCCCGACTTGCCGTTGAACAGGGAAGAGAGGTATTCGCCATCCCGGGCAGCATTGATTCACCCGGTTCCAAAGGGACGAACAAACTGATCAAAGAAGGGGCGAAACTGGTAGAAAACGTCCGGGATATTCTGGAAGAAGTAGAACCTCAGATCGGCAAAAATGTCTTTAAAGCGGATGTCGGACAAGCGAGGGGGCATCAAAAAAACCCGGACTTGAAAGACAGGCCGTTTGATAATATGATTTTAAGCCCGGAAGAAAATGTGATATTGAGTGCCGTCTCTTCCAAGCCTGTTGACGTCAATACCATTATTTCTTCCGCAGGACGGAAGGCCGGAGATGTTCTAAATATCCTGTTGCAGCTTGAGCTTAAGGGATTGGTAACGCAATTACCCGGAAAAAAATTTATACGAAATTAATTTGAATGTGATAAAGAAGCGGGCCTTGACGCAATAAAAAAATTCAGGAGCAGTTATGCCACATTCCTTAATCATCGTTGAATCGCCGACCAAAGTTAAAACGATCAAAAAATATGTTGGAAATGATTTTGATGTTCGCGCTTCAATGGGTCATGTCAAAGATCTGCCGAAAAGCAGTCTCGGCATTGACTTAAAAAATGATTTTGCGCCGTCTTACAGTACGCTTGATAGTCGCAAGAAAGTCATGGCCGAGCTGAAAAAAGCGGCTAAAAACGCCGAAAATATTTATCTGGCCCCCGATCCGGACCGGGAAGGCGAAGCCATTGCCTGGCACATCGCAGACGAAATCGGTAGGGAAAAGCAGCAAATCCATCGTGTTTTATTCAATGATTTGACAAAAAATACCATCCTGGAGGCCATTGCCCACCCTTCCGAATTGAATGTTAATAAATACGAAGCTCAACAAACCAGGCGCATTCTCGATCGGCTCGTCGGGTATCAAATCAGTCCGATTCTGTGGGAAAAGGTTAAAAGGGGACTGAGCGCCGGACGGGTCCAATCGGTTGCCGTCCGGATGATTTGCGATCGTGAGAACCAAATCAGAAAATTCATACCCGAAGAGTATTGGAACATAACCGCGAAACTGGAAGGCAAAAATCCCCCGCCTTTTGAAGCAAAACTGATTATAAAGCAGGGGAAAAAGTTGAAGGTACAAAATCAGGAGCAGGCACAGGCCATTCTTGAAATCCTGAAAACCTCGCCTTTTAAAGTTGAAGACGTCGAGAAAAAGGAAACGAAGCGTTCGCCCTCCCCTCCATTTACCACCAGCAAACTCCAGCAGGAGGCTTCTCGACAACTGCGTTTTCCGGCCAAAAAAACCATGCGCGTCGCCCAGCAATTATATGAGGGGGTTGAACTGGGGGATGAGGGATCCGTCGGCTTGATTACCTACATGAGAACCGATTCCGTCAGGACCGCTGCCGAAGCTCTCAATGAAGTGAGGAATTTCATCAGAAATAATTACGAGCCGGAATATCTTCCGCCAAACGCCCGGGCCTTCAAGGTTAAAGGTTCAGCACAGGACGCCCATGAAGCCATTAGACCGACATCCATGGATTACCGCCCCCAGGATATCAAATCGTTTCTGACGGCGGATCAATATCGGCTGTATCAGCTGATCTGGAACCGCTTCGTCGCCAGCCAGATGAACCCGGCGGTTTTTGATCAAACCACGATCAACGTTTCGTCCGATGTCTATCTTTTCCGCGCCCAGGGATCGGTGATGAAATTTGCGGGCTACACCGCGGTCTACACCGAAGGAAAAGATGAAACCGATGAGAATAACGATTTTGCCAGAACGCTGCCGGAAGTTTTAGTGGGTGAAATTTTAAAACTGTTATCTCTGGATCACGAACAAAAATTTACGCAGCCGCCACCGAGATTTTCTGAAGCGTCACTGGTGAGAGAGCTGGAAGAAAAAGGCATCGGACGGCCCAGCACGTATGCGACGATTTTAAGCACGATTCAGGATCGATCTTACGTTAAACTGGAAAAAGGCAGATTTTTCCCGACCGAATTAGGGACGCTCGTCAATGATCTTCTGGTTCTTAACTTTCCCCAAATACTGGATATTGAATTCACGGCCCTGCTCGAAAACCAGCTGGACTTGATTGAGGAAGGAAAACTCAAAAGACTGGCAACCCTGGAAGACTTCTATGCGCCCTTTGAAGTGGAATTGAAAAAAGCCCAAACCGGCATGGAAAACGTCAAAAAAAATGGAACACCGACGGATATCGTCTGTAATAAATGCGGCAGTCCCATGGTCATTAAGTTGGGCAGGAACGGAGAGTTCCTCTCCTGTTCGAATTATCCATCCTGTAAAAATACACAAAATTTCTCACGAAATGCGGAAGGAAAGATTGTGCCGGTCGAAAATCAAACGGTGGAAACCGAACATATCTGTGAAAAATGCGGCAAGCCCATGGTGTTGAAACGCGGCAGATTCGGTCCTTTCCTGGGCTGCTCCGGATACCCCGACTGTAAAAATATCCTCAACATCAAACAGGATGAAAATGGGGATATCAAGCCGGTCGAGCAGGAATTCAGCGATGTTAAGTGTGACAAATGCGGCAAGCCCATGGTGTTGAAACACGGCAGATACGGTCCGTTTCTGGGATGTTCCGGATATCCCGATTGTCAGAATATCATGAAAATCAAAAAAGATCGGGACGGCAAAATTAAAGCGGAGGCCCCTCAAACAACCGATGAAGTCTGTGACAAATGCGGTCGTCCGATGGCGGTGAAGCGGGGCCGTTACGGAAGTTTTCTCGGCTGCACGGGTTATCCAGAATGCAAGAATATTCGAAAACTTAAAGCAAATAGTTAATGTCATGCTTTAAACCTTGATAATTCATGACGATTAAATCCCCCATCATCATTATCGGCGGCGGTTTGGCCGGCTGTGAAGCGGCCTGGCAACTGGCCGCCCGAAATGTCGCCGTCGAACTGTACGAAATGAAACCGGCCCGATTTTCTCCGGCCCATAAGTCCCCTCTTCTGGCCGAACTGGTGTGCAGTAATTCCCTGCGATCTAATAATATAGAAAACGCTGTCGGTCTTCTCAAGGAAGAAATGCGGCGGCTGGGCTCTTTGGTCATGGAAGCCGCCGACGCCACGGCCGTTCCCGCCGGAAAAGCCCTGGCCGTCGATCGAGATAAATTTTCCGCCTATATTGAAAAGAAGCTCTCGTCTCGGGAAAATCTGCGCATCATCCGCCACGAACTGAAGAATATTCCGGATGATCGTCTCGTGATTGTCGCAACGGGCCCCCTGACATCGGATGCCCTGGCTCAAATCATTTCGGGCATGACCGGCTCCGGCTATCTTTACTTCTATGACGCCATATCCCCCATCATCGATGGGGCTTCCATAAATGATGCAAAGGTATTTCGGGCTTCGCGATATCAAAGCGAAGCGGGGGATTATCTGAACTGCCCCATGGATGAGTCGGAATATCGAGAATTCTGGAAGGCCCTCACCGAAGCCAAAGAAGTACCCCTTAAAACATTTGAAGAAATTAAATGTTTTGAGGGCTGCCTGCCGGTAGAAACGATTGCGAAAAGAGGAGTGCAAACGCTTCTGTTCGGTCCAATGAAACCGGTCGGCCTAAAGGACCCTCAAAGCGGCCGCCAGCCTTTTGCGGTCGTTCAACTGCGCCAGGAGGATCTTAATCAATCCTATTTTAATATGGTCGGCTTCCAGACAAAATTGACGTGGCCCGAACAGCAGAGAGTTTTCCGGATGATACCGGGCCTGGAAAGAGCGGAATTTACGAGATACGGAAGTATGCATCGAAATACCTTTATTAACGCCCCCAGGATTTTGAAGAAGACGCTGCAACTAAAATCATTCGACCGGGTTCTGTTTGCGGGCCAGATCGCCGGCGTGGAGGGATACGTTGAGTCTTCCTCCCTGGGCATTATCGCCGGCCTGAACGCCCTGTTTCTCAGCCGCGGCGCCATCATGACGGAACCGCCGGAAACGACGGCCGTCGGCGCTCTTGTAAGGCATCTTACCGACACAAAACCGGACCGTTTTCAACCCATGAATGTTAACTTCGGTCTTTTTCCAACCCTTGAAAAGAGGATTCACAAAAGATTTCGGGGAGAAAAATATGCCGAGCGGGCACTGAATGATCTGTCTTTATGGCAACAAACATTGGTAAATGATGGCGTGCCGAAAATTGAATAGCCATCAGATCTGTTATGCAGCGGAAAGCTGATGAGAACTCCTGTTGATTATGTCCCTTCATTCCCGCCTATTTTTTCCAGAATCCCGGGATCAGCAAAACGATAATCGTATAGATTTCCAAACGTCCGAGGAGCATGCAAAAAATCATGATCCATTTCCCTGCTGTGGGGATATGGGCAAAGTTTTCTGTCGGACCGATGCTGCCCAGCCCCGGACCGACATTTCCCATGCAGGAAGCGGCGGCTGAGAACGAAGTCAACATATCAAGACCGAGGGCCGTCAGGATTATACAGACAATAATGAGAATCCCGATGTAAAGCAGAAAGAAACCCCAGATGCTCCTCATGACCGATTGGGGCACGGGCAATCGCCCCAATTTAACGACAGTGATGGCGTGGGGATGAATAATACGAATAATTTCCAGATAGCAGTGTTTGACGAGGAGCAGGATCCGCATGATTTTTATGCCGCCGCCCGTCGATCCCGCCATGCCGCCTAAGGCCATGCATATCAAGAGTATGACGCGGGACAAATCCGGCCATGATTCAAAGTCGGCCGTCACAAAGCCCGTTGTCGTCAATAGGGAGACTACTTGAAAAGCACCGTATTGAAATGCATCAAAGATATGCGTGTAAACCGAACCATACAGATCCATCGTGACCACGAGAATGAATAAGCAGATAATAAATAGATACGCAAGGAATTCGGGATCTCTGATATAGTGTTCTATATTTCCCTTAACCAGTTTGTAATGAAGCGAAAAGTTGATACCCGCCAGAAACATAAATAAAATAATGACAAAATTAATGTAGGTACTTTGGTAATGACCGACACTGGCATTCTTCGGAGAAAAACCGCCCGTCGGCATGGTTGAAAACGTATGGCAGACGGCGTCAAAAACTGACATACCGCCGGCAAATAACAGGATGATCAGCAGAACGGTTAAGGAAATATATATCCTCCAGAGCGCTTTGGCTGTGTCGGATATGCGGGGCGTCAGCTTGTCCGCTACGGGGCTCGGCGTCTCCGCTTTATAGAGCTGCATGCCGCCGATTCCCAGAAAAGGCAGGATGGCAATAGATAGAACGATGATGCCCATACCGCCCATCCATTGCGTCTGTGAGCGCCATAAAAGAATTCCCCGAGGCAAAACTTCAATATCGGTCAGAATGCTGGCGCCCGTTGTTGTAAAGCCGGACATGCATTCAAAATAGATGTCGGTAAATGATGCGATCATGCCGGAGAAAAGATATGGAAGAGACGCTGTAAGACCGGCCACAATCCAGCCGAGAGTGACAACGGCCACTCCGTCTCTGTGGCTTAAATAATATTCCTTTTGCTTTCGTGTCAACGTATAGACCAGCCCTCCCAAAGCACAGGCTGCCAGCATCGAACTTAAGAATGCGATGGAACTGCCGTCGCGATAATAAAGCGAAGCCGCAAACGGCAGGATCATGGACAGACCGAGAAAAACCACCAAAACGGATACGAGATAGGCAATCAGCCGAAAATTCATTAAAAGTACTCCATCTTCACGGTCAAAAGGTCTTCAAGTTTCGGAACGACCCGCTGAAGAGCAAAAATGATAATCCGGTCGTGCGGCAGGATCACGGTATCACCGCGGGGAATAATAATTTCATCGCCTCTTACGACCGCACCTATAATGACGCCCGGAGGAAAATCCACCTGCGACAGCGGCACATTGACGATATCCGATGTTTCGAGGGCTTCGGCTTCGATGGCTTCCGCCTCTTCTTCTCTCAGGGGCGCCACGGAAATGATTCTTCCCCGTCGGATGTATTGAAGAATAGCGCGTACAGCCGCCATCCGCGGATTAATCACCGTATCCAATCCAATTGACGAAACAAGCGGCATATAACTTAATTTACTGACCCGTGTAATGGTCCGCGTGGCGCCAAGGTCTTTTGCGAGAAGAGAAATCAGGACATTGCTTTCCTCGTCATCGGTCATGGCGATGATCATATCCATGGCCCCGGCGTTTTCTTCCCTCAATAGATCGCGATCCGTGCCGTCACCTTTGATAACAATTACCTTATTCAGGAGCGCTGCCAGTTCTTTGCATTTTTCCCCATTTTGATCGATAATCTTAACATTTAGGTTTTTATTATCCAGTGCTCGTGCGATGGATGCTCCCGTTTCTCCGGCACCGACAATAATGACATTTTTGATCTGCCGCGGCTGGACATTAAGTTGGGCGACCGTATTTTCGACGTCGGATTTTTTCATCACGAAATAAACAAGATCCATAGGCTTTATGATGTCGCGGCCACTGGGAATAAGAATTTTATGGCCCCGGACAATAGCGCCAATTAGCAAATTTTGCCCGTTTTCTCTAAGATCAAGCAACCTTCGATTGGCCAGAGGAGAATCTTCCGTAATCATAAAGCTTATCAGCTTTACCTGGCCGCCGACAAAATCAATGACCTCTGACGCGCCTGGAACTTCCATCAACTTGAGGACCGCATCGACCATCATGGATCTTGTATTGATCAAAAGATCAACACCGAGCATTTCGCTGCTGAATAATGCTTCTTCCTTCAAATATTCACGATTATTGACACGGGCGATTTTCAACATATGGGGGTTGAGATTTTTAGCCAGAAGACAGGCGATCAGATTGGCTTCATCACTGTCTGTAGCCGCCACAAGAAGCTCAGCCGAGTCAATACCAACATTTCTAAGCATCTGCGGACTCGTGCCGGAACCCAGAAAAGCCTGAACGTCAAGATTGTCATTTATTCTACGAATCTTCTCGATGTTTTTGTCGATCAGAAAAACATCATGGCTTTCATCGGAGAGTTTTTTAGCGATATGATAACCGACTTCTCCGGCACCGATAATGACAACACGCATAATGCCTCCTATGATGCAGGATAATTTCGGCAGATATACACCAGAATGTAGAAAAAAGATACTCTCTCAGAAAAATGGGCAAGATTTTATCCTTAAAGAACTTTTAAGCATCTTATGTTTCAATTACACGGTTGACAGGATTTTCATCAGGATCTTCAAACCAGCGAAAATAGTTTTCTGCGCCTTTGATTCCTTCCTGAATGAGGGCATTTTTCCGGTCGTCGGACAGGTCAAAATCGGTTGTTTTGATATTCATGGTATTGATATACAATGTTCTTTGCCAATCATCACTGTGTAAATGCTGATTTTCTTGTACCTGCATAACGGCTGATATCAGTGCTCTTGCGTAGTCAGTGAAATTTTTAATGGGTCTGCCCTTTTGAGGCTCATTGTAACGGAAAAGGGCAATCTCTTCGGCCGTATCCAGTCGCATACCAACCGTTTGGCGATTATAGACATAGGGGCTTCGGTCGGGTTTTTCCAGTAAAAATCGAGCATTTTCGATATTATAGTAATCAACGGTCCTTGCTGCATCTGCCTCGTCAACCATATCGATGTAACGTTGGCGATCGAATAGCTTAACGGGATAGTTAATGATGACACCGCCGTCGACATAGACATCATTTCGTGGAGCCAGTCGCATGGCCGCGAAAAACAGGGGAATGGACATACTGATGCGGACAGCCGTTACGAGGGGCATGTCCGGATACCTTTCGAAAGAAAAGGTTTCGGCATAACCGGTGGATAAATTGGTGCCGATGACATATAGATCGAGACAGCCGGCCTTTTTCAGGTCTCTGAACGTGGCGGCTTCGCTTCCCAGGCGTTCTGCAACCAGTCGGCCCATCCATCGGGTAAAAAAGTCGCCTCTATGCCAGCCAAATTCCTTAGACAAACGGCGAATGTCGCGGATGACGCCGAACGTGTCGTCCATGAATTTGCGAAAGTCCGTTGAGGCGATGATCCGGCGTTGTGAAGGAATGTCATACCCCAGAGCAAAGACAAGCGCGTTGATGGCACCGGCGCTCGTTCCACCAACCCGCTGAATCTCTTTCAAATAACCACGCTGTGACAATACCTGCATGGCGCCGATATAGGCGATTCCCTTAACCCCGCCTCCTTCAAAGACAAGATTACGGAATTGTGCTGCCATATCCCCCTCTATCTTCTCAATGACTATTTGTTCTCTTTAAGCAGATCGCGTATCTCACTTAGTAACACTTCTTCCTTAGAGGGAGCGGGAGGTGCCGCGGCTTCTTCTTTCTTTTTGAGTGAGTTTAATGATTTTACAGCGATGAATATGGCAAACGCAATAATAATAAAATCAATGATGGTCTGAATGAACTTACCATAACTGATGACTACTGCTGGTGCCGACCCCGTGGCTTCCTTAATGGTGAATACTAAATTCAAAAAATCAACCCCCCCGATTAGCAGGCCGATGGGAGGCATAATAACATCACCGACAAAAGATGAAACAATTTTCCCGAATGCCGCTCCTATAATAATTCCAACGGCCATATCAACGACATTGCCTCTTACTGCAAACTTCTTGAATTCTTGAAGCATTCCCATGATGATTTCCTCCTGTAATTCGGTTGTCAACGTTTGGATTAATGTTATAGGTGTTGATGAACGTCGTTAACATTTTTGTCAGAGAACATTTTGACAAAATTATTCAACTATGCACTGAAGACGGTCAATCAAATAATGAAAATATCAGAGATGTCAATTGTTTTTTATACAACTTCCTTGAAATTATCATTTTTTTGTATTTATACGCGTTGATCGACATTGTTCCAAATAATTATTTAAAATTTTTTTTCAACATCGATACCGAATGACGGCATGTAATACCCTTATCTCTAAAAAAACCTTTATCTGCGCTTGACAATCTCGATGGATTTAAGATAGATGCCATAATTCTACCATCATGGTAACAAAATACTTCCATATTTTTATCAAGGAATTAGATGATGACATGCTTTATATACAAGGAGGGTTAAAGTGTACTTCTCAAAAGGCGTCCTGGATCAATCGAAGCAGCTACGAAAAAAATGGGAAGATAATATTCGCAAAATCGCGAATAAAACACCCGATCAGAAAGCACGATGGTCAACGGTATCTGATCTGGAAATCAAGAGGCTTTATACACCGGAAGAGATCAAAAATACGAATTTTGAAAGCGATATCGGTTACCCAGGAGAGTTCCCGTTTCTTAGAGGCAATCAGCCAACGGGCTATCGCGGTAAATATTGGACCTTTAGAATGTTTGCCGGAATGGGAAGCGCCGCGGACACGAACAAACGCTGGCACATGTTGATCAACAGCGGACAGACCGGCCTGAGCACGGCGTTCGACTATCCGACGCTGATGGGTTATGACACCGACGATCCCAAGGCGCGCGGTGAATGCGGAAAGTGTGGTGTGGCTATTGATACACTGGAAGATTTTTTACAGCTCATGGACGGCATCCCCATGGACCAGGTAACAACCTCCATGACAATTAACCCCCCCGCTTCCGTGCTGTGGGCCATGTATTGCGCGGTAGCCGAATTGCGTGGGATTCCTTTAGCTAAAATAGGGGGAACGATTCAAAATGACATGTTGAAGGAATTTATCGCCCAGAAGACATTCATGTGTCCCCCGGAACCTTCGGTAAAGCTGATCGGTGATACTGTCGAATTCGGCACCAGACATGTCCCGATGTGGAACACGATCAGCATCAGCGGATACCATATCCGGGAAGCCGGCGCCACGGCCGTCCAGGAATTGGCTTTTACCCTGAGGGACGGGATGGAATACGTGGAAAGCGTCATCGCTCAGAAAGGGCTGGATGTCGACGATTTCGCGCCGAGACTTTCTTTCTTCTTCAATTCTCACATTGATTTCTTTGAGGAAATCTGCAAGCTGCGAGCAGCGAGAAGAATCTGGGCAAAAGTTATGCGTGACCGCTATCAGGCAAAAAATCCACGCTCTATGTGGATGCGCTTCCACACGCAAACAGCGGGATGTTCCCTAACGGCGCAACAACCATACAATAACGTTGTTCGAACGGCTCTTGAGGCTTTGGCCGCCGTTCTGGGCGGAACCCAGTCTTTGCATACTAATTCCCTTGATGAGGTCTTATGCCTGCCTTCCGATCATGCCGTGGAAATCGCTCTTCGAACACAGCAGATCATCGCCGAAGAAACAGGCGCTGCCAACACGATGGATCCGCTTGCCGGTTCTTATTTTGTAGAATCCCTCACCAATGAAATCGAAGAAAAAGCCTGGGAATATATTCATAAAATCGATGAAATGGGTGGAATGATCGACGCTATTGAAAAAGGGTTTCCCCAAATGGAAATCGCCGATGCGGCCTATCAGTTTCAGAGACAAATCGATGCGGGCGAAAAGATCATGGTGGGGATGAATAAATACGTGACGGATGACGAGCAGAAGATCCCTCTGCTTGATATTGATGACGCGGTGGAACAGGACCAGATCAAGCGTCTGAATGCCGTACGCCGAAAACGGAATCATCGCGCTGTGACAAAAAGTTTAAAAGACCTTAAAATGTGCTGTAAAAAAGGCGATAATGTGATGCCGTTTTGTATCGAGGCCGTTAAAAATTATGCGTCCGTTCAGGAAATTTGTGACGTTTATCGAGACGTATACGGCGAATATCGCGATCCTGGATTGTATTAAAAATAATTACTTTTATTGGGGAGGACTCATCCATGACAGAGAGGAAAATTCGTATCATGGTCGCCAAACCCGGCCTGGACGGCCACGATCGAGGGGCGAGGGTTTTGGCCAGGTGCTTTCGGGATGCGGGTTTTGAAGTAATCTATACGGGATGTCATCAGACACCCGAACAGATAGCCGTTTCAGCCATTCAGGAGGATGTCGATCTGGTCGGATTGAGTTGCCTTTCCGGGGCCCATCGGTACCTGTTTCCGCGTGTGGTCGAGTTATTGAAAGAAAAAGAAGCTGAAGATATCTGTGTCATCGGCGGCGGCATCATCCCGGAACAGGATTTTGAGATGCTTTATCATTCGGGAATCAAGGCGATATTTACACCCGGAGCCCACCTGGACGACATCGTGGATTGGGTCAGACAAAACGTCGAACCGAAATAATAAGACTCATGGAACAAACAAAAAAAATCAGAGAAGGCAATATCAGGATTGTCTCCCGCTTAATCAGAAATCTTGAGGACAGCGAACCGGAAGCGCGGACGGCCATCAAAAACATCTTTCCCTACACGGGAAAGGCACACATCATCGGCATTACAGGATCCGCCGGCGCGGGGAAAAGCACGCTGGTCGACGGTTTGATCAGCGCCTTTCGGAAGAAAAACAAAACGGTTGGTGTTTTGGCCATCGATCCGACCAGCCCCTTTTCCGGCGGCGCTCTTTTGGGCGACCGCATTCGCATGCAGAAACACACCGAAGATCCCGGTGTGTTTGTTCGCAGTTTGGCGACCCGCGGCGCCATGGGCGGTTTGTCCAAGGCCGTGGGTGACGCGATCCATGTTCTCGACGCCATGGGGAAAGACATTATTCTTGTTGAAACGGTCGGTACAGGCCAGCAGGAAGTTGACATCATTTACAACTCTCATACGGTCATTGTTGTGCTGGTACCGGGCATGGGAGATGAAATCCAGGCGATCAAGGCCGGGATCATGGAAATCGCCGACATCTTCGTGGTCAATAAAGCGGATCATCCCGGCGCTTCTCAGTTGTTGATGGAATTGAAAAATATGATCAACATGGCCCAAATTCCGGAGGACGGCTGGCCGTTACCGGTCATGACCGTGGAAAGCGCCTTTGAGCCGATCAAATTCGGTGAAAAAATTGATTCTCTGGCGCAGAATATCTTAAAACACTACGAATACCTGGTGCATTCCGATCAACTAAAATCCCGGCTTCATCGCAAAACGATGGTGGAGATCAAAGATGCTCTGCGCACCTGCATATTAGACCAGATACTTAGCGACCTTGAGGCGAACGGCGAACTCGATCGCCTGGCTTACAAGTTGATCAGCAAAGAGTCCGACCCCTATACCTTGGCGGAAGAAATTTCTTCGCGCTATCTCAAAAAAAGACCCGGGAAACCTTATCAAAAGAAAGGATAAACTTGTGTCCGTTGACAAGATTGATCCCCCGATGGACGATTCGGATCAAAACGAATTGAAAAAAATTCGGGAGCAGTTCACTAAAGGCATTGTAATCGTGAATACGGGAAACGGTAAAGGCAAGACAACTGCTGCCTTCGGCCAGGCCCTGAGGGCGATCGGGCATGGATACAAGGTCTGTGCGATCCAGTTTATGAAAGGGAGGGCCTATGGAGAATACCAGTCGGCCGAAAAATATCTGCCCAATCTGACCGTTCATTTGGTTGGTCTGGACAGCTTCGTGATGCGCGACAATCCGGCCCCCGTTGATATAGAAATGGCCAGGAAAGGTTTTGCATTGGCCCAAAAAGTCATCAGCTCAGGCGAGTTTGACATGGTCATTTTGGACGAAATCAACGTTGCCATTGATTTTAAACTTATTCCCCTGCAGGACGTCATTGACCTTGTGAATAACAAGCCGCCTGATCTTGATTTGATCCTGACCGGCCGATATGCTCATCCCGATATCGTGAAACTGGCCGATACCGTCACGGAAATGAAGGAAATCAAGCACCACTACGCTGCGGGAATTAAAGATCGTGCCGGGATAGAATACTGATGATGTCCGCATCAGCCTTTCTATCTGAGCTTGATGAATCACCGGTCATAGATAAAAAATCCGATCGATATACGAATTGACAGGAAGATCGTATTCTTGTAAAGACAAAGCAGACATAATTTGTCTTCCATGTACGCCGTCGGCTGTTTGTTTTCTTATACTCTAACAATCAAGGAGAATTCAATGTCACGCTTAATCAAAAAATCGCCCGACGAATTAGATCCCAAACAACGGGAACAGTATGACCGAATTTTAAAATTCAGGAAGCCTTTGGATGACGGCACGATCGGAGGTCCCTTCGACCCCTTGATTCTCAATCCTGAACTGGCCAAGCGGGCGGTAAGCTGGGGAAACGCCCTTTGGGAAAGAGCAAGCATTGGTCGCCGTCTGGTTGAGCTGGCGATCATCGTCACGGCTCGATTTTGGGAAAGCAACGTTGAATGGGTCAGTCATGCCAAGTTGGCACTCGATAACGGAATCTCTCAGGTCGTCATTGACGCCGTCTTTGAAGTTCGCCGTCCGGATATGGCGCCTGCGGACGAACTTCTCGTTTATGACATCTGCATGGCCCTGCACAAAACACATCAACTGCCGATGGATCTCTATAACCAGGCTGTCGAATCTTTCGGTGAAGTCGGATTGGTCGATATCATCGCGACGATCGGTTATTATACTTTCATCGCTATGACACTCAATGCCTTTGATATCGGTCTGTTTGACGGTTCCAAAGGCCCCTTCCCTCTTCAGAAATGATGCCCCTGTTTCGTCATCGGTCATTGAGCATTTTTATGTATGCGACATGTGCTGTTTTGCCGGTATGAATACGACACTTATCTCGAATAAATCATTCCGATGCCCTGAATATGACATGTCTTTGAGCAGCAAGATTTACCAAGCGACTGACAAATTCACCGTAAGTGATGCCCTTGGATTGTGCGGCATAGATCATGCTCGTATCGGGGCTTAAGTCAGCGTTGGGATTAATGTCCAGAACATAGAAAATATCATCCTGCAGACGCAGATCAATCCTTGCATAATCACGGCAACCGAATAGTCGGTATGCCCAATGAACGGTCTGCATCAATTTTAGATATTCTGATTCTTCCAAAGATGCCGGAACAATAATTTCTATCTTTTCAAAATCCTCCGAACCGGGAGTAAATTTGGAATCGTATGTGCAGATATGCCATCGCATGTCCTCAAACGCGGAAAAATCCATTTCGGCGGGAGGAAGCATCTCGATTTGACCGTTCCCCCAGAGTGCGACATGAAACTCGCGTCCCATGATGAAATCTTCGACCAACGCCGGTTGTTTCAGAACATCTTCCACATAACCAATCCGCTCCCGTAATTCTTTTCGGTCGAATACAATAGCCTGAGCGCTGACACCAACACTGCAATGCTCTAAGGACGGCTTGACAATGGCGGGGAAATATTCCCATTCATCCGTACGCTGTGATGAAAGCACCCGGCCGGCCGGCGTGGCAATATTATTTTTCTGCAGCAGATTTTTGACGGCCGCTTTATCCCAGGAAAAAGCGAGAACCTCCGGGGGAGAACCCGTGTAGGCATACGATCTGGATTTAAGAACAGCCGCGACATCCGCATCGCTTTTCGGATACCCGGGCAGTTCTTCGCACCAGTTCAAAACGATGTATTCGTCAGGGTCGAAAGGTTTCAATGCCGCTGCAAGATCAGGCGATGTTATCTGCAAATCGACGACCGGATGCCCTTCCCCACTCAGGGCCTCTTTCATGAGATTAACATCCTCCATGGCTTGGTCAATCTCGTTGCACTTCCAGGAGGGATCTATATTGTGGAGGAGGAGCACGGGAAGATCGGTTCGCCTGACCGCATGTATCATGTTAAGCCAAATCCGTTTCAATTTAATATAGAACGTCACCCGTCACAATCTGCAGACGATGGCAAAGGATTCTTTTTTATTAAATTTTAGGGCACTTTTCTATATGAAAGCAGGTAACTACAGACAACCTGCGCCATTTTATTGATTTATCGGCTTTTTGATCGTTTTCAGACGCGTCGACTATACGAAATAATTCCCCATGTGTCAATTCTCAACTCGATCAGGACAGGATGTTTTCGACTGATTTTTTATTCTAAGGTCTTCGATCTTTGGGATAATTATACTGATGGTCTGACATCAGAAGAGTGGCCATTAACAACGTATGTAATCTCGACATAAAAAAATACTCGAAGAGTTTCTTAAAAAAAGCCCGTTTCAGAAAAACGGGCTTTAGTATTCTGGCTCCCCAGCGCGGACTCGAACCACGGACCCGATGGTTAACAGCCATCTGCTCTACCGACTGAGCTACTGAGGAGTATGTCTATTTTATCGACAGCTGGTGCATGTTGAAAGTTCTTTTAAGGGGACACCGGTTTTTTGGCTGATGTATTTTAACTGATCCTCCGGTGCGAAATATCTGCCGCAGACATTACAGGCCGTCATTTTGAACGTACGGCCCCAGATGGTGCGTGTATCCCCTGTCGTTTCCATTTGAATATGCCCCGTCGGACAAACATAGGCGCAGGCACCGCATCCGATACAGACGTCCGATTCTTCATCAAAAGGGGTCCCCACAATTTTTGTCGCCCCTCTGCTGGAAAAACCGATGGCGGAAACACCGACGATCGTTTCGCAGGTCTTGATGCACAACCTGCACAGAATACACTTTCCTTTGTCATGGTCGGGTAGAAATCTTTTTTGCGGCTTTACGCCTAATTTTTCCGCTAATTCAATAATGACGTCGGAGTCGGGATTTCTGGCGAGAAGAAGTTCCATAATGAGTTTTCGGACTTTTTTTACCCGCTCGGATTCCGTATTAACCTTAATACCCTCTTCGACGGTATATATGCAGGATGTGACGATTTTAGACCGGTTGCCTTTTGTCACTTCCACCGAACAAAGCCGGCAGGCCCCGGACGGTTCCAAGGACTCATGCGAACAAAGAGTCGGAATGTCGATGCCGTTTTCGCGGGCCGCCTCGAGCAGGGTTATCCCTTCCTTCGCTTGTATCTTTTTCCCATCGATGACTAAATTAACCATTTTCATCCCTTTTTTATTCTACAATGATTGCATCATATTTGCAGCTTTCAACACAGGCGCCGCACTTAATACACTTTTTCTGATCGATTGTATGAATTTTTTTAATTTTCCCCTTAGCGGCTCCCGTGGGACATACCCTGGGACACAGGCCGCAGCCGGTGCATTTATCAGGATCGATCCGGTATTCAATCAGGGCCTTGCAAACCGCGGCCGGACATTTCTTATCCCTGATGTGCGCTTCATATTCTTCTCGGAAGTATTTAATGGTACTTAAAACAGGATTAGGGGCACTGCCGCCCAGGGCGCATAAAGAACCATCAATAATGGCGCCGGCCATGTCCTCCAGCAATTCAATATCTCCTTCCTGCCCTCTTCCTTCACAGATATCTTCAAGAATCTGTTTCATTCTGTGAACCCCTTCACGGCAGGGAACACACTTGCCGCAGGATTCCGATTCCAGGAATTCAATAAAATATCTCGCGATATCAACCATACAGGTTTTTTCGTCCATAACGATCATGCCGCCCGAACCCATCATGGATCCGGCTTTTTTCAGATCATCAAATGTTACTGGAAGCTCAACCAATTTGGCCGGGATACAGCCGCCCGACGGACCGCCCGTCTGTATGGCTTTAAACTCTTTTCCATCAGGAATACCGCCACCGATGTCGTAAATGATGTCGCGAAGAGGAATACCCATCGGGACTTCCACCAAACCGATATTGTTGACTTTACCGACCAGCGAAAATACCTTGGTCCCGGTGCTGGCCTTATCGCCTATTGCAGAGAACCAGTTACCGCCGCGGGCAATGATCAAGGGAACATTGGCCCAGGTCTCCACATTATTGAGATTCGATGGCCTGTTCCAGAGTCCGTGCTCAACCGTATGGACATATTTGGCCCGGGGCTCACCGGCTTTACCTTCGAGGGAAGCCATCAAAGCCGTGGACTCTCCGCAAACGAATGCGCCGGCTCCCTGGCTGATTCGGATATCAAAGTCAAAGCCCGACTTTAAGATATTTTTTCCCAGCAGGCCGCAAGCTCTTGCCTGCTCGATGGCTTTCGTCAGATTGGCGACGGCCAAAGGATATTCGTTCCGAACGTAAATATAGCCTTCATGGGCTCCGATCGCATAAGCACCAATAATCATTCCTTCAATCACGCTGTGAGGATCGCCTTCCATTAAGCTGCGATCCATGTACGCGCCCGGATCGCCTTCGTCGCCGTTGCAAATGACATATTTAATATCGCCTTCGGCGTCACGACAGGATCGCCATTTGGTGCCGGCGGGAAAACCGCCCCCTCCCCGTCCTCTCAAACCCGATTTAACGACATCTTCGATGATTTCATCCGGCGTCATTGTCGTTAAGGCTTTATACAGACTGAAATAACCGCCTTTAGCGATATATTCATCGATGTTTTCCGGATCGATAAGTCCGCAGTTTCTCGTTGCCAGTTTAACTTGCTTTTTATAAAACGGAACATCGCCGATGGCGTTAATACCTTTCAGGGACGCCGGCTTTTTGCCCTTGTAATATTTAATCTTCTCGCCGGTGACGATGAAATCTTCTTCACCCATGTAGTAAGTGGGTTTTTCCTTATCAATCGAACCGTTCAAGATTTGGTCGATAATAGCCGGCACCTGTTTAGCCGTTACTCTTCCATAGGCCATGCGGGGCATATTGGGTGTTATCACATCAACAAGGGGTTCGATGCAGTCCATGCCCATGCTGCCTGTCTTTTTTAAAATGATGTCGGCTTTGCGCTTCTTAATCTCGCTATCTAAAGCTCTATATACCTCACCCGCACCGGAAGCGATACCGCTGGTCGCCATTCCGACCATGATTTTCGTTTTCCGTGGCATCAAGGCGTCGAGGCCTCTCTTTTTGGCCTTATTCAAGTCTTCCATTTTGACGATCTTACTCACTTTCCCTCTCCTACTTTCTATATTTTTTCAGGATTCTGGGAATTTTATCCTGAGTCAAGTAAGCGTGGATATCATTATCAATTCGAACAACCGGGGCCAGAGAACAACAGCCGAGGCATCTGACCTGTTCGAGTGTAAACGTTCCATCTTTCGTGGTCTGTCCGCATTCAATCTTCAACTCTCTTTCCAGTTTTGCCAGAAGGTTGAATCCGCCTTTGACATGACAGGCCGTTCCAGCACAGACTTCCACCAGATAACGGCCGCGGGGTTTTAAACTGAACGCGTTATAAAATGTTGCGACCTCATATACACGCGCCAGAGGCATATCCAGGTGTTTGCCGACAGCAACCAGGGCTTCTTTCGGCAGGTAACGGAATTCATTTTGCATATCCTGTAGAATGGCAATAAGCGATGTCTTTTCCGCTTCATGCCGACCAATGATTCCTTTTATCTTATTCTTCGTGATCTTCTGAGTGTTCATGCTTAAATCACCTGATTGTGTATTCATTAAATGCGGTTCATCAGTTTTTGTTTATTTTCTTCATGAGTTTATCAAATTCGACATCAACACGTTCCTGAATGTATTTTATCTGATCAGGGGTCAAATGGCGAAATCGTCCTTGCAGTTTTAAATAATCTTCAATAGGCCGGCGCTTTGTGGGAGGGTCAACGGTCATTTTATAGATGCCGTCTTCAATTTCATACAGAGGAAACATTCCGGTCTCCACAACCAATCGACCCAGCTTGACCGTGGCATTGCTGGCGCTCCGCCAACCTGTCGGACAAGCGGAATAGCAGTGGATGTAGCATGGCCCTTCAATATTGACGGCTTTCTTGACCTTATTCATAAAATCAAGGGGATAACTGTGTGAGGCCGTCGCGACATAGGGAATACCGTGGGCGGCCATAATCTCGGGCATGTTTTTTTTCCATCGCCTGTTGCCGAAACTGGTCTTGCCGGCAGGAGCCGTCGTGGTCGAGGCGCCGAACGGCGTCGCGCTGGAGCGCTGAATACCCGTGTTCATGTAAGCCTCATTGTCGAAACAGACATAGAGCATATCATGGCCCCGTTCCATCGCTCCGGAAAGGGCCTGCAGACCGATGTCCGCCGTACCGCCGTCACCGCCCATACTGACGACCTTGACCCGGCGGTCCGGTATACGGCCTTTTCTCCTCAAAGTTTTAAGCCCGGCCTCGACACCCGATCCCACAGAGGCGGCATTGGGAAATGCCACATGAACCCAGGGATTTTTCCAGGCGGTGAAGGGATAATTGGACGAAATGATCTCCATACAGCCCGTCGCGCAGGTAATGACGGCATTCCTGCCCAGGGCTTTCGTCATCAGCCGGACGGCCAGGGCTTCGCCGCAGCCCTGACAAGCTCGATGCCCGCTGACAAAATATTCTTCTTTCTCAACCAGTTTTGGTGCATATAAATCGAAGTCCGTTACCAGGTCCTTTATTTGTTTCGCTTTTTTCATTATTCTCTGACTCCATAGATGACATATCGATCTTTCGGCGCTTTTTTCTCGGCCTGTGATGCGGCCTTCGCAATCATCATAAAATCTTCCGGTGTGACGTCACGGCCGCCTAATCCAATGATGTAATTGACAATGGCCGGACGGTTTCGTTCATCGTAAAGGGCCGATCGAATCTCGCCGCATACCGGCCCGCCCGATCCGCCATAGGAGATGGCCCTGTCGATCACAGCCAGGACTTTTACCCCTTTGACGGCTTTTTTAAGTTCATCATACGGGAAGGGACGCCAGAGCTTTAATTTGAGTAAACCCACCGGCATGCCCTTTGCGCGCAGAGAGTCGATGGCTATTTCTGCCGTCTCACTCATGGATCCCATGGTGAGAATCAGAATCTCCGCATTATCCGTTTTATAAGATTCGATGGGTTCGTAGCTGCGGCCGAACTGTTTTTTCCACTCCTTCCAAACCTGCAGAATGGTTTTTTTCGAATTGACTAACGCCATGTCTTTGGATTTGGATATTTCCGTGTAGATGTCATTACCCGCGAAAGCACCCATGGATACAGGTTGGTCGGGATGAAGCGTCTCGAAAGGCTTAAACGGCGGCAAAAAGCGGTCAACTTCTTCCTGATCGGGCATTTCCATGGCTTCCACCATATGGGTCAGAATAAAACCGTCGATACTGACATTAACGGGAAGCATGACATCCCGGTGTTCGGCTATTTTGAAGGCCTGGATGATCATGTCAATGACTTCCTGGCCGTTTTGTGCGAAAAGAGATATCCAGCCAGCATCGCGTTCCATCATGATGTCGCCGTGATCGTTTAAAATATTCAACGGCCCGGAAACGGCCCGGTTGCCGATGGCCATGACGACAGGCAGACGCATGGCCGAAGCGACAGGCAGCATTTCATGCATGTACATCAAACCCTGGGAACCTGTTGCCGTAAAGGCCCGGGCCCCTGCGGTCGACGCTCCGATAATGGCGCTCATGGCCGAGTGTTCGGATTCCACCGTCATGAATTCTGCGTCCAGTTCGCCATTACTGACAATATCTGAAAGATGTTCCGCTATATGCGTGCTGGGCGTGATGGGATATACGGCAGCCACGTCTATTCGACAAAGCGCCACGGCCTCTGCTGCGGCAATCGCTACTTCCATACCAATTCTTTTGGACATGACTAACCCTCCTCAACCATCGAAATGGCGGCGGGCCAGCACTCTTGTGCACAGATGCCGCAACCTTTGCAATAATCCAGGTCGGCGTAAAAGTAACCATCCGTCCCTTCATGAATGCATCCCTCAGGGCAAAAAATATAACAAATGCCGCATTTGATGCATTTATTGTTATTCCATACAGGCCTTTGCGATCTCCAGGTACCGGTGTGATATTCGCTCGCACTCCCCGGCTCAAAGACGATACAGCCTGGATTGACTTCCTGCCAGGTTTCCGGCCATTTTCTTTTCACCATTTTATCTACCCCTGTCAGCTAACTGATTTTGATCTCGTTATAAGCCCTTGTCATGGCATTCATATTTCGATCGGCAATCCGCCCGAATCTTTGCTCGATAGGTGATTTCATCGATTCAAGCTTAACAGCACCCGTTGCCTTAATTAAGGCGCCGATCATCGTCGTATTCGCGATGGGCACTCCCATTTCCTTGAGGGCTATCCCTTTCGCGTCGACAACGCCGATCCGGCCTTTGAAACCCGTTGCCTTGGCCAGTTGTTTGGCTGTTTTCTGGGTGTTAACGATGAGAGTCCCCTTTGATTTCAAACCCTCAACGACGTTAACCAAATCGATGAGACTTTCATCCAGGACGGCGACGACATCGGGCTGATAGATTCCCGCCCTGCTTTTAATCCTCCTGTCGTTAATACGATTGAACGCTGCAACAGGCGCCCCGCGTCTTTCCGGACCGAAGCTCGGGAAACCCTGCGCGAATTTGCCCTCACCAATAGCCGCCAGAGCAAGCAATTCCACGGATGTCACCGCGCCTTGTCCGCCTCTTCCATGCCATCTTATCTCTAACATTTCTCAATCTCCGCCTTGCATTGCGCATTTCAATTTGAGCTAAAGGCCGTCGATATAATAATTCATCACCTCTGTCAACGTTTATTTGTGTATTAGCCTGTTCAAAATGAATTTATATAAGATTATACCAAGCGTTAGAAGAAAGGTATCCGCATATTAGACCGGCCAAAACCTGCCTATGAACCAAGGTATCGCCCCGTCCTTACGGCAGGCTTTTAAAGCCTTCCTTTATATAATTCGCCGGAATTCAAGAGATTTTGCCAGCGTCATGCGGTCCGCATATTTGAGGTCCCCACCCATGGGAACACCAAAGGCTATCCTGGTCACTTTGATGTTCATTTCCCTGACGAGTTTTGTAATAAGAAGCGCGGTCGCCTCACCCTGGACATTGGGATTCGTGGCGATAATTATTTCTTTTACATTGTTTTTGACAAGGCGATCCAAAAGCTCCGGTATTCGAAGATGATCCGGCCCTATGCCATCAAGAGGAGAAAGCACGCCGTGTAAGGTATGGTATGTTCCCCGAAAACTGCCGCTATCTTCTATGGCAATCAATGAATCCGGCTCTTCAACAATGCATACAACATCCTTTTGTCGCAGGGGATCGGCACAGATGTCACATATTTCTTTTTCAGTCAGATTAAAGCACACGGAACAAAGATGGATTTTTTCTTTCACTTCAAGAATGCTATGCGCTAATTTTCTGGCATTATCGTCCGAGGTATGAAGAATGTATAAAGCCAGTCTGGTAGCCGTTTTTTCTCCAATGCCCGGAAATTTGGCCAACTCCGAGATAAGTTGCCTGATGGGCTGTGCGTATCCAGTCATCTTCTACAATCCTCTAAGTCAATCCCGGTATGTTTAAACCGCCGGTAATTTTTGACATTTCAGTGGCCGCCATTTCCTGGGCCTTGCGAATACCTTCGTTTATTGCGGCAACTACGAGATCCTGCAGCATTTCTATATCTTCCGGATTGACGACTTCTTTTTCGATTTTCATGGAAACGATTTCATACTTGCCGTTGATAATAACGGTAACCATTCCGCCTCCGGCTGTGGCTTCCACTGTTTTTAACTCCAATTCTTCCTGAAGACGAGCCATCCGCTCCTGCATCTTTTTTGCCTGCTTCATGATATTTCCAAAATTTTGTGACAATGGCCATCCCTCCTATTCTTTAGACATCGCTTTGATGATTTTTTATGTTTAAGACTTCCTTGACTTCGGCATCACTAAAAACATCCAAAACTTTTTGCAAAAGCGGATCCTGCAGGGCTTCCCTTTTCAACTCATTAATATTTGCGGTGCTCTGATTTTTTTTCTTCTGCTGATCATACGTTACAGTATCAATGGATTCAATCTTGACATTAATGGATTTCTTAAAAAAAGACTCGGCAATCGCCGTTAGTTGCTCTTTCTGCGCCATCTGTTTAATGTCTTCAAGAAAAAAGTACCCTGCAGGAAAAACGATTGTCAAACATCCCTCTTCGTAACTCAACCGACCGGGTTCAATTTTCGATGACAATCTGGGATTTCTTTTTCTAACAAAATTTAAAAAATCTTTTGGGAATGTTTCCGACGCGAACGCATAAGGCACATTGGTAATATCATCACGCCGGGGACTGTCCAAATGATTATAACTGCCGGTTGTTTGGTCAACGTCTTCGCTTGGCTTGTTTTTTGAATCCTTTGCCTCGGACTGCATAAGAAATATCTGATCCACCGGTTCTTCTATTTTCATTGCCGATATTTTTTCTGTCGGTCCCTGATTTACGGACAGGCTTTTTTCGATTGTTTCTATTCTCGAAAGAATTGTTTCTATGGGAATAACCGGTTCCATATAGGCCATTTTGACCAAAATGGCCTCCAGATTTAATCGGGGATTCGGGCTCTTTCTGACATTGTCCTCCTCGGCCATTAAAATATCCAAATGGCGTTGCAGCGTTTCCCGCGAGCAGCTTTTGATTTGATTTTCCATCTTCGACATTTCATCTTGTGTGATGTCAACCAATCCGTGGCAGTCTCCAAGGATCTTCAAAAGCAGCAGATTCCGGAAATGATTGAGGAGCATCTGGTAGAAGAATTTCATATCGACACCGGCATAGTAGGCTTCTTCAACCGCTTTCAGGCAGTCGGCTGCGTTTCTCTTCAGGACGGCTTCCGAAAATAAATACAAAAAACGCCTGTCCGTAAAACCCAAAAGATCCTGTATATCCTTATCCGGTACTGTAACTCCCGAATAAGAGATAACCTGATCAAGGATACTTTGGGCGTCTCTGGCGCTGCCGTCTGCAGCTTCGGCAATCCACATAAGTCCGGAATCACTGATCTCGAATTTTTCCGACTGGCCAATTTTCCTTAAATTATCACTGATCTGCTTTAGAGATATTCTCCTGAAATCAAAACATTGGCAACGTGAAAGAATAGTCGCCGGAACTTTATGGGCTTCTGTCGTCGCAAAGATAAAAATGACATGGGGAGGAGGTTCTTCCAGTGTTTTCAAAAGCGCGTTAAACGCTTCTCTGGTGAGCATGTGGACTTCGTCGATAATGTAAATTTTGTAGCGTGACGAAACGGGTGAGAATTTTACACTTTCCCTCAATTCTCTAATCTCGTCAATGCCACGGTTGGACGCGCCATCAATTTCGTGGACATCTATGGAAATACTTTCGGTGATTTCAAGGCAATTCGTGCAGACGTTACAGGGTACATCGGTCGGACCTTTTTCGCAGTTAAGCGCTTTGGCAAAAATTCTCGCAATAGAAGTCTTGCCCACGCCCCTGGGACCACTGAAGATAAACGCATGGGCAATCCGGTTTTGTTGGATGGCATTCGTAAGCGTTTTTACGACATGGTCCTGACCGATCACATGTTCAAATGTCTGTGGCCTCCACTTGCGTGAAAGAACTCGGTATTCCATTATTGACCCTTAATGCCTATGTCCAATTGGACGCTTTCGTAAAATCCTCGCCAATGGTCATATATAAAGATAGCCAGGTTTCCCCGCAGCACACGCCGGTTATTGCTACCGTTGCTTCCTTCCGGACCTGGCGGGGTTTACAATCCTTCGTTGCACGGGACCCGGCTATCATATTTCCGAATCTGTGGCGGAGAGAGGGGGATTCGAACCCCCGGTACACCTTTGTGGGCATACACACGATTTCCAGTCGTGCTCCTTCAGCCTCTCGGACA
>JAFGLN010000026.1 GCA_016928025.1 Deltaproteobacteria bacterium
CATACCCTCTATGATAAAGGCGTGACGGTTTTTACCTCGTTGAGCCGGGCCGTCCGTGCCATGGATGTCCTGGCGGAAAGAGGGTATTACCTGAAGCTTCGGCAACGGTAAGGACGCTCCAATTAAACCTTCTTGTCTGATTCTCATATTCATCTTCAGCAATGAGGCAAACAGTTTTTTGCGTGCTGTTTGATCCGTCTTCGATCACATGCAGGGTTGTTGGGGAGGTGACGGTGTGTATTTGATATCGGCGACAATCCATGCCCAGGTGTTATATCGCCCGGGGACGGCCATTAAGCAATGAAATGGCAGCCGTCCCACGGCGCTTAATCATTTACATCATACTCGGCAGCTATGTCGCGATGGACGGATAGAAAATACTCAAAACCATGACCAGTAACAGTACGATAATCGGCATGATGGCCCCTTTGACGACCGTCGGAAAGGGTATGGCTCCGACCTGCGAAACGACGTAAAGGATACCGCCCATGGGCGGTGTATTCAGGCTGAGATTGACATTGATCAGTAAAATAATGGCAAACCAAACCTAATCCCATCCCACATGCTGGACAATTGGTGCTGTCAGAATTCAGTATTTATTTTCTAACTATATGTTATTAATAGCAGTTATGCTAAATTTAATACGGAAATCATTGTTTCGTTTTTTGAACTGTTATGATGCGGTCAATAATCATCAGTAGTTTCTATAACTTCGGGCGCTATACGTTTTATTAAATGAACATATTTTGGTTTTTTCATCATCCTGTACTATTGAGGGCCACTCAAATTATTATACATTTCAACGGTTTCAAGTGATTATCAAAATTGTTACATAAAACTGTTTGACAAGCCTCTCATGGGATGTTATGTGTGTTGCATTCTATAAAAGGTAAGTGCATTATATGCAACATAAAGGCGGCAATACACATCAATCTTTGGAACGGGCTCTCGATATTTTAACGGCTTTTACGCCCGACAACGTGGAATTGGGTGCCACGGAAATTAGCGAGAAAATCGGAGGGCTCCATCGCTCCACGGTGACGCGGATATTGCAAGTCCTGACCCGTCGCGGTTTTCTTCAGCAAAATCCGTCCACGAAAAAGTACAGCCTGGGACGGTCCGCCGCCAGGATCGGGAGGGCCGTTGCGCAATCACTTGATTCACGGCTCGTCAATATCGCGCAGCCCCATGTCGATGCCTTGCGAAATGCCGTCGGTGAAACCGCGGCCCTGGAAGTATTCTCCGAAACCAACACGATTTTGGCATACTACGCCAAGGGGCCCCGTCTGGTTCAGGTATCTTTCCGAATCGGCGACAGGATGCCGATTCATGTGGCTGCCGGGGCCAAAGCGGTTCTGGCTTTCTTACCGATAGACATCGCGGAATCCCTAATTCCCCAAAAGCTTATACGATTTACCCCCCATACCATTACAAATAGAAAGGGGCTTTTAAAGCAGCTGGCCGAAATCAGAAAAAGCGGTGTGGCTACAGACTGTGGCGAGCGTGACGAAGATGTCCATGTCATTGCCGCTCCCGTGTTTAATCATGAAAACAGGCCCGTTGCGGCCGTCGTGATCAGTGTGCCGGTGTCAAGGAAAGAAACCTTGACCGATCCTGAAACGATTGTGTTGCTGAAAGAAACCACCGCGGCCATATCGGCGCGGCTGCTGAATTGATTTTTGATAAAGGAGACTGCCATGTCATTTGGAAAGATGGGAACGGACCGGGAAGAAAGGATTAACTATGAACGCCTGAGGGAGTATAGGCTGGCCAGGACCAGGGAGCAGATGGACAAGTTCGGGATCGGGACGCTGGTCTCCTGGGAACCTTGGGACATCCGATACATTGCCGGCGTCTATGTGACGATCCCCATGCGCTGGATCGAATCATCGTTTGTCGTCCTGCCGAGAAACGGCGATCCTCATGTCTATGCTGCCACCAGTTTTTCCCCCTATGCCATGCGGGAAAAGATGCCCTGGCTGAAAGACAAGATCTGGCCGCAACGGGGCAATGTCAAGACGTCCTTTACCGTAGACGGTTTGACAGGCATCGTGAATTCTATCAGCCGCATTATGGCGGAACACGGCCTGACCGGCGAGCCGCTGGGAATGGACGGCACCCAGTCGGAATTGCTCCTCAGCGAGGCGTTCGCAGCCAAAGGCATCAAGGCCGTCGATGCGAAAAAAATCATGTTTGAAGCCCGGAAGATCAAAAGCCGGGACGAAATCGAATTAATCAGACTGGCATGCGCCAATGCCGAGGCGGCGTTCGACGATATTGCCCGGGCTATCAGGCCGGGCGTCACAGAATGCGAACTGGTCGGTACCGGTATGAAGACCCTCTATCGCCTGGGCGCTGATGAAACCCAGGAGTTTGTTTGTGCCACCGGTCCCCGCACCAATCCGCTCTGGGTTGACTACACAGACCGCCAGATCCGGCCGGGCGATCTCGTCATTGTCGATATCAACGGCAATTCTTTCCACGGTTACAAGTCGTGCTATTACCGAACCTTTTGTTGCGGCAAGGCAACACAGGAGCAGAAAGACACCTACGAAGAATGCCGGGCCATGATGTACGCCGGAATGGCCGGCGTCAAGGCGGATAACACGACCTGGGACATCTGCAAGAATTGGCCCGACTCACCCCAATACTGGGGATACGAAAAATGGGGTGATGTTCAAGGTTATGCCGTCGGACACGGCATCGGTCTCTCCCTGCACGAAATGCCGTTTATTGCTCCCGTCCTGGCCAAAAGAGAGCCGGAAGTCCTAGAGGAGGGCATGGTCATCGCCTTGGAAACATGGACGGGCAAGAAGGGCGGGGATCACGGCGTCCGCCTGGAAGAAAACATGGTGATCACCAAGGACGGCTATGATTTATTGACCGTTTATCCGGTCGACAACATTACGGAGTGCTGGCTGTAGAAAGGAGATTTTTTCATGTCCAAATCCATTGTTTCCATTGCCAAAGGCTTTGATCCGGAAAAACTCGTGGTTGAAGTCCTCGAACCGTTGGGTGGTGTGCGGAGTCTTATCCGACCGAGAACCACGGTGGTCATCAAGCCGAACGCCGGCCACCCGGCGGCCGCGGACACCAGCGTCAACACGACCCCTGAACTGGTAGCCGCCCTGATCCGGGAGGTCCGCAAGGCCGAACCGAAGGAAATCATTGTGGCTGAGGCCGCCGCCATGGGCTGCGATACCATGGAATGCCTTAAAGTCAGCGGCATCCTTAAGGCCGCCAAGGATGCCGGAGCGGACAGAATCGTCGACATTAAAAGCGACGAAGATCTAATCAACGTCCCCATCCGGGACGCCCGATCGGCCATCAATAAAATGCGTCTGCCCCGGTTCCTCATCGAGGCGGAGCACATCATCAACCTGCCGATCTTCAAAAGCCATTGCAGCATGGTCTTCACGTGCGCCCTGAAAAACATGAAGGGCGTCGTCCAGGACAAGGTGCACTATCAAATGCACCAGACCAACCTGGCCGAGGCCATGATGGATCTGTGGTCGATCATCAAGGCCGATCTCAATATCGCCGATCTGATCCGGCCGGCCGAGGGATTCGGCCCCCATAACACCCTGCCCGTTAATTTAGGCTGCCTCATCGCGGGAAAAGACCCCGTGGCCTTAGATGCCACGGCCTGCCGAATCGTGGGATTGGACATCGATCAGGTGGCCTATTTCGGACCGGCACGGGACCGGGGGCTTGGAAATTTTGATGAAGCCATGATCGAAATCCGCGGCAAACAGATCGAAGATGTCTACCGGCCCATGTGGCTGCCCTATCTGGAGAGTCTGGAGAAGTATCCCGAATATACCATCGACACCGAGGGGGCCTGCAGCAGCTGCCTGTCCCTGGTGGGGCTCACCATGGAGAAGCTCAAGGCGTTGGGTCAGTATGATGAAAATGCCGGAAAGACCATCCTGGTGGGCGCGAAAAAAAGAGTCCCCGAAGACATCCCGCCGGACAGGCTCATTCTTGTCGGCGACTGCCTAAGGATCCACCGAAAGAAAGGTGTTTTTGTCGAAGGCTGTCCTCCCGGAGAGCCGAATCCGCACTGGGCGATTGTTGACGGCTACAGCCCGGCTTTTGATCTCCGGGACCCGGGCGCCGGCGAAGCCATCCGGAAACGGATGGCCGACGAAACCCCGCCGTTCATCGAGCATATGCATCTCTTGAAGGCGCAGTGGGACAATGAGCAAAACAATGATTAGGCATGTTTATAGGAATGAAGATGCCCCGTCAGGAAATACCGGGATGAAAGGCCTTATTAACTCAATTTAAAGGGAGGTGCATCATGAGTGTTTACGAATTCAGACATATTCCTCAACTCGCCGAGGAGGAGAAGAAAAGCCCTTACGCGCCTTTTTATTATGTGCCCATTTTGCCCCCGGCCCCTGAAATTCTCACGGCCATTCAACCGGGAAAGCTGATGGATCCGTACTTTTTATATAGTCACACTACAAAAAAGCAACGCCTTATCAATCAATCAATAAATTCGAAAGGAGGAGTGAAATGGTGAAACGAAATCGCTTGTTTTCGATTTGTATCATGGTATTAGCTGTTGGGATCTGGTGTGTTTTTCCCCCAGCCGGTGCACAGGCCAAGGACGTATATAAACTGACCTTCGCCGATCAGCACCCCATGGAAGCCCCGATGAACAAAGTAGTCAATACTGCCTGGATAAAATGGCTGGATCAGGCTAGCGGCGGTAAGGTCAAGGTTACTCTTTATCCCTCGGAGACCGCGGCCAAAGCGCCTGACCTGTATGACGCGGCCAGGGACGGCTTGGTTGACATGTCCTGTCAATTGATTGCTATGGCCCCCGGACGTTACCCCCTTCTGGAAGTGCTGCAGCTCCCGCTCATATTCAACTTTCCCGGTTCCCGACCGGCCGCTTTGACGGCTATGGCTTTGTTCGAGAAATATCCTGAGATACAGGCGGAAGTGGGTGAGGGCAAGGCCGTCAAGATTATAGGCTTCCATGCCAATGGACCGAGCCATGTGCATACCGTCAAGAAACAGATTAAAAAACTTGAAGACCTCAAGGGACTGATTTTGCAAGGTACCGGAGCTTCATCCGTAGCCGCCATAAAAGCTCTGGGCGCCACTCCGGAAACCCTGATGCCCGGTGAAAGTTACGACGCCATGGCCAAAGGCGTGGTTGACGCCGACCTGATAGAGTGGGAAGGACAATTCATTTGGAAAATAAACGAACTGACCAACTACTCCACCCAAGTCGGCCTAAACCTTCTGATTTTCATTCACTGCATGAACCTGGACACTTACAACAGCCTGCCTCCGGAAATCCAGAAACTGTTTATCGGGGATAACGCCAAACTGATATCCACTCTTCACGGCTACAACTTTGATAAAGACGATTCGATGTTCAAGAAAATGCTGGACAAACAGTATAAAGCTAAAGGCAATCCCGGCGTCTATGTCCTGCCGGACGAAGAGAGGGCCAGGTGGATTGCGGCCGTCAAGCCTGTTTGGGATCAGTGGGTGAAAAAGGCTTCGAAAAAAGTCGGCGAGGCCAAGGCCAAGGCGATTTTGGAGGACGCCCAGAAGTTTTCGAAACAATTCTCCGGGCTGCCGGATGATGCCTGTCCTACCTGTAAAGACACTCTGAAAAAATGGGGGGCTCCTGGTTATTAATAAAACGCGGGGTGAGGGGCCAAATCGCACCTCACCCCTTTCCTCCAAGAGGAAAATAATAATCACTGCGTGCCGATGTTTAGTTAGCCGGAATATGACAGCCTTGAAGAGCCGGGTAACTGAACCAACGCCAGTGGGGTAGTTATAAGGAGGTCTGAATGTCTGAAAATCAGGTGACCAGCGCCCCTTCTCCATCTCCTTTGGAGATACGTGTTGCTTTTTTTCTCCGGATTTTGATGTACGCCGGGACGATGCTGGTAGTCGTTATGATGCTTCTTACAGTGATACATGCACTGGGGCGTTACTTCTTCAGCAGTCCCATCCCGGGCATGGTAGAGATGTCCAGCTTTCTGTTAGTGGTTATAATCTTTTTAACCGGCCCTTTCACCGAATCCCAAAAATCTCACATCGTAATTTCAATAATAGTCGACCGATTTTCACCCAGGGTCCAGGGAATTCTTGAGGCCTGCATCAACATCGGCTCCATCGGCGTGGCCGTCCTGGCTTTTTGGCGTTCCGTGGAACAAGGGATTTCATTGTATAAGGCTGGGTACGTCACCACTGTCCTGGGCATTCATCATTATCCGTTTTTATTTCTTGTTGGTTTTGGCTGGTTAATTCTTGGGCTGGCCATCCTGATGCATTTGATTTCTGCATATTACAGAGTTAGGAGGGCCAAATCATGAGTCTGTTCGCCATCGGCATAATCGGATTGATTATTTGTTTCGTTCTTATCTTTCTGCGTGTGCCGATCTACATAGCCTTTGCGGCCGTGGGCTTTTTCGGCGTATGGGCCGTTCGGGGCCTCAAACCGGCACTCTCCGCAATAGGAAGCGTTCCTTATTCCACGGCCAGCATGTATGTATGGACGGTTGTCCCTCTGTTTGTTTTTATGGGGTTTATGGCCCTGCACTCTGGATTGGCCCAGGAATTCTTCATCGGGGTCCGGAAGTGGATCGGCCACTTTCGCGGTGGACTGGCTATGGCTGTGGTAGTGGGGAACACCGGATTCGGCGCCTGCACCGGGGACCCGGTCAGTGCTGCGGCTACCTTTACCGCCATGTGTCTGCCGGAGATGCGTAAATTCAAATATGACGACAAACTGACCTTGGGTGCCATTGGCGCGGCCAGTGTACTGGCGGGTCTTATTCCCCCCAGCCTGAGCTTTATTCTTTACGGGGCCTTGACCGAGACCTCCATCGGCCGATTGTTCATAGCCGGGATTATTCCCGGACTGTTGCTGACCGGATTGTACCTGGCCGTAATAGTTTATGAGTGCTGGCGCAATCCCGACATAGGTCCTCCTGGTCCCCAGGAGACCTGGAGAGAGCGGTGGCGGGCCGGGACTGGTATGTGGGCCTTGATCGCAGTCTTTGCGGTGATTATCGGAGGCATCTTCGCCGGCCTTTTTACTCCCACCGAGGCTGGTGCTGCCGGGGCGTTTATTGTTTGCGCCTTGGCCTTGATCCGCAGGAAGATTACCTGGCAAGGGTTCAAGGAAACCCTTTTTACCACCGGTGTGACCGTGGGCATGGTCGGCTTCCTACTCATAGGCACCATGGTATTTAATGTATTTCTGGTGGTGACCCATGTCCCCATGGGTATAGCCCAATTTATCGGAGGCGTCACCGAATCGCCTGTTTTAACCCTGTGGGTTATTGTGGTGGTGATATGGATCCTGGGTATGTTTATTGACGCCCTGGCCCTGGCCTTGATCATGATACCCATTCTGTTTCCTGTGGCCTGTCATATGGGCATTGACCCGGTTCACTTTGGTGTGGTCACCACCGTGGCCATGCTGTCGGGATGCTTAACTCCGCCTTTCGGCATTGTTATTTACGCCGTGGCCGGAACAGCCAAGGACGTTCCACTCTTCAGTATATTCAGGGGAGCATTGCCGTTTCTTATCGCGGTAATTGTCATGCAGGTTTTGGTTGTTCATATTCCACAATTGTCAACCTTTTTGCCAGGCCTGATGTTTGAGTGACCAAGCGACCATTTGGCCGCTGGAAATAAACCAAATACCCGGAGAGGGCGTCGCAATTGAGTCCCCTCTAAATGTCTAAACGGTTCATTAAATGACTTCTGCAAAAATAGGTTTTCGAGAAGCGGATGGAGATATTGGGGAGCTATAAATTAAGGCATCGTAAGGGGTAAGCGATATATGGTTTAGATCGAAAGGGATTAGGACGCAGGAAGCCGTTCCGATGAGCATCAGTTCTTTGAAAAGATAATGCTGGAAGCTAAGCCGCTTGGATAAAGGTTCTGAAACAGCGGATTTTGTCTGGTTTTTTGATTTTGACGGCAGCCAGAGTCACAAGGCCAAAGCGAGATAGTCAATGAAGTTGGCGTTGCGGATGGCGGTGAGAGAGTAATGGCGGGCTTCTTCTATATGAAGTTCCTGAAGACGGCTGAAGGTTTGCTCCACGACAAAGCGCTTGGCGTATAATTTTTTGAACCGAGGGGTATCTCGTCGGACTCTTGAGCGGGCATCGTCTGTGAGATCCTGATAGGCGGTGCATCCATAGCCGTCGGATTTTGGGTTTTTGCAGGTACAGCCCCTGGGGTGGAGGGCGGCGATGTGTTTGGAAGCTTTAAACGGGCAGCGTTCTTTGAGTCTGAGACGGTTTCCGTCTTGAAAGATGCCGTTGGGGATCATTTCAAGACCGGCCTGACAAATGCGGTGTCCTTTTTGTTAGTATTTCAGATGGATGTGAGTTTCTGGGATTGAGGCAGATCAGGGGTCCCGCTTTGATCTGTTTGCCTAGAAACGTGCAGAAGTCACGGAGATTATAAGCTTTGTCGGCAATGACGATCATGCCTTTTTGGGGTTTATAGCGATGCTTGAGTTTTCTTTAAAGTTTTCGAGCGATGTGCTCATTGGAGAAGTGATTTGGGAAAGTTTCTTCAATGATGGCCAGACCGGAGAGGGTATCAACGACTACATGGCTGCGATAACCCCAAAAGAAAGTAACGTGCTTTTTCTTGGTTTCGGGGTCTGCTGCGGGCACATATGAATAGTAGCCCAAAGTTGCTTTTGGATTTCGTTTGCTTTTGACGTTTTTGTTTTTCAGGTTTCGGTGCGGATTTTTGGGATTTTTTGCTTGGTTAAGGCCTTGACCGGTTTCGAATCGACAGCGGTCATTTGAATCGAGAGGACCCCTTCTTCCATGAGTCTCCTATTGGTTCGATAAAGTAGGTCTTCAATTCTTGAATGGTTGATCTTTTTCAGGAACCGATCGAATTGAGGTTCATGAGGCAGGCTGCCCTGCGGATCATCAGCAGCATCGAAGCCCCCTACGTCATCAGAGCCATCCTCGATCACCTGGGATTATGGCTCTCGAGGTCAAGACCTCCGCCAAAAATCCATGACCCGCCTATCTGTGCGCACGACACGGGCCGGCATTCCACACCATACATAACGGATGAACACTCTCAACCTTTTCCCAGCGATGAAGTGCTGTGTCGTGATCCGGAATATTCCTGGGATCAATACATCCAATCATAACGCTTTGAAAATTCCATGTGATGCGTGACGGAGAGGTCTGTCTGACATCAACTGAAAATGTCCTTCACAGTGAGAAAATCAATAAAAATTGAGGCCGATTTATCAAAAGACAAACGTCACGATAAATCTCCTGCTTAATGATCGGCAACGTACCCACCATTTTGCTCCTAAAATCCCCTTGACAATGAAAATTCCTCTTTTCATATAGTCACACTACAAAAAAGCAACGCCTTATCAATCAATTTCTTTACCTTTATCGGTACAGCAATTAGGATTGAACCCGAAACCGGCAATGAAACGCCTTATTACGCAACGCTCGTTCATTACATGACTTTCGGCGCAAATGGGCTGGATGTCTTTACCTGTGTCTGGAGCGGGATTCATGTCCTTGACGGCAAGCCGGTGTGGATGATCGGTGAAGATGAGAGGGTTGAGGTGGAGTATGTCCGTCTGTTTGCCTGTCACAATGCCTGGGAGTTCACCAGGAAACACCAGCTTTTACCGAAGCTTTACGCGTTCAGCAAGACGCTCAAGGCATAGATATCGACGTGGAATCATCCATAGCAACAGGAGGATAAAAAAGCATTCCATGACACGAATAAACAATGAATGCCCCAGTCCTGTGAGATGGGACACTCACTTTATTTTTTGAGCGGTCCTCCGGCCATATATCGCGCCTGTAAGCGCCTCATGCCCTGAAGCCAGCGGTCGTAATCGGCCGTCTTTCTCTGCATATAGGTCTTGACCTCCGCATGGGGCAGGATCAGGAATTCTTCCCGCTTCAATCCTTCGATCACCGCCTCGGCCACCTGCTCCGGTTCCATCAGGCCGTCAACGGCCGCTACACCGCCCGCCGGACCGCCCGTCTCCGTTGCGATCATGGCCGTTCGCACCGCCTGGGGGCAAAGGGCAAATACTTTGATCCCCTGATCACCGTACGTAATCGAGAGGTTTTCGGCCAATCCCACGGCGGCATGCTTGGTCACGGAATAGGGCAGGGAGCCGATCTGGCTGAGGAGCCCCGCCGCGGAGGCCGTAATCATGATCGCGCCGCCGCCCCGTTCGATCATGCCGGGGATGACCGCCCGTCCGACCAGGACATGTGCCAGCACGTTGATTTCCCAGATGCGCTGCCACTGGTCGTTCGGACACTCCACGCCGCCGATAGCAACGATGCCGGCATTGGAACAGAACAGATCGATCGTTCCATAGGTCTCTTCCGTAAAGCGGACCAGCCGGATGATATCGTCTTCTTTGGTGATATCGCACAAGATCCCCATACCATTGATGTCATCGGCCACGGCTTTGGCCGCCGGTTCGTTGATATCCGCCACCACAACGGCCCTGGCACCTTCGCTCGTAAATCGCCGGCACAAGGCTTCGCCGATGCCGCTGGCGCCGCCCGTTACCACTACAACTTTTCCCGCAATGTCCATATTGTGCTCCTTCGTTAGGGGATATGAATATGAAGCTGTATAGTACATATCCCTTTTTTCCGCAAGATGATCCGGGAGTCTTTTCTATCGCCTTCACGGCTGCTCGCTGCACTGACGGGCCGCAAACTCGCGCTGCCGGTGCTCAGACATACGGAAAACATTCGATTTGCGTCTCCGGTCACATGAAATATACCTTGACTTGTCATGAATAAAAGAGTAGGGTGCCTCCATATCCTGTACCTTGCTATGGTCTTTATTGTGTATGGTACAGTTAAAGTTGAGTTAGAACAATTTGAAGTACAAAGGTGGCCACCATGTTCTTTAAAGTCTTGGTGGCTTTTTTATTTCTGTCATATTGGTGATTCGACTTTGGATAAATTTCAGAAAGGAGGATTACTAATTATGTCAGAAGGTAAAGTAAAATGGTTTAATGAGAGTAAAGGTTTTGGGTTTATCGAGAAGAATGACGGTGGGGATGTTTTTGTTCATTACAGTGCCATTCAAACTCCCGGTTTCAAAACCTTAACTGAGGGCCAGTCTGTGAGCTTTGATGTTGTCCAGGGTAAAAAAGGCCCGGCAGCGGAAAATGTGAAACTCAATTAATTAAATCTCGGAAAAAGAAAGAGGCGTTCCATGAAGTTATTCTGTTTTGGAGCGCCTCTTCATTTTCAACATATTTCTAAGCATCAATACGAAATTAATTCCTTACATTCCCCCTTCCATAAAAGAGAGGGCCGGAGGAGATTTTCATGCCCCATGATGTCCGCAGAAAATCCTGATAATCAATCGTCAAAAGATGAAAGAGTGTAAAGATGGGAAGGTCCATGTACAACTTTGAAAAACGAAAGAAGGAAAAAGCCCGACAGCAGAAACAATTAGATAAGGCATCAAAACGCATGCTGGCTAAAGAGCAGAAAGCTAATGAAAAAATAAACACGCCTAACGCAGACTCGGAGATATCGGAACCGGATCTGGCAGAGGAAATCGATGACGTCATAGCATAAGCCGACATAGCTAGTATGATGGGGCGTCATGGAAAGTCATGTAACCGTTGAGCCTGCAGGAAAAGTAGAAGAGAATCTTTAAAATACCGTTACAACACTTGCAATCTATAATAGGGATACACAAGGGAAGACATTGTTAATAAGGGTCTCCCGCCCACTCAATTTAAATTTCCTTTGAAGTCCCGGTTGATCCGCAGCGGCGTTGAAAGGAATCTTAAGGCCCACCTCATTGTTTCCTCTCGTTAGATTAATTAAAACAGCATTAATTGATTGACAATCACTTCGTAAAGTGCTTTAAAAATCCAACATTCCTAAAAGATTACATTCTGTTATTTATAACTGCACAAAGCTCCATCCCTTGACTGTAAAGAAAGGGCTCTGGATGAAAATATTCAAGATAATAAGAAGCAGATTGAAGAAGGCGGCAAAGGTCAAAACCTATCTTGTTGCATGTTTTTTATGCAGTCTGTTTGATGGACGTTTACCCGTTTATACAGTCTGTATAAACCGGTGGGTAAAAAACGGTAATATCGTGTAACTATATAATATTAGATAGTAATTGCAAAATATTTAAAAGATGAAGAAACGTTTTATACAGAAGGAGACAGTCTGTGTTTACAGTTTTATACAGACTGTATAAACATTGTTCGGCAGGTAGTGTAAAATATTTTGTGTAAATTTTAAAAGGTAGAAAAAATGGCGCTATTCCTTTAGAAGGGTTTTTTGCCAAAAACCTAA
>JAFGLN010000027.1 GCA_016928025.1 Deltaproteobacteria bacterium
TGACCCCAAGCTCCAAGCTATACTTGAGGTAAATGGTCGCGATTTTTTTATGCATTTAATATACCGCATTTTACAAAATCGCTTCTTTCATGGAAAATATTGAGTGCTACAGCATGAGGCAAAATCTATTTCCCCACGTTATATTTTTTTAATATATAGCGGAGGCCTAACGATATTTGCCATACTATCATGGAGTAATCAAAAGAAGCGGCATTATTTTTGCAATTCTTGTCATAATTTCTTTTTTTTTCGCAATAACATTCAATAGAGTCCCATTAAAATGAAAAAGGTCTGAGACAAGGATCTGATCGACATGATAGTTTGTCATATTATCCGGCAGGAAGGATCGAAGGGGCGCAGCCGTTGCCATCGTCATTCAATCAGCAACGTAAAGCAAATGACTACAGGGAGGTCATAATGTTCACCAAATACATCCACTGGTTTATTCCCGAAGATTTTACGGATGATCCAAACATTTTGCGGCGGGCGGAGCAGCTTATAATCTTCACGCAGGTGGCTCCGCTTTTTTTCATCATTAACGCTTTTAAATGGCACCATGTCGGAAGTATGACGTTAACTGTCACTAATATTGCAGCATTCGTCATCATCTGCATTATCATACCCTTAATGTTCCGGCAAACAGGGTCTGTCAACTTCATAGGCAATGCCATCATGGCGACGCTGTCCTGCCATTTTACCATCCTGCCTTTTGTGACCGGCGGAATAACATCGAGTGGTTTGATCTGGAATCTGGTCTTGCCTGTCTTTGCCTTAACCTTTGTCAGTTTTAAAAGCATGGCATTTTGGTCAACCTTTATGTTTGTCGATATACTGACCTTTGTCTTTCTGAAGATGCAGGGGGTCCCACTCCCGACGGTTGCCTTGACGGAAAAACAGCTCCTTGAAACACAGATCGCCAATATTTGCGGTCCTTTTGTTGCCATGTGTATCGCCCTATATTTCAATGAACGCGGCTTAAAGTTTGCTTTTGACCTCCAGGAAAAGGCCCTCGAGGAACAGAGAAAAATAATGTCAGACCAGAACCGCACCAAGGTTAATCTCGAAGAGATGGCCCATAATCTGGAAAAGGTCTTCTCTCAGGTCCAGAACAATACGATTCATCTGTCCAGTACGACGGAACAGATCGCTGCCATGACCAAACAAAACGCCGATTCTGCAAAAGAGGTCGATAAGTTGATGAAGGAATCAGAGCAGGTCGTTCATCAAGCCAATACATCCATGGGTGATCTGAATAAATCCATTCAGGAGATATCCGAGGCCAGCACGGAAACATCAAACATTATTAAAAATATTGACGAAATTGCATTCCAAACCAACCTGCTTGCCTTAAATGCCGCCGTGGAAGCGGCGCGTGCCGGAGAAGCCGGTGCGGGATTTGCCGTTGTCGCCGATGAGGTCAGGAACCTCGCCATGAGAACAGCCGAATCGGCAAAAAATACAGCAGAACTGATCGAAAATACGGTTAAGCGGATTCAATATGGAACAGATTTGGTATCCAGGACCAACGGTGATTTTGTCAATGTTTCTGCTTCCGTAGGAAAAGCCGTCACACTGATTGGCGAAATTGCCGCCGGTTCCGCCGAGCAGGCCCGGGGCGTGGAACAGATCAATCTGGCCATTGCCGAATTGAACGAACTGGTGAAAATTAACGTGTGAGATTGGGGTCAGGTCTTGCTTTTTGCCTTTTAGGCAAAAAACAAGACCTGACCCCAATCTCTTCACCAATCTCCCCCTGACAACTCCCATCTTGATCCTTGTAAAGATAATTGGTAATATCCCCTATCTTTAACATTCTTTTGAATCCTTTCGGGAGGTAACGCCGTCATGCGGAAGATAGCCGCTGCAATCATCTTTCTTTTGACCATCTTATGTCAGGGCACACCGGGTGTAGCAAATCCGAAGTGCGTCGACGCCAACGGTGAAGCCGCTATCATGAATGACGACATACCGTCCGCAACACTGGAAGCCACAGCCAGAGCAAAATGGGCGGCCGTCGAGCAGGTCGTCGGCGCGGAAATTAAAACGCAGACCTTCGTCCAGGACTTCACGCTCGTTGACGAGGTGATTAAACAGCAGGTGGGCGGCGTCGTAAAAAGTTACAAGATCTTAAAGCAGGAAAAGACCGATGATACCATTGTCATACACCTGAATGCCTGTGTGGAACCCAAAAAGGCCCAACAGGCCGTCTCTTCAATGGCCCTGAACAACGCCGTCGCCGTCTTTATCCCGGCGCGCAGACCCGACACGCAAAGAGGCATCGATGAATATGATGAAACCAACATTCTTTCGGAAACCCTGATTGGGAAACTCGCCGAGCAAAACTATACGGTCATTGATGTTGCCCCGACCCATGTTATTGACGCTCAAACCATCGAAAAGGCCGTCAAAACGGGCAGTACTCTGGCCGTCAGAAGCATGATGTATAAATTTCTTTCCAACATCATGATTATCGGTAAGACGGACTATTCCATCGCTGTAAAAAAAGGCGAGGACATCGGTTACAATCTTAATATGCCCTTCAACAGCGTCACCGTCAGGCTGACCTATCGCATTGTGGCCAAAAACAACGAGAGCGGCAATATAGAAATCCTTTGCGCCGGGACGGAACAGGCCAAAGGTCTGTCCGGCAGTGTAGAGGATGCCGCCCAGAAAGCCCTTAAAAATCTGGCTGAAGCCGTCTCACCCGTTCTCCTCGACAAAATCGGCCGATATATTCAGGGCAACACAAAGAAAATCAGCATCAAGGTGGCCAATGTGACAAACATTGACGTCAATATGGAAATTAAAGAAATCCTGCAGCATATCATCTGGGTTTCCGGAGTGGAGGAAGAGCGGATGGGCGAGTTTGTGGTTGCCTATCCGGAAAATACCTTGTACCTGGCCAACAGCATCAGACAGAAAGGGTCATTTAAAATCGTTGACTTTTCAACTTATTCCATTACTCTCACGTATGAAGAATAAACAAAGCGGGGGTATGCAAAATGAAAAAGAACTATTCCCATCGCCAAAGCTATTTTGCAAATTCGTATTTAAAATTTCCCTTTTACCTTGTCGTCATCACCATGGTTTGGATTGCGGGCTGCGCTCCGCCCTCCGTTAAAACAACCGTCCTCATTCCGGCGGCAAGCGACAACGCGGCTCGTTTAAAACAAATTGCCGTCCTGCCTTTCGACGGCCGGCAGGGTCAAGAATTTGCCATCGAACTTGAGGGTCTGCTGGCCAGTATCGCTATCGACGACAAACAATATTTCACACTGGTTGACCGGGTCAGACTCAATGAAGTATTGAGTGAACTGAAACTTGCTCAAAGCGGATTCGTCCAGGAAAGCACCGTCGCCCAAATCGGTCAAATGGTCGGAGCAAAGGGGATTTACACAGGCGTGGTAACGGAATCGAATGCAACAGACAGCCCTTATCGGGAAAACCGCAGCAGGTGCGTGCACTATGTCACAAAGAAAGACAACAAAGGCCGTGAATATCAAGTCTGTGATCGCTATAAAAACTATCAGGTACAATGCGTCAAAAGAACCGCCCGTTTTTGTTTTACACCGAAATTAACTGATGTCGAAACCGGTAAAATTGTCTATTCAAGAAACATCGCCGGCACGGCGAACGCTTCGGGATGCGCGGACGGTCAGGCACCGGTTGCCGGTGCGCCGGAGCTTATCAATCTGGCCAAACGACAGGCGTTAGGTATGTTCCGCTATGATGTGGCGCCGCACTATACGACCATGACCATCAAAATGATGAACGATACGGACGGCATCGACTCACCGGAAGCCCGGGAAAAATTTAAAAGCGGCCTCGAGTTTGCCGAAAAGGAACGGTTCGATCGGGCTTGCGCATTATGGGATGAAGTGATGGTGTCGTCACCAAAGGCTATTGGCGTTCTGTACAACCTTGGCGTGTGTGCCGAAATGGTGGGTCACCTGGATCAGGCCCTGGATTTTTATCAACAGGCCGACAAACTGACCAGTAAGCCGGATGATCGGATCACAGAGGCTTTAATCCGGTCGACGGATTTAATCAAAAAACAGAAAAAGCTGGAAAGCCAAAACTGAAGGTAGGAAGGTAGGGGTCAGGTCTTGTTTTTTGCCTAAGAGGCAAAAAACAAGACCTGACCCCTACCTTCTTTCCAAGACCTGACCCCCCGCCTTCTAATCTCGGATGAATTGAACAGCCCGCAAAAGGCGAAGGGTGTTTTGTGAAACATTCAGTCCATTGAGTTCCCGCGCCGTCAACCAACAGGCCTCATCGACATCATCCGCCCCTAACGCCTCCCCACTGATATAATCCGCCAAAAGATCGACAATAACATAGTGGAAATGTATGCGACCGGCAGCGTCCTTTTCAATAAACTCAAACGTATAAACCGGCGGCAATTTGGCACGGATCGTCACACCGGTTTCTTCGAGGATTTCGCGCTCCGCTCCCTCTTGCAGCGTTTCACCCAACTCCAACCCGCCACCGGGAATCGCCCACAATCCCATACTCGGCGCAATACCCCTCTTGACCAGCAGAACCTTATCGTCCTTGATGACGACCGCCCCCACACCGACGCGCGGCACGTCCGGATATTCACGGTTTGACATGATCAACAACCTGTTTTATGATGATTTTTCCCTTTAGCTTTATTGCCCTTAGCAGGATTTAACTTGAATTTAAATGTCGTCGTCAACCAATTCTCACTATCAGCACCGGCAAACGACTTTTCAATAAAGGTCAAGCTATTATTCTTATCAATCATGATGACCGTGGACGAGCGGGTGCCATAGTTGGGACTGGTAATAAATATGGCCGATAGAATCCGTTCCCAATCCCGATCGATCCCCGTGTCCGGCAGATCGGCATCGTCCGATTCCGTCCGGTCGGAAAGGAACTGAAAGATATCATCGGGATGGGGGTCGTCGGCCGCCTCCAGAATAGCGCTCAGGGCCGCTTTGCCCTTCTCTACCTTCGGCCACGGCGTATCTAAAAGGCGATTGCTCAATCCGTATAAGCCCGGCATCAATTCGATGGTACAGCCCCAGTTCGATGCGTAATAAAGATGATTTAAATCACCGACAATCATGCTGAAACCGTTATACTGATCAGCCTCTGCGTTTAATTTCAAGAGATACGCCAGCGGTTCCTCCTGACTGCAAAGATAACTGCTGACCAGCAAACCCCGCGACGGCGCTCCCTTTTTCAGCTCGGGCGGATTGCGGTAATTGGTCAACGCGGCGATACGCCCTTTTTTGGTCACGCCCAGCCAGGTTCCCCCTTCCCTCAAGTCCCGTCCGGCCAGCAAATGAGGTGCGTCGTCCCAGAAGGCTATCGGCGCCGTCGGCCTTTCATAATATTCGTCCCGGTTTGCCGCCAGGACCAGCGGGTACTTCGGGTGCATTCTGTAGGAAAAAACAATCAAACACATAAATCGTACCAATGCCCAATTTATATCATATATTCAGCTCCTGTCACGCTTTTATCGATGAGCGCAAAGTAGAAAGCTAAGCTCCCATACTATATCTTATCCAAGTTGTCCAAATTTTTTTACCGAACGCAATTCGGGAATAAATCCAAAGGGATGGTTCGGGCAATAATCCTTGTGATCCCCGACGGATTGTGCTATCAGCCAAGAAATGGACGAGGGCTGTAAACAAAATTCAAGGAGCGAGGTTTAAATTCATCAGGTAACAAGTGGCCGTTTCAAAGAGCACGATTATGAGAATGACCTTTATCTATTTTCTGCTGACATTCTTTTTACTGTACAGCGGATTGCATTTTTATCTGTTCCTGAAGATCAGAGCGGCTTTTCATCCCGGGGCCATTGCAACCGTTTGCCTAACCATCAGCTTCCTTTTTCTGGGACTGGCCCCCCTGATCGTCGGGATCATTGAACGGCACGGCATCGCTTTACCCGTCCGTCTGATTGCTTATATCGGCTATATCTGGATGGGCTTTATCGTCTTGTTTTTTTTCCCCTCCCTCATCCTCGATCTGGGCCGTTCCGTCCTTTACCTAAGCGCTTATGCCGCCCATGGTCATCCGGCCCGCTTCAACATTTCACCGCTTTATGCCTTTTTCATTCCCTTTATTGTCGCCTTGGGCATCAACATTTACGGTTATTTCGAGGCCACTCATATCCGAACGGAAAAAATCACTATCCACACCCCCAAACTGCCCCCTGAAGTCGGCAGACTCCGGATCGTCCAGGTTTCCGACATTCACATCGGACTGATTATCCAAGAAGGTCGCCTGCGTCCTATTCTGGACGAAATCAAAAAAGCTGATCCCGATATTCTTGTGTCAACCGGCGATCTGCTGGACGGAGAAATCAATAACCTTAAAAAACCGATGGAGCTTCTCAAGGACATGCATCCACGATACGGAAAATTTGCCGTGACGGGTAATCACGAGTTCTACGCGGGCATTCAAAAAGCTGTTGTTTTTACGGAAGGAGCGGGCTTCAAACTGCTCAGAGGAGAAGGTGTTACAATCGCCGGAGTTGTTAATATCGCCGGAATTGATGACTCGACGGGCATCAGCATGCTTATACCCGCCCGGATGCCAGAGAAGGAAGTCCTTACCGGACTGCCTCAGGAGCACTTCACTTTGCTCTTAAAGCATCGACCGGATGTCAATCCTGAAGCCCTGGGCTACTTTGATCTGCAGCTTTCCGGCCACACCCACAAAGGACAATTTTTCCCTTTCAGCATCATCACGGGCCTTTTCTTCAAGCATCGTCAGGCCGGCTATTATGAACTGCCCAAAAATTCAGTCCTCTATATCAACCGGGGCGCCGGCACTTGGGGACCGCCGATCCGATTTTTGGCGCCTCCGGAAATCACCATCATCGATCTGATTCCGAAGAAATAAATCGGTTTCCTGCAGCGATATAAAAATTTGCAAAAGCAAGTGTTTTTTGGTAACGGAAAAAACGCTCCTTGCTTCTCTGGGGAGCGTTTTTTTGAAGAGGCCTGCCGTCAGACTCTTTTTTAACATTAAGAACGTCCGAAGTAATCTTGCATTAACAACTTTCTTCCGGAAACGTCTTGTCCCGCGGCGGTCCGTGTCGGCCTTAAACCGTGATCCATATTCAGTATCCATCCAGGGAGAATCCGAAAAGATTTAGAAAGGTGCATAAAATGTCTGAAACCATTGTCCAACAGCTTGATCACATCTTCAAGCCGAAATCAGTCGCTATCATAGGCGCCAGCTCGCAAATAGAAAAATGGGGCGGACGACTACTCTACAGGGCCTTGCATTCCAATTACCGGGGCAACATTTATCCCGTTAATCCCAAGGCGAAAGAAATCTTCGGGGCTAAAGCTTACGCTGACGTGAGAGACATTCCCGGCGACGTCGAAATGGCCGTATTTACCGTAATGGCCGCGCAGATGCCCGCAGTGATGAAGGCCTGCGTTGAGAAAGGCGTTCGGGGCGGGGTTATTATTTCCGCCGATTTTGCGGAAACGGGAGAGACGGGTAGGAAGCTTGAAGAAGAAACCGTCAGAATCGCCAGGGCGGGAAACCTCCGCTTCGTCGGACCGAACTGCAACGGCATCTGGTGCTCGGCTTCGAATCTCAACATGACCCCGTCTGAAGACCGCACGGCCGGTCCCGTCGGTTTCATCAGTCAGAGCGGAAGCTTCGGCGGCATAGCCGTCCGTCTTACCACCGCGAGAGAATACGGCTTGAGCAAATTCATCGCCATCGGAAATCAGGGCGATTTGACGGCTGCGGATTATCTGGAGTATCTGGGCGAGGACGACGATACCAAAGTGATCACGATGTACATGGAAGGATTCAAGGACGGCAAAAGGTTTTTCGAAACAGCTCGCAGAGTCGCCGCCAGGAAGCCCATCCTGATGATGAAAGGCGGCCGCTCTTCCGCCGGATCCCGCGCCACCATGTCGCATACGGCGTCGATCGCGGGATCGGATCGGGTCCTGGATGCGATTTGCAATCAGGCGGGCATCATCCGGGTTCAACAGATGGAGCATCTTTTCTTTATGGCGGAACCTCTCTTCAAACAGCCGCTGCCCAAAGGAAAAAGAGTCGGCATCCTCGCAAACGGCGGTCAGGGCGTCGTCGCTTCGGACAATTTGACGGATCTGGGGATGGACGTTCCGGAGTTCACCGAAGATGATTCCCGGAAGCTAAAGGCCATGCTGCCGCCGCATGCCCCCACACCCAGGAATCCCGTCGATTTCGCGGCGGGAAACTTCGATTCGGAAGAGGAAGTGAGGGTGTTCGACACGCTGGCCTCTCTCGATTCGGTCGACGCCGTTTTGACGCTTGTCCCCAGAGACCGGAGCTATAAGGAAAGTTACAGCGAACAGCGAAAGCACGTCATCGACGCCGCGGAGGCGTTCGGCAGAATACCGGAAAAATATGGGAAACCGATGATTGGGCTTTTCTGGCAGCGGCTGGAAATCATCGACGGCATTTTGAGAGAATACAAAATCCCGCAATTCGATAACGTCGAACACGCTGCTCTTGCCATGTCGGCGCTGGTCAAGTACGGAGAAATCAAGAGAAGGCTTTCCAAATAGAAATTTTTAACGTACGCCGCAGTGACGAGGGCTGATGCGCAACGCAGCATCCGGCCTTTTTACGAAGCCGCCCCCCCATCAATTGATGGAGAACGTATACACCTTCCCCTGCCGATCCCTTTTAATCTCGCCGTTGCTCTCCAGGAACCGCAGGTGGGCAATGGCTTCACCCGTGGCGAACCATTTCTGCGATACGGGAAACATGTCCCAGGTCGGAAAGGTGATATCCCAGGTCATCTGAGATGCGATCTGAAAGGCGTTCAGCGGTCCCTTTTTTAAGATCTCAAGGACCTCATCGGCTCGGTGACGGTGATGCACCCGCAACTCCTGAATCCTGGCCCGATGATCGTCCATCACGCGCCGGTGTCCCGGCAATACCAAATCGATGTCCAGCTTATCGACCCGGTCCAAGCTGTTCAGATAATCGTGTAGCGGGTCTTCATCTTCAGAAAAACAGGCAATGTTCGGAGTAATATCAATCAGGATATGGTCTCCGGAGATGAACAGCTTCTTGGCCTCATCATAAAGACACATGTGTCCCCGCGTATGGCCGGGGGTTTGAACACATTCGAAATGATACGCGCCGATATCAACCTTATCGCCGTCTTCCAGGATCGTATAATCCGGCGCCGTTTCCGGGCTGTATTTATAGCCGGGATGATTCTTAAAAGCCGCTTCCAGTTGATTTTCGGGGAAACCGTTTTCGCCGGCGCAGACGAGCATGTGGTCCCAGCCTCCCTTTGAATCCGCGTCGGGCCTGTTAAAATAGATGGTACTGCTGTCCGTCGCCAATCTCGATACCAGCCCCGTATGATCGGCATGCAGATGGGTCAGGAAAATATCCGTTTTGTTAAGATCTACATCCAACTCTTTGAGTCCCTCCTGCATGGCTTCAAAACACTCTTTACGGTTGAAGCCCGTATCAATCATCAGATTTCTGTCGCTCGCCTTGATGATATAGGAATTGAGGGCTTTCAAAGGATTCCCGGGAAGAGGAATCTCGATGGTGTACAAATCGGGAAGGATCTCTTTTTTCATTCTACACACTCCTTTTACCAAAAAAACAGTAATCGATAATGAGTAACCGGTTTATCTCGTTTTGAATCTTTTTCCGGCTACCCATCACATAGGACTTTAATGTCTTGCGGCATTTTTGTGGGTCTCGGGATTGAGGGATTGGCTTGGGGATATCCTAATGAGGATCAAAAAATCATTAACTCCTTCACCTTTAACCTTGTTCCTTGAACCTTGCACCTTGATTTCATAGCCCATTCATTTAGGGAACGCAAGGGAAAAACGTTTATACTGTCAAGGGCTTCGATTTCACCGGCACCCGGATAAAATAAATAGCGATGCCCGATAAAACGCACAAAATTCCCGTGATGATGAATGCCGTATTGTAGGAGCCGGTGATATCATAGGAGAAACCATATAGAACCGGACCGAGGGCCGGCATCGGCCCGTTGAAAACCCCGCCCAATCCGAACAGGACGGGCAGATTCCCGACACCGAACAGGTCGGCCAAATAGACCGGCCAAATGGATAACCCGCTGCCGTAACAAAAACCCAACAGACAGGATGCCGCAATCAGAGTACGGGGACCTTCCACGGCGGGACACAGAAAGAGAGCCCCCGCGACGCCAAAGCTGCAAAAATAGAGCATCGGCTTGCGACTATATCGATAACGAGCGATCAGCCAGTCCGAAACAACGCCTGAAACCAGTCGGCCGACGACGGCAAATGAAACAAAACCGACGGAATAAATCGACACCATGGTGCCCATCGGTATGCCGATATCGTTGGCGCCCCAAGTGATCAAATGAGCCAAAAGACCCGCAATAGCGATGTTATAACCGCTCTGTCCCAGGATTTGCGTCCACCACGTCGAAGTCCGGAGAACATCCTTCACCCCCCAGATGACTTCCAGCACGGGCGGATCTTTTTGGGCGTCTGTATCAGGGGACGGTATGTCGCCATCCGGATGCAGTCCGTAGGATTCAGGATTCTTCTTCAGCAACAGGCCCCCCAGAACGCATCCGATCAGAAGAAAGACGCCAAACCAGACATAGCCGGTGCGCCATCCAAAATTTTTTATAAATTGATGGGCCACGGGTGTCCAAAATACAATGCCCAGACCGGAACCGGTCAGGGCGACGGCAACCATCGTCGATGCCCTTCGGACGAACCAGCGCCTGACGGTAGACACATTCACGACATAGTACGATAATCCCAGACCGACAGGTAACAGCGCTCCATAAATCAAAATGAAATGCCACAGTTTCGTGACGCTGCCCAAAAGAGCCATCCCCACCGCCCCGATAACGCCGCCGATGATGACCGTCCGTTTCGGTCCGATTTTGTCGACCAGTATTCCGCCAATCAACCCCATACCGATCATGAGGATCATATTCAGCGTGAATCCCGTGGAAATCATTCCTCTCGTCCAGCCGAATTCCTCAAGCAAAACCGGCTGAAAAACGGCAAAACTATATTGTGAGCCGGCGCTGACGAACATGGCCAGCCAAGCCCCTGCTACCACCCAATATCCTTGAAATATTTTCTTCCCCTCTTTTCTTTGCATGATTACCGCTTCCCCCTTACTGTTTCGTATGCCCCGCTGCTGAATTTATATAGAGTCGATCTTCACATCCACTGTGTGATGAACTGACAGAGGAAAAATTACATTCTTGATTATGTCTTGCCTTTTATGCTCCCGGGAATGAAAGTAGATAGAGTGAGGAGAATATAACTTTTTACGGGGCTGTCAATAGTAATGATTTGAGTTTGACATACGTAATAAATAGGAATAAATTTGTCAACCGAACAAACGATTAGCAATTGTGAAACTGGATTCCCCCTTCATGGCCCTCTCCCACCAGTGGAGAGGGCACTAACTTCAATCAACCCCTTCCTTGCCGGAAGGATAACGATTGTACTTTTTTAAATCACTTTCTCCCTCAATGGGGAGGAACTGATTTTACTCCTTAAATCATCCCCTTCCTCGATGGGAGGGGCCGGGGAGGGTGATCTGATTTTCATGCATTATCCCGGTAACGGACTTTCAAAATTAATTTTTTACCACAGAGACGATCAGAGCGGTCATAAATATGAAAACCAAATGGATAGGAAATGACATCGGCCTGGCCCTCGGCGGCGGCGGCGCCCGAGGTCTGGCCCACATCGGTGTACTGAAAGTGTTAGAGGAAGAGCAAATCCCCATCAGCCTCATTGCCGGCACCAGCAGCGGCGCGCTGATCGGCGCGGCATACGCGAGCGGTGTGAGTGCGGCGGAGCTGGAGACAAAAGTAACAGATTACCTCAACAGCGAGGAATTTCAATCATCCGCCATCCGGTCGCTGGAGCAGACAAGCGACCATATGGAAGTTGGGCTCACCAAAAAAATCCACAACTTTTTTTTAAACAAGTTCTACCTGGCCCAGGCCATGTTTAAACCCGGCATATTGTCGGCGGAAGAATTTCAGTTGATGATCGAGTACTTTGTGCCGGATATCCTTATCCAGGATACCCTGATTCCTTTTCATGCCGTTGCGACGGACCTTGTCAGCGCCGAGAAAATCATTTTTTCCGAAGGCCCGCTTCGTTTTGCCGTATCCGCCAGTTGTTCGGTCCCCGGTGCCGTGGAGCCGCTGCGGCACGGCCAACAAATATTATCGGACGGGGGGATCGTCACCATGGTTCCGGCCGGCGTCGCCCGTTGTAAAGGGGCGGACACTGTTATTGCCGTCGTTGTCGATAAGATGCCGATTATGAAAGATGAGCTTCGGTCGGCTTTTGACGTTTTTTCGCGGGCCAACGATGTCATGTCCCGCCATCTGGTTGCGCATGATCTGATGGATGCGGATATTATTATCCGCCCGGAGGTCGGTCACCTGCAATGGGCGGATTTTTCCCAGGCCCTCGGCCTTGTCGACGCAGGCGCGAAAGCGACAAAAGAAGCTCTCCCTAAAATCCGCAGAGCCATTTCCGGCATCAACAAATGGTTTCCCGTTAAAAAAATCATGAGAACCGTCCTGCAGGGCTGAGACAAAAAAGCCCCTTCCCGGCAAGCGGAAAGGGGCTTTTTCAGTTCAACCTTCTCTTACTTTTTAGACGGACTTAACACATCACGATCGCCACCGCTCATCCCCGATATGTACCTGACGAGCTTCTTCCTCGCTTCGATGTCATACTGGGTCGTAATGGCAATCTGCTCCATGATCGGAGAACCGCCGCCATGGTAGCTGCCGATATTGTGAATGCCGCCCGTTGCCGAGCAGAGCGTATCGCCCAGGAATCGCCAGAACTGGGCCTGATCCTCGGCGGGCACATTTTCATTACGTTTCGTGTACTTCAGCAGCAAGTCTTTTGTTTCGGGATTCACAAATTCCTTCTCATGGGGGAACGTCGCCGCAACACCGCCGGAGATGTCACAAAGGATTTCCGCCTCACGCCAGACCGCTTCGCCCGACAGGCACCGACCCACATTACAGTAAATGGAATGCGGAATGTAGGAACCCGGCCCATAAGGAATGAAACCGACGCCCGGCATGTAGACTTCCGGTTTGCCCAGATCGGACGCCGTATACCCGGCCGCATAGCCCAACTCGGTGACCAGGATGATTTCCGCCAGCTTCTCGCGGACGTGAGATTGCTTATGAATATTGTTCATCTCTGCGGCCAGGGCGGCTGTTCCCAGAACCACATCACCGATGGCCGGCTTACAACCCGAATAGGAATGACGATGGAATAAAGCGAACAGGAGGGCCAGAACGCCGCCGTGCTGATATTCGCCGGCCAGGAAGACCCGCTCCCAGGGTACGAAACAGTCGTCAAAGATCATGTAGGAATCCGTGGAGCCCGGCATGAATCCGCGCGGGAAATGGTCCCTTTTTCGCAGGTTATGAATCGTGACCACCTGTTTTAGGCCGTCCCAATCGCCGGGGATGGCAAATGCCACGGCATAATCTTTGTCCTGTTCACGTAATGCTCTTGTGGGAACGACCAGCACTTCATCAGCCACGGACGCTTCGGAAATATGCACTTTACAGCCGCTGACCACGATGCCGTCTTTCAGTCTTTCCTTGATGTAGACATAGGCGCCCGGATTCGGCTGATCCGCCGGCCTCAGGAGCCTGTCGCCCTTCACGTCTGTCTGGGCACAGCAGCCGACCAGATCTTCCGTCTGGAAGCGGGTGAGCCACTTCTTGAAATTCTCGTGATATTGGGTGGCGCCATTGTTCTGCTTGTCTGCTTCGTAGGATACGTTATAAACAGCGTTCGTCGCGTCAATGCCCATGCAACGCTGAATGCAACCCCCTACCTTCTGGCACAGCATACGGGTCATATCCTGCTTCATGTGCAGGTCGTGGGTGTTCTGATGGATGTGATTGAAACGATTGATCCGCTCACCGGTAAGATGAGAGATAGCCGTCATGAGCTCCTGATTTTCCGGTCTCTGCGCCTCTTCAAACGTCGTGCCCATGACATCGAGACACTCCTTATGAAGTTCGTCCGTGCGGTCGATCAGCTCGCCGTCGCAGTAGAGGTTTCGTTTCATCTTGGATAAACCCTGAATGTATTCTTCTTTTGTTCTCATTTTCCCTCCTCGTAAAAAATTGGTGAAATGACAAAATATTGAACGTGGCAGTCATTAAATACCACGATAATCAAACTAAATCCGCTGCCGGAATCCTCCTTTCTTCTATGATACACTATTCCTTATACATTGAATTGTCGAAAAGTAGATTTACAGGAAAAGTGCGATCACTATAATCTTTTCATTCATTTATATCAATTCAAAAATGACTTTTCATAAAAAGTGGATATTTTTATCAATTTTCCTTCGTCACGATTGACGGACTCGTAAAAAGTCATATTCCCCTCCCTCGGTGGGAGGGGATGAAGGTGAGGTTGGTTCTCGACTTTCTACGAGACCATCACGATTGACCATTCACAATGATATCCCTGAACCTGTGACTTATCGCCCACTGCCTATGGCTTTCGGCCGACAAACTAATCATTTGCCCATCTCACCTTGTTCTTGACACTCCCGCGTATTTTTAATACAACGTATCGCCTGTTTACGTACAATATCAATTTAACAATTAATGATTTTTTTTGCAGCCTGATTTCGACTTATGTTGTCATTACTGCGAAGAATGTATGCCGTAATTCCTATGTCATCAATTTGACGATCAGGAGAAATTCTTGTCCCTAAGAATGGTGAATAATCTTATGACGCGTTGTCCCTCGGGCGGGATGGGAAATGTCATACAATTCGATCAAGACACCGTCTTGGAAACGGAATTCGGTCGGTTTGACCCTGCCCCAGCAAGACGGAACGTCCATTGAATCCCATTGCCGCAGAAGACAAGTGTTTGACAGGCTTTTAATATTTTAGAAGACTCCCGACTTGGATGTAACCGAGGGGGCGGAGCTGTATCTATTAAAAATTTCATCTCCCTTGGACCTTTGACCCTTGAACCTGTGTCCTATCCCTTGGACCTAAGAACCATAGAAAAAAACAAGCCATAATCTTAAGAATGGGTACTTGCCCGTTTTTGTCCTTGCATAAAGGGACGATTGTGGCGTATATCGCACCTATGAATAGCGACAATCTTAAATACGTCCTTCGCCAGTTTGCCGAACGGACCCTGCCGCGCGGACGTCCCCGAGAGCTGGTCATTCCTACGGGAACGGGAAAGGTTGTCGGATTAGCCGGGGTAAGACGGTCGGGCAAAACCTTCCTCTTCTTCGATACCATTAACCGTCTCGCCCAACAGGGTGTCGACCGCCGTTCCATCGTCTACCTCAACTTCGAGGACGACCGTCTTCACCCCCTGGCCGCCGAAGAACTGGATCTGGTACTGCGCTGTCTCCACGAACTATACCCGGAAACCCTGAATCAGAAGGTCTACCTGTTCCTTGACGAAGTGCAGAACGTACCCGGCTGGGAACGATGGGTGCGACGCATACAGGATACGGAAAATGTGGAAATCTTCGTCACCGGATCCTCGTCCCGGCTTCTCGCCCGGGATCTTACCACGGCACTGCGGGGTCGCAGCATCACGCTGGAGGTCTTTCCGCTGAGCTTTCGTGAAGCGCTTACCTTCCGCGGCATCGATATACAACCCCACAGCGCCGAAAACGAAAGCCTCATACGCGGAGCATTGGAAGCCTATCTTGCCTGGGGCGGGTTCCCGGAAATCGTCCTTGCCGACGAAACAGTGCGCCCCCTGATTCTTGAAGAATACGCTTCGCTCATGTTCTACCGGGACATCGTCGAGCGTTACGGCGTGCGCAACGAAAAACTGATGCGGGCACTGCTGCGCCACGCCTTCCGCAACACCGCATCTCTGGTCAACGTCAGCAAACTCCATCGGGACTTCCAATCACTCGGCTTCAGTGTTTCAAAAAACACCCTCTTCGATTACCTGGAATACCTGCAGGACGCCTTCCTGATATTCCTCGTACCCCGGCAGGAAGAGTCCCTGCGAAAACAGGCCCACAACCCACGCAAACTCCACGTCATCGATCCCGGACTCGTAGCCGCCTTCAAGACCAACGCGGGGCGTGACGTGGGCCACAAACTGGAAACCGCCGTGTACCTTGAGGTTCGGCGTACTCGCAAAGACCTTTACTATTACAGCAACGGAAGTGAAGTTGACCTGTGCGACGGCGAGGGAACCCTGTTCATCAACACCTGCTGGAGCCTTACCGAAGCCGAAACCCGACGGCGGGAAGTCAAGGCCATGGAAATGGGCTGCCGGCGCTGGCCCGAAGCCCGGGGCCACTTGCTGTACCATGAATATAGCCCCGGCATCGAAAAAGAAATCATCCAGGCTGCACCGGCCTGGAAATATTTGATGGGCGCCGTAACGTATGGAAAACAATAAGAGCGGCAACACACAGGACTCTGTTGACGTCCTCGGATTAGGCCGCCATCCTTCTGGCCAAGTTCGACATCTTCCCCGAAGGGATCGATCTTCGCGGAACACGTCTTCAGCCTGCCGATGCATCCCTGCCTGGATAAAAAAGAGCAAAATACAATTTGCCTGGAATTGTTATCTTAGAGAAACAAAAGTGATTAATCCTTGCACCTTTCACCTTGAACCTTGATCCTTGATCCTCGCTTTTAATCCTTGAACCTATTTTTAAAATATGAACAGGAAAAAAATTCAAGAACTCTTAACCCGTGGTGAATCCGAAGCAGTTGAGTTTAAGGCTCATTTCGACCATTCAACCATTGAGACGCTGACCGCGTTTGCCAATACAAAAGGCGGAACGGTCATTGTCGGAACAACAAATACCGGTAAAATTATCGGCATCGAGCATGGACGAGAAACCATTCAACAATGGCTTAATCAGATAAAATCAAATACATCTCCATCCCTCATGCCGGATACAGAAATCGTAAAAGTCGGATCTAAAGATTTGGTGGTTTTCGTCATCGAGGAATTCCCCATAAAGCCTATCAGTTGCCGGGGAAGATATCTCAAGCGAATAAAGAATTCAAATCACCAGATGACCATTCACGAGATATCGAATCTTCATTTAAGAAGTTATCAAACCAGTTGGGACTACTATACGGACCAACAACATGGAATTGAGACGATATCTTTAGATAAGGTGAATGCGTTCATTAAGATGACCAATCGTCTGAGACCTTTCCCGCTCATGGATGATCCCATGACAGTTTTGAAGAAATATGAGTTGATTAAAGGTGATAACATCACAAACGGCTGTTACGCCCTTTTTTCCGAAGGTGAAAACTTACAATCTGCAATCGAAGTGGGGCGTTTTTCAAGTGATACAATCATCCGGGACAGTGTTACAATTCGATCGGATCTATTCACTGAAGTGGATTCAACACTTGCATTTATTCATAAACATCTTGACAGATCTTATATCATCACCGGCAAGAAACAACGTGAAGAGCGATGGGATTATCCCTTGGAAGCTATCCGGGAAATCGTTGTAAATATGATCGTTCATCGTGATTATCTGTCTTCGAGTGATTCCGTTATCAAAATATTCGATGGTCGGATGGAATTTTTCAACCCCGGCGGCCTGTTAGAAGGACTTTCCATAGAGAAATTGTTGAGCGGTAACTATATTTCTGCCATCCGCAATAAACAAATCGCATCTCTTTTTAAGGAAGCCGGCATAATCGAAAAATACGGGTCCGGCATAAAAAGAGTCCTGGAGTCCGTTAAATCATACGGTCTTCCGGACCCCTTATTTGAAGAAATACAAAATGGTTTCCGGGTAACGGTATTTAAAACCACCCAGAAAACCACCCAGAAAACCACCCAGAAAACCACCCAGAAAAAATCAACAAGGACACAGATTCTTAACAGCTTGCAGGAGAATCCAAAGCTCACCCGAGAAGAACTGGCCCTGCTGACGGGAAAAAGCGGTAACACCATCAAAGAACACCTAAAGAACCTCAAAGCGGAAGGCCTTATTGAAAGGATCGGAAGCAATAGGGACGGCTACTGGAAAGTAAATAATTAATCATATTAACCTTGAACCTTGATCCTTGAACCTTAATCCTATATTTCACATGACCCAAACGCCAACACTTTTGCTTAGTTGTTTACGAAACGACCCGCCGGACGTCAAAATTCAAAACCTGCGGTCATTTCAGGAAACAGACTGGCAAGACATCCTTCAGACGTCAACACGTTTTCGAACAACCCCATATTTATATCACACGCTCAAGCCCCTGTTCCCCAGTCTGAAAGTTCCGGCAGATATTAAGAAACAGATGCAGGCAGTCTATTACCTCTCCGCTGCTCGAAACATGAAAGTTTACCAGCAAATCTTAAAGCTGGTTACCGAATTCAATAAACACAATATCGACGTCATTCTGCTCAAGGGCACCCACCTGGCCCAATTCGTTTACGGAAATATTGCCCTGCGGCCGATGAGCGACATCGATCTCTTGGTGAAAAAAGCAGACCTCGCAAAGGCAAGTCATATATTAATAGATCAAGGTTACAGCACAAAAACAAAAGATCTTGGTATTTCGGAAGCCCATTTACCACCTTTCAGAGGTAAAAATAAAATAACGATTGAGTTGCATTTTAATATTTACAGATGGCCGCTGACTGAAAGATTTGCCATTGATGATTTATGGAAACAAGCACACGCCACCTCTCTCCATGGAATCAACGTCCTGACACTGAGTCCGGAAGACCTGCTTATCCATATATGTGTTCATGCATCCATCCTGCATGGCTTTGAAGGCGGGATAAAGTCTTTCATTGATATCTCCCGTACGGTAGAGCATTACGGCACCGCACTGGATTGGCAACGGCTGTTGAACATCAGCAACCAAATGAAGATTAACAACTGCCTATACCTGATGCTCGCCCTCACGAAAAAACTAATTGGCCTATCTGTTCCCGAACATATTATGGTACAGCTTAAACCCGATAATGACATGATTATGGATTCCGCCGAGGAATTAATTTTTGCTAATGAGGCGCCTGCAGTTATGCCTGTGACGACATTCATCTCGCGGTTGTTCAGCAATGAAAAAAAGGTGGAAAAAATAAAGATTCTTCTGAAGCGATCTTTCCCCCAGAAGGAAACCATGATTCATGATGAATCCATAACAAGAACGTCTTTGTCTTATTATAGGATATATCTGACCCGCATGGGATTCCTTTTGAAGAGACATAGCCATCAGATTTTCAAGGCCTTACTCAAAGATAAAGATACAACGGCATCTATCGAATATGAAAATAGAAAAAATGCTATCCGGGATTGGCTTTCATCTTAATAAATCAACAAACCAGCTCTAATCCAGCAATTATATAAAAGAAAGGAATAACACACCACGATGGACTTCATCGATCTCAAAAGACAGCAGAAAAGAATCAAAACCCAACTGGATGTTAATATCCAGAAGGTTCTCGCCCACGGCCAATACATCATGGGCCCGGAAGGCAAAGAGCTGGAAGGCAAACTTGCAGCCTATGTCGGCGCAAAACATGCTATAGGCTGCGGATCCGGCACGGACGCTCTCCTGATGGCACTTATGGCTCTTGAGATCGGACCCGGTGACGCCGTCTTTACGCCCCCTTTTACCTTTATCGCCACCGCCGAGGTCGTCAGCCTGCTCGGGGCCACCCCCGTCTTCGTCGACATCGATCCCCAAACCTTCAACATCGATCCGGCAAAACTTGATTTGGCGATCCAGGCGGTAAAAGCCAATAACCCATCCATCCACCCCTTACCAAAAGCGCTTCCCGCACCTCCGGTGGGAGAGGGCAAGGGTGAGGGGGCAGGTCTTCGCCCCTCTGGCATCATCCCCGTCGATCTGTTCGGCCTCCCCGCTGACTACGATGCCATCGATACGATCGCAAAAAATCACAATCTATTCGTCATCGAAGATGCCGCTCAGTCCTTCGGGGCTGAATATAAAGACAAAAAAACCTGTTCCTTCGGACACATCGCCTGTACGTCCTTCTTCCCGGCTAAACCCTTAGGCTGCTACGGCGACGGCGGCATGTGCTTTACAAATGATGCCACACTCGCTCAAAAGCTGGATTCCATCCGTGTCCACGGTCAAGGCATTGATAAATATAATAACATCCGCATCGGCATCAACGGCCGCCTTGACACCCTCCAGGCCGCTATCCTGTTGGCAAAATTTGACATCTTCCCCGAAGAGATCGATCTGCGCCAGGGTGTCGCCCAGCGCTACACGCAAGCTTTGTCATCACGCCCCGGGATTTCCACCCCCGTTATTCCGGCCGGCTATAAAAGCGCTTGGGCACAATACTCCATTCTCGTAGAAAGCGAGACCAGGCGGACCGCCCTGATCAACAAGCTCAAAAAAGCGGACATCCCTACGGCTATTTATTATCCCAAACCCTTACATATGCAAACGGCATATGCCGGCCTCGGTTATAAAAAAGGTAATTTCCCCAACAGTGAATCATGCGCGGAACGTATCTTCAGTCTGCCGATGCACCCTTATCTAAATATACAAGACCAGAATAAAATCTCTCAGGAGTTGGCATAATATGACCAATCGACACATCGCCGTCATCGGCGCCGGCTATTGGGGTAAAAACCTCGTCCGCAATTTCCATCAGCTAAATGTTCTCAAGACCGTCTGCGACGGCGATCAAGGCATCCTGTCCCAAATGCAGGAAACCTATCTCGGAATCGGGACCACGGCGGATTTCGATGCCGTTCTCAGTGATCCGGATATTCAGGGCTGCGTCATTGCCGCCCCGGCCGCCCTCCACTGCGCCCTGGCTGAGAGGGCGTTGCAGGCCGGCAAAGACGTTTTTGTTGAAAAACCTCTCTCCTTGACCTATCAAGACGGTGAGAAGCTTCTCCATCTTGCAGCGGAAAAGAAGAAAATCCTGTTTGTCGGTCATATCCTCCAATATCATGCCGCCGTCGTCACCCTGAAACAGATGATTAAAGAAGGTAAAATAGGCAGGCTCCAGTATATCTATTCCCGACGACTGTCCCTCGGTAAGATCCGCCGCGAGGAAAACACCCTGTGGTCCTTCGCGCCCCATGATATCTCTGTTATTCTCAGCTTGACGGGCGAAGAGCCAACATACGTCGATTCGGTAGGTAACAACTTCCTCCATGCCCGAATTCCCGACGTCACTATGACGAACCTGAAATTCCCCTCGGGCATCGGCGCTCACATTTTTGTCAGTTGGCTCAATCCCTATAAAGAACAAAAGCTCGTCATCGTGGGCAGCAACGGTATGATTGTTTTTGACGACACAGCACCCACCGAAAATAAACTCGTTCTGTATCCCCATATCATCAATTGGCAAAATAATATCCCCGTACCTCAAAAAGCAGATGGAATACCGATAGACATTAGCAGCACTTGGAAAGAGCCTTTAAGGGCTGAATGCGAAGCGTTTCTATCTGCCATGCAAACCCGCATTCCTGCATTCACCTCCGCTGAAGAGGGCCTCCGGGTATTGAAAGTACTTGAATCAAGTCAGAAATCCATTGAGCAAAAAGAGTCGGCTCACCCATCACCCATTTCTCAAGACCTATCAAATGTCACCCAAGATTTTTTTGTTCATCGGACAGCCATCATCGATGATAATGTTGAAATCGGTGAGGGCACAAAAATCTGGCACTTTTCTCATATCCTTTCCGGCTCTAAAATTGGTGCAAAATGTAACCTCGGCCAAAACGTTGTTGTCGGTCCCGATGCCATAGTAGGTAATCAATGTAAGATTCAGAATAATGTATGTGTTTATAAGGGAGTCATTCTTGAAGATGGCGTCTTCTGTGGGCCTTCAATGGTCTTCACTAATGTCTACAATCCGCGGGCGGAAATTTCTAAAATGGATGAAGTCCGGCCAACGCTTATCAAGAAAGGTGCTTCTCTTGGGGCCAATTGCACCATTGTCTGCGGCCATACTGTTGGAAGTTATGCCTTTGTTGGTGCCGGCACCGTTGTAACAAAAGATGTACCGGATCACGCGCTCATGGTTGGAAATCCGGCACGGCAGATCGGATGGATGTGTGTGTGTGGCGAAAAGATAAGTGACAATCTGGAATGTACGATTTGCAAAAGAAAATATGTAAGAAAAGCTGAAAAATTATTTATCAATGAGAATTAATAAATTCAGCATATTAAGAGTTTTCATTTTCATTCTTTTTGGGATTCTACTGCCTGGGACAATTTATGGTAATTCAGAAAATGTCCAGCATCCCGTTTACAGACCTACAGGTAGCATTAAGTCACATGAAAAAATAATACACCCCATACTCAGTGTTTCAGAATCGGAGATGCTGAAAATCATTCCTGAGATGAATGGCCTTCGTTTTTGTGGTTGTCCCAATTGCAAAGGTGGATCACAAGAAAATCAGATGGAATGGAATGGCATCTCTGATCCAACACATTTGCATTGTCGTTATTGCAAAATGGTTTTCCCGAATGATAAATATCCCGAGAACATGAAAATCAAGGCCATTAATCGGCAAGGCGAACAGGAAATCTGGCAGTACTTCGAAGATAATAATAAAAAAAAGTATTTTTTTTCCGCCCGCGCCCGATACGCGGCCAAGAAGTATATGGCAGAGGGTGCTTATCACTTTGCCGCGGCTTATGTATTAATTGGTAAACAGGAATTTGCACGCCGTGCTGCTCTTATTTTAAACCGCTATGCAGAGGTTTATCCTAAATGGAACGTAATGAACGACAGAGTGTCGCCTAACGCCAAAGGGCCGATTAGCAATGCCAAAGAGCCCTATCCATACTGGGGGGGCATTTGGAACCGCTGGTTTTATGATGATATCCCCATTAAGCTTGTTCTGGCATATGATTTAATTTATGACTCTGGAGAATTAGAAAAACGGAGTCGGGAACAACGTATAGATACAAAAAATCAAATCGAAGGCATGTTCCATTCTGCCGTAAAGTTCGTTCGAACCTATAAAGAAAATTACTCTAACATGTCACCTTATATATATCGCGGTCTAATTATTACAGGGCGAATTCTCGGCGAACCTGACTATGTACACGATGCGATTAATCGCATTGAAAGATTTTACAAAACCGGCTTTTTCTTCGACGGATTCTGGCATGAAGGGACGATAAGCTATCATAATCAAGTTATAAATTTCATGGGGCTTTGCGCCCATGCAATAAAGGATTACAGCGATCCCCCGGGTTACAGATGGCTACAAAACGGTAAACGCTTGGACAATGTGGATATCGAAAAAAATATCCCAATCATTAAAAATAGTAAATTTGCACCGCTATTATTGACATATCCAGATGGTCACGTTGTTCCGCTACATGATACATGGCCCACAGAACAAAACAAAACAGATTTTATCAAGGGGCCGATGCTTCTTACAGACTATGGACATGTTCGGTTAAGCAGCAATATTGATAGTGATAACATCGTACAAGCTCATCTTCATTTTTCCGGCGGCTATGGACATCAACACGCTGACGGGCTTCAATTCATTCTCTTTGGAAAAGGCCATGAGTTACTTTCTGATATCGGCTATACCCACACCGCGTGGAACTTCTGGACCAGAGGCACACTAAGCCACAATACTGTCGTAGTTAACGGCCAAACTCAGAAATCTACAGGGCACGGCGGAAATCTTCAACTTTACAGTCCCATGCAGGGGCCTGTGCAGGCTACCGAAGCAAGTCAACTGACGGCCTATTCAGGAATCGTCGATGAATTCCGGCGCCGCTTAATCTTAATCAAGGTCAATGAAAATGATTCTTATGTGGTCGATTTATTCCATGTACGGGGAGGTACTAAACACGAATACTTTCTCCATGGCAGTTCCTGGTTCCCGCAAACCGCCAACATTAATTTAAGTCTCAACAAAGTGCCTGGAACATTGTTAGGTCAGGATGTAAAATATAAACTGCCGCAAAACGAATGGGGAAAAGGAACGGTATCCAATAACAAGCTTCTCGATTATGCCATGTTCAGTAATCTTCGTGAAGTTTCTACCGACCAACCATTTTCAATAACCTGGAAGTTTATAAAGAACAGTCCTGCAGCGCTTCGTACTACATTTATGGGACAACCAGATTGTAAAGTTATTTTAGCAGATACACCACAAATTCGTCCCGCAAAAGAAGATGACAATAAGCTTGCTGATTTCAAGAGACCATCTTTAGTAATACAAAGAAATGGAAAAGATCCTTTGGATTCGACTTTTGTAGCAATACACGAACCCTATATCGCAGAAACGTTTTTAAAAAACATCAAAATACTTATTCCTTCGGATAAAGTTAAATTCGAGAATTACACGGCTCTTTCTGTAACACATGATCAGGGAACAGATTATATAATATCATCAAAACAACCAGGTGGTGTATGGTTTGATTTAAGTTTAGAACAAGGCCTAAAAGGCAAAGCTCGTATTATAATGGTAAGACGCAATAAGGGACGTATAGCATTCGTATATCTTTACGATGGAGAAGAACTTATAGTAGATGATCATTCGATAAAATGTGAGCCATCACCGAAAGGTCGTATTATTGCTGTCAATCGAAACGAAAACAAAAACGAATATAGTTTACTTGTGGACATGAAACTGCCGCCAAATATATCCATGAAAGGATATTCAATCATTGTCACGCACCCGGATCAAACTACTCATGGGTATATCATTAAGCAGCTCGAAGCACATGAAAATGGAACAATGGTCTATTTAGAAAATGACCCCGGTTTTGATCTGAATAATAGTATGACACGTTTTCTCTTTTATCCAAAACATGAGCTTTATGGAACTAATAATTGTCGCATAAACAACTCATTATTAATAATGTATCAAGAAGATGGTTCCTACAGGAAAAAAGGCAACTGTCCATCCAAAATTACCATGGCTAAATAGACGATGAATTGCATTTGTCGAAAACTTTTTTTGTTTATTTCATTTTTAGCTTAATTTTGTTACCTATAAAAATAATAAATTATACCGGCCATCAATATTTTACCGAACATATTGAATTTAGTTGATAAAGTGGAAAATTGGAGTCTTACATGAGCAACCAAGATCAATCCCGGGAAATGGTTAAAGGAAAATTTAAAAGAAATGCCCTGGATGACCTCAATCATAATCTCGATCACCTTTCGGATGAAGATATCATAGAGCTTTACTATAAGCTTCGTGATGAACATGCCGCTTCAAATGCGGTCAACCTTTATCCAAACATTCAGCATCTTCATGCAACACCCTTTGAACGGGAAAAGGACCGGCGAGAGCAGCAACAGCAGCAGAATGAGCTAAAGGCATTATCAGAGGTGGTTGATTGGTACCGTGAAGCAAGAAATCAATCCTGCGTCTGGTGGATTGAAAATCATGTCATTGCGAAACACGCCTTAACCAGCTGTATGAGTTGCGGTGCCTGCACGGCCCTTTGTCCGGCGGCTGAGTTTCACGATTTCAGTCCGCGGGAGATTATGACAACAGCCCAGGAAAAAAATGAAGAGGCCATCGTTGAACTGCTAAAATCAGAGACCATTTGGTATTGTTACCAGTGCGGCTCCTGCAAGACCAAATGCCCA
>JAFGLN010000028.1 GCA_016928025.1 Deltaproteobacteria bacterium
CTTGCCGAAGAAAAAATCTCCGCGGCCACGGTACGGAAAATTCGCAAAGCAAAGGGCCTTTTAAAAGACAAGACCCTGCAAGAGCTGATTTCCCGAATGCAAAGCCGGCTGTCCCTGAAAATTTTCCTGCTTTTTGTCCTGGCAACCCTTCTGGCAACATTGGTCTTCGTCAATAAAGATTATATCGATCCTCTGCTGAATAAGTACCTTGTGAAAAAACCGGGCACGCAAGGAACAATTGAAGAAACACGGCAAGAGCAGATTATTCTGGAAACGACACCCAAGAAGCCGGTATCGGAGGTGGTGTCGATTCCGGTTATGAAGAAACGGTCTTCTTCGGCGCCACCGGCAACGAAAACGAATGAACGCACCGCTCCGGAACCGCCGGCGACGGTAAAGAAGGAATCGCCACCCGCAGCACGGGCGATAAAGCAGGATCATAGCCTTCATGTTAAGGCCACCGCCGAGGCGGCCGCCGGTGACACCCTGTCGTCAATGGCCCGCGACTATTATCATGTCGTCAATATCACCATGATCGATTTTATCTTGCAGCTTAATCCTTCCATTACCAATCCCGATTTAATCCTGATCAAGCAAAAAATCAGAATCCCGGAAATCACAGACGCCCTGATGATCAAGCCATCTCCGGACGGATCCTTCATGATTCACCTGGCCACATTTTTGAGCCGCTCAGCGGCAATTGAGGAGGGCCGAAATATAACCTTGGAGGGCAAGGAGATTAAGATCGTACCCAGACAAATATCGGACCGGGAGACCTGGTACAGAGTCATGGCAGGGCCTTATGCCGATTGGAATGAGGCAGTGAACGCCATTGCGGACCTGCAAAAAAAAGGACTCCTCCTATCCTTTCCCAATTGATCATCGCTTTAAAAAACGCCAGCCGTTCAGAATTTCTTCCGCTTCGCGGATGATACCCTCGATCAATTCCTTCACTGTGGATATGCGGTCAATGGATCCGGCGGCCAGGGATACGGCCTGGCTCCAATCCGTCTCACGAGGTATTGTATCACCGGTCGGATTAACGTCGGGCCGCCGGGACGGCCTTGGCGTCAGAACCCGTGCGCGCAGGTCGGCGTTTTCCGGATTGAGGCGGGTGATGGCCTCTTTCATGGAATCGGCGATTTCGCATTCTTTGGTCGCCAGGAAGGCGCTGCCCATCATGATGCCGGCGGCGCCCATGCCCAGGGCCGCGAGAAAACCGCGGGCGTCGCCGATGCCGCCGGCGGCGATAATGGGAACCGAAAGCTGCCGTCGGCCCCAGATGATCGTTGTCATGGTCGGCAGTTGTTCCGGATTCTTAATCCCGGCCCCCTCGACACCGACCAGAATGATCGCGTCCGGACCCAGTTCCTCGGCATGGACGGCGTCTTTTACCCTTGCCGCCTTGTGTATCCAGGGAATGCCGCTCTCCTTGATCATCGGCGCCAGGGCGTCCGGCTTGTAAACGGACGTCTCGACCGGCATCTTCAGGTCAAGGCATACCGCCAGCATCTTTTCGATCTCCGGACAGAGGCCGATGCTGAGATTAACGCCGAAGGTACCGGGGGCACCAGTGGTTGCCTCCTGACAGGCCAAAATATCTTCACGGAGCTTCTCCGGTGTCCGGGAAATGGACCCCGTCATAGTCCCGTGACCGCCGGCATTGGCCACCGCGGCCGCCAGCTTCCAATCCGCCAGCCGCTCCATGGCCCCTTGTAAAATCGGATACTTACATCCCAGCAAATCCGTTACCGCAGTTTTCCATTCCATTTTTTCCTCCCTAAAATATACGTCTATGGGATACAACTGGCTTCGCCCACCAATATTTTTTCGTCCTGCTGATTCACCATCCAGACGTCCAGATACACCCTGGCGCCGTCTTCCTCCTGAACAACAGACGTTGCCCTCCCCTGGGCCGTCAAGATATCATCGTTGACGGCGCCGCCGCCGATGAAGCTGACGTTGATCCGGCCGTGATAGAGCCATTTCTCGCCGAAATGGTTATACAACATCTCCAATACATAACTCAGCAAAGTGGAACCGGGAATCAGCGCGCCTCTCATGCCCTGCTGCCTGGCATATTCATCCGTATGAATCGGATTTCGGGCATCTTTCGCGATGGGTGCATAGGCATTTTTTGTTAAAGCGGGAATCGCATCACCGGTCTTCAATACGGTCGACATTTTACGCCTCCTATTCGACATGAATGCCCGTCTCACGGCTTCGCATCAATATCTCACCGTTTTCATCGACGGTCTCAAATTCGGAGACGCGGTAGAAACGCCCCCGCTTTATATATTTGTCCACCACCCGGCCCCGAATAATTACCGTGGAACCCATTTTCAGAGGCTTGAGAAATTCATGTTCGCTTTTCGCCCAGATGGCGGACCGCAATCCCGTAAACTTGGCAAACTGCATCCTCGGATGGATTTCAATCGTTTGCCCCGGCGGGGCGGCTTTAAACTTTTCAATCACACCCAGGGCCTGCCATTGCGTGACAGCGGCCCGGTCGCCGACCGTCTTTTCATCCAGGACAATCTCCACCTCCCCCAGATCAAAACCGATGGGAATGGCCGCAAATTCTTCTTCCAAACTCATCTGAAGTCCACCTCCTCTTTTCAAAACAAATCCGCCGAAAATGCGTCTCCCCACTCCCTGACATCGAACACCTCTGAATACCGATCGAACGTGGACAGTATAGAGAGGTGTTTATTTGGAGTCAACTTTTTTACAACCAATACAAAAAATTCAAATCATGTCCCACAGACATACCTCCGCCTCTTATAATTTTCCTTATTGATTCTACCCGCCGATTGTGATATGAAGGCCCTTCAAAAAATTTGAAAGAATATCATATTCAACCATTTTAATTTGCAAGTTTCGACAATCACTGGGGGATCGTTCAACGGTAGGACAACGGACTCTGACTCCGTGAATCGTGGTTCGAATCCACGTCCCTCAGCCAATTAAATCCAATCAACACGCAATCTCTTTTCTGCAGCGCAAGTTCTTTTTCAACGAATGACTTCGACATCGCTCACTGATTAAGCCAAACTCTTAATATCCGACGGGGAGGTGCAGCAAGCAATGACAGAAGAAAAAAAGAAGCACGAAGAAAAGTCTCTGGAGAAGATGACCGTCAAAGAGCTCAGGGAAATAGCCCTGGAAATCCCCCATGCCAAGGCCGTCCATGACATGAAGAAGGACGAGTTGGTCGCTTTTATCAAGGAAGCCAAGGGGATCCAGGACGAGGCGTCGGCAGGTAAAAAACACAAAGTCGCCAAAATCAAGCTGACGAAACCTGAACTGAAAGCGAAGCTGCGGGAGCTGAAAGATTCGCGGGCACAGGCTCTGGAGGTCCATGAAAAAGAAAAAGCCGCCCTCCTCCGGCGGCGCATCAGCCGTCTGAAAAAGAAATCCCGGCATATGGCCGCCGCCTGAGGTCTGTTCGGTTAGTCTTTCGGTTAATAAAAACCTGCCATTTCGACGACGGGGAGAAATCTTCCCGCCCATCCCGCTGGCGTGGGATTTGAAATGAGCATGCACAATTAATCAATTGATGACCGGGGCAGCACCTAACTTTTTGTAATCTCGTACTTTGTCTCGATGGTTACACTCTCTTTAATCATCGACCATACGGGACAATAGGTGTCCTTCGCCAGCTTCAGCGCCTTTTCGACATCGGCCGGCTCCAGATCGCTGGATTGAAAGACCATGTCCATGACAATGCACGCAAACGATGTCGGGTGTTCCTCCCGCCGGATGCCTTCGATCTTCATCTCAAATCCGTCGATGGTCTTTCGCATGGCCCGCAATATCGGCAGGACCGTCCCACTCGTGCAGGCCCCCAAGCTGGTCAAAAATAGTTCCAGAGGCATATAGCCTTCATTATTGCCCAAGGGTGGAATATAATCGGCGATAATCTCCGGATTGTCCTTCGCCTTGCACGAAAATTTGATCTTGTCGTTGATCAGTTTAATCCTGGCTTCAAGCATATTACCCATAGACAATATCTCCTTTTCCGTCATTACAACCACTGAGTGAATTCACTATATCAAAATGCAACAATATATCTGGAAGATTCCCCTTTGTTCCTGATTCTCTTGAGAAAAATTAGAATTTGGCGGCGGAGGGCTCCAAACGCCCAGCCCTTCAAACATGTCTCAGATCAATAAACCAGCAACGCCAATAGTAGAGACTTAATTTGAATGGCAGTCACCAGACCCAAAAATATTACAAATGAACGACCAGGCGCAACCCCAGGCGGTCCAGACGATCGTTCGGATGGATGTAGTTGCGGTTTTCCGCACGGCAGTACTTGGCGAGATTGTTCCAGCTGCCGCCGCGGATTACCCGGTTGATGCCCGATACGGGCCCCGTCGGATCCGTCACGTCGCCGACCGGATAGTCGCCGTACCAGTCATGGCACCATTCCCAGACATTGCCCAGCATATCGTATAGTTCCCAGGCATTTGGTTTTTTCTTCCCCACCGGATGTGTCTTATTGCCGGAATTCTTGTAATACCAGGCATATTCATCCAGTAGCCTTTCGTCATCGCCAAAGACATAAAGACTGGTTGACCCGGCCCGGCAGGCATATTCCCACTCCGCTTCCGTGGGAAACCGGAAGCGTCTTCCTTCGGATAAGTGATTGATTCTTTCGATGAACACCCGGCACTCTTCCCAGGAAACATTTTCTACAGGATGATCCGCACCTTTGAAATGGCTCGGATTGTTCCCCACAATCGCCTCCCACTGGGCCTGCGTGACCGGGTATTTGCCGATCAGATAATCAAGGGTAAGGGTGGTTTGATGTTTATCGACACCCTTGCCCATCATGAAGGTACCCGCGGGAATGGAACAGAACTCCATGCCGTCGATGACCTGTCTCGCGTCCGGGCCCACCTCGCCGACAGAATACCTCGTCTCCGTCACGGGACCCGTCTTGGTTTGCCTGTCGACGGCCGCTTTACCGGGGGGACGCCCTTCATCCACGGTTAGGCGGGTCCGGGAACCATCCTCCCCGACACGGGCCTCACCTGCTTCCGGTTTAGCCGAAACGTCCTTACCAGCCAGGCCGTCCACCTGATCCTTCGGTATATTCAGAATCGCCTCAATGCTGTCGGCCAATCCCCGGATGCCCATCAGATCCATCAGTGTCCAGTGCTCGCCTTCGCTTAAGAACCGCTTCGACATGGATACCGCCCTGTTGCGTCTGGGATCCGTCGAATGCTCCGTCATTTGCGTAATCTTGTCGACGGCTTTTGTCACCGCAGCGACAGTCTGCTGGTATTTTTCCTTGCGCAAATCGTCCAAAAAGCCCCGGAGACGATCATCATTTTTTTGAAAATCACCGTCCGCCGCTGCCTTCAGGACAAAAAGCCGATCCAGATCAATCGCTTTATTGAGAATAACCAGGCCCTGGTCGACTTGATCGAGGGCCATATAGATCTTGGCGGCAAGGAAAAAGGCCTCGCCCAGGCCGGGATGGATGGCCATGGCCAATTCCGCATGTAAAAGGGCATCCGACAGTTCACCCCGGCAATATGCCGCCCAGCCGGCGCAAAGCATCGCGTAACCGGTATGTACCGGATAATCCGCTCTGGCGTAGCGGGCGGCCAGCAGAAAGGACTGTTCGGCCGCCGCCAAATCCATCAGAGCCATGTCGCCGTCAACAAAACCCAGCTGAATGATGCCCTTCATCTGATAAAACCGCCATCCCAGTTTATAACCGGGTGAGGTGTGGTCTCCATTAATGGCCTTGTTCAGGGATTCCAGACATTCTGCGTAAAGCTCCCGGTCAAATGCGTAGCAGGCAATCTCATACTGTTCATAAGCGGCTGTCTCTGCGGAGGTCCGGGCGTTTTTGAGCAAATCCGCCAAGCTATCGTTCATCTTGCCGATGCGGACCATGACTTGACAGAACCCCCAATGGAACTTCGGGTCCAGCTTCTCATGGCCCCGAGAGGACTCCTCATAATGATAATACAGTCTGGCAAACTTCTCAGCACCGGGATCACCCTTCATATTGTCTACCGATTCACCCGTCTGGATTTGATCTCTTGCCAGTCCTTCGGTGGATGCGATAACCGCAAGCGTCTTCCGGGAGACATCAAGGGCGATCTGGTATCCGGCACCGCGGATTGAAGTTGTCACCTGACGCGTAAATTCCTTGGCTGCCAGGTAATCCTTATAGGTTATCTTGCCGCCATAAACATAATAGCTCATGAAATCCTCCCCTTCATAATTCTCAAAACGTTGCCTCCCGATACATGATCAGTCCAAGGTCTCTCCGTATGGTCAAAAAACCTCCCGCATTATTTTTTATCGGCCAGTTTAGCCCACGAATCCCGCAGCGTAACGGTTCGATTAAAGACCGGTGAACCGGCTTTTGAATCGAAGGCGTCGACACAAAAATAACCGATTCTTTCAAACTGAAAAAGACGCCCCGGCACAGCTACGGCCAGGCTCGGTTCCACCTGCGCCAGGTGAATGACTTCCAGGGATTGGGGGTTCAAATGGTCCAAATAGTCCAAATCACCCTCCAGGGGATTGGCGACACGGAACAGCCGATCATACAATCTGGCTTCGGCGACCACGGCATGGGCCGCCGACACCCAGTGGATGGTCGCGCCGACCTTCCGGCCGTCCGGAGCAAATCCACTCCGCGTTTCCGGATCATAGGTGCAATGCACTTCTATAACCTGACCGGTATTTGCATCTTTTACCACATCCGTGCATCTGATGAAATAGCCGTAGCGCAGCCGGACTTCCCGATCCGGGGCCAAGCGCAAGAATTTTTTGGGCGGATTGACGGCAAAATCATCCTGCTCGATATAAAGAACTTTGGAAAACGGCACTTTCCGGGAGCCCATCTCAGGTTTTTGCGGATGATAGGGACAATCGAACTCTTCCACGAGGTCTTCCGGATAGTTATCAATGACGACACGCAAAGGGTGAAGAACGGCCATGACCCGCGGCGCCTTTTCATTGAGATCTTCCCGGACAAGGTTTTCCAGCAGATCCACATCGATGATGCTGTCGTTCTTCGCCACGCCGATACGCTCACAGAAGCGGCGGATCGCCTCCGGTGTAAACCCCCTTCGGCGCATACCCGCCAGTGTCGGCATTTGCGGATCGTCCCATCCCGAAACAATCCCCTTTTCAACCAAATCGATAAGCTTTCGTTTACTCAAAACGGTAAAGGTAAGATTGAGACGCGCGAATTCAATCTGCCGGGGCGGATTCTCTATTTTAGATTCATTGAGAAACCAATCGTACAGGGGGCGGTTATTTTCGAATTCCAGGGTGCAGATGGAATGGGTAATCCCTTCGATCGAGTCGGAAAGGCAATGAGCAAAATCATACATGGGATAAATGCACCATTTATCGCCCGTCCGATAATGCGTTTCCTTTTTGATTCGATACATAATGGGGTCGCGCAAGGTCATGTTAGGCGAGGCCATGTCGATTTTCGCCCGGAGGACATGTGTCTCCTCCGCAAATTCGCCGGCGCGCATCCGTTCAAACAGCTTCAGGTTTTCTTCCACCGACCGGTTACGGTAAGGGCTGTCCTTTCCCGGTGTTGTCAGGGTACCCCGGTATTCGCGGATCTCATCGGCATTCAAATCACACACGTACGCCTTACCCATCTTAATGAGCGCCAGGGCATACTCATAGAGCCGGTCGTAGTAATCGGAGGCATAGTAAAGGCGATCCTCCCAGTCAAATCCCAGCCACTTCACATCCCGCATAATGGAATCGACATATTCCATGTTTTCGCCGCTGGGATCCGTATCATCAAACCGGAGATTACAAATGCCGCCATACTGCGCCGCGATGCCGAAATTGAGACAGACGGACTTTGCGTGCCCGATATGCAGATAACCGTTCGGCTCCGGGGGAAAACGGGTGGCGATCCGTCTTTGATATCGATGGATTCTTAAATCTTCATCAATGATATCCCGGATAAAGTCGGACGGGGCGGATCGATCGGTTTGTTCCATATATTTTAAAAAAGTCCTTTCTCAAATGTCACGGTGTTGAATCAGCAGATTTCCAAACGCTTTAATTCCGCCGGCAGGTCATCGACGGCCGGTTCTTTGTAAATTACGCCTTCTGCAAAGAGCTTGTCAATGGTTTCATCATCATAACCCAGACAGGACGACAAAACTTCCCGATTGTGCTCCCCCAGAAACGGGGCATAGCCCATAACTCTGCCGGGCGTCTCCGTCATTCGGAAAGGACTATTGTAAGTTTCGATTTCACCGACAAAGGGCTGTTTCATTTTGACCAGCATTTGCCGCTCTTGGATGTAGGGGGCATCGCATATTTCCTCGAATCCGCGCACCTTCATGGCCGGCACCCCGGCATCTCGAAAAAGCTTCTCCGCATCTTCCACATGCTCGAACGACTGGAGCCAGTTCTCAAGCGTCTCATGAACGAAGGGGGCGTTGGCGTATGAAATGCGCTTAGGCAGCTCGTTTGTTCTTTCATGCGTTAAAAGCCATCCATAATCCGGCCCCATGGCGCGCACCAGTTTATCCCAAAGGATGTCACTGAGGGCGGCAAGGGCGAGATAGCCGTCTTTCCCCTTCAGGAGGGCATACGGAGAATAGGCCGGCGACCATCGGGTGTGCTTTTTCGGGGGCACCGTGCGGTGGCTGAACAGATAGCCCGGCGGGTTGTTTTCGTGGGAGTGAAAGAGGCAATCGGTCATGGAGATATCGATTTCCTGGCCCTTTCCCGTTTTCCCGCGATAATACAGGGCCGCGAGGATGGCCGTCGTAGCGTGCATGGCGGCGTTGGAATCACCGATGGCCAGCGGGGCCGACTCCGGCGGATCACATTGACCGCACCAGCCGCTTGCGGCCTGGGCAATCAAATCGAAGCCCGGCTCATTGGCAAAGGTACCGAAATGGCCGAAACAGGAAATATTACAGTAAATAATGCTCGGGTTGATTTTTTTTAGCTCTTCATAGCCGAGGTGCATCTTCTTCATGGCCCCCGGCGCCATGTTGGATAAAACGATATCCGTCCTTTTGACCAGTCCATAAATAATATTCAAACCTTTATCGGTTTTCAGATCAACGGACAAGCTCTTTTTGCCGCGGTTTAAGAATGTGGCATAGCTGCTCTGGGAAACGCCGTTGCGCTCCAGAACCAGGGAATAGCGCCTCTCGAGCGCCCCCGTTTCCACGGGTTCAATCTTGATGACTTCCGCTCCCAGGTCGACCAGCTGCCGGGACGCAAACGGTCCCGCGTAAACCCACGTGAAGTCCAGCACCCTCAATCCCTCCAGGGCATGTTTTTCTTCCAACATTTATGTTATCCTCCCTTAAAAATTCGGAATTCGCAAAAAGAAGACGCGGATTACCTTCATCATGAAAGTTGAGGCGCCTGTTTAACACCTATTGAAAATGCCATAGATATACATACCGAAGCAGGCTGTCAAAGTTTTTCTGACCGGATCGGTGTCTCATGATTATTCTCTATTTTTTAAAGGCACGGCGTATGACGATTTTTCAAAGCCCGGAAACAAGCCGATCGTCAACCGGAAAGAGGGCGCCGTTTGACCGGGTCAGTCCCTTCATTCTGATGATGGCCCGGAGGGATCCGGCGGCCCTTTTTGGGTATCGGCAATCACCGCCTTCAACAGGGAAACAGACAGGGCCGTATGTCTCAGGGCCTCTTCCACCGTTATCAACCGCTTTTCCGCATAGCATTTGTTGGCCAGGGCAATAGAGGCATTTGCAATCCTGGCAATTTCCCGCTTCAAATCGCCGGCGGATTTGACGCAGGGCTCATGAATCCAGGAATCGTAGAGTGTATCCATCTCTTGGTCGAGAGGCACAAGAGACTCAAGAATCTCATCAAATGCCTTATGATGCTCTTTGGCCCAGTTTCCGGCGGCTTGATAAATCCGTCCGTCGCCGGCCCGTTTGTTGCCGTGGGGAAAGTTATGCAACGGCTGAGACAAATCGCCGATATAATGGGCGATACTGAACAGGTAGTAGTCATACAACCAGCCCGTCTTACCCTTCATGGCTTCATAGAGCTCCACAATTTTCCAGTACAGCACGCCCGCCGGATGGGGAACCCTGATCGTTATCGGTTTTACGTCCATCCTGCCCGCCGGTACATAATCTTTCAATCTGATCGGATAGCGATCGATGTAGGCCGGCGTGACCGTTGTTTGGGGGGCGGCATTGTGATAATGCAAAGGCCCCAGCAGGGCCTTATTCTCTTCTTTAAAAAGGTCCGGAAAAAAAGAATAGGCCGGATTCTGCATGCCTGCCTTTTGGGCGATAAGGGTATGCGCCTTCGGCGACCAGGAAAAACCGGGCTCCGGCACCGTCAGAACGACAAACAGAAAAAGGGCAATGATTAAACACCAAAGACGGGACTTTTTCATACTCATCGTTATGACCCCTCGGTGATTCCACCAGACACGAGAAAACCTGTGACCGGTAACTATTGTTTCTTTTATCTTGACAATCTTCGTTACCTTATATTACCTCAGAACCCCAACATTAAATGGTCAGGTCTTGAGATAACACATGGGAAAAAGATTTAAAACATACCCAGTACATCTTCCCTTTAATTGTCCATTCTGCGGTGCGCCGCTCAATATCGGTGCCGAACCGGATTTGATGTTTTGCCCTCATGTGCAATTCATCCGGATGAAAGGCGAAACCTTTGAATACTTTATCTATGTCAACGGGAACTTCGGCCGGCATTATCTCGACGGCCTGAAGGCCTCCGCCCCCTACAAAAAATACCTGTCGGCAACAAACAGCCCCGGCATGGATGAACAAATCGAACAGGACTTCATCACGGGCGAGTATAAGTCCATCACTGAAATAACCGCCGCCGTCCCGTATTTTGAGGGTGTCGCGCTTGACGCGGCTCCAACCGATTCCGCCCTGTTTATTGAAAAAAGGCCTTACGGCCATGTTCTATGTTGTCTGGGCTCCGATCCGGTCAATACCCCAGAAATGTCGTAATCCTGTTTATATCCTCCATCATTTTTTCAAATCCCGGAAAAGTCAAGGACTGGGCACCGTCCGACAACGCCTTATCCGGATCGGGATGGACTTCCACCATGACGCCATGGGCGCCGGCAACCAGGGCCGCCTTGGCCATGGGGGGAACCAGCACCCTTTTACCGGTGGCGTGAGACGGATCGATAATGATCGGCAGGTGAGACAACTCCTTAATGATGGGAACAACGGAAAGATCGAGGCTGTTGCGGGTCGCTGTCTCGAAGGTACGGATGCCGCGTTCGCAGAGAATAACGGCATGGTTCCCTTCCGAATAGATGTATTCCGCCGCGGCCAAAAATTCTTCAATGGTCGCGGACATGCCGCGCTTCAGGATCACCGGCTTTTTGATCCTGCCCAGCTCTTTCAGAAGTTCGAAATTCTGCATATTACGTGCGCCGACTTGAAGAATATCGGAATATTTCAAGACGGGCTCAAGATTTTCCTGGGAAATAATCTCCGTCACAACAGGAAGACCGGTCTGTTTTTTTGCCAGGGATAGAAGTTTCAAGCCTTCTTTTTTCAATCCCTGAAAGGTGTGCGGACCGGTCCGGGGCTTGAAAGCGCCGCCCCGCAGGAAATCGGCACCCATCTTTTTGACGTGCAGGGCCGTCGAAACAATCTGCTCCTCACTTTCAACGGCACAGGGCCCGGCAATCACCACGGGCTTTTTACCCTCCCCGATGGCAATATTCCCCACCCTGATGATCGTGGATCGGGGATGAAAATCCCGGGACACGACCTTATAGGGTTTTGTGACATGAATGACGTCTTTGACACCCGGCAGATTCCGTATATTGACATCATCCACATAGCCTTTGTTGCCCAGAACTCCAATGGCCGTCCTCTGGCTTCCGGGAATCGGTTGAGCCGTCAACCCCATTCGGCCGACCGATTCAATGATGGTATCGATCTGCTCCGGGGTTGCCTTACGATGCATGACGATAAGCATATTTTTCCGCGAACCTCCCTGTCGGACCTATGGGGATGTAACCCGCTGACAATTTTCCACTTTATCCAAGCAGAGAACTATATCAAATCATTATGATAATGGATAATAAAATTTTTCTTGACATTAGAACGTTTGTTCTATATACAGGTGTCATGGAAAAGAAACGAACCCGTAAAGACATTGAACAGGCCATCGCCTTCTTCTACCGCGACCGGAGGAGAATGCCGACGTACGCGGAAATGCTCGATCTTCTGGGCGTTAAGTCGAAAAGCGTCGTCCATTACTGGGTGAACAAGCTCATCGAGGAGGGTATCCTGGAAAAAGACGCCGCAGGGTTCCTGAAACCCCTGCGGACGAATCTGGGTCTGCCCATGGTCGGTGAAATTACCGCCGGTTTCCCGTCGCCCGCCGAGGAAGAATTGCGGGATATTATCTCTTTCGACGAATACCTGGTCAACAGGCCGGAGGCTTCGTTTCTTCTCAAGGTCAGCGGTGATTCCATGACCGGCGCCGGCATTATGGAAGGCGATCTGGTCATTATCGAAAGAGGAAGGCCGCCGAAAAACGGCGATATCGTTCTGGCCGAAGTGGACGGTGACTGGACCATGAAGCACTTCCGGAAACAGGGCAAAGAGGTGATTTTGGAAGCGGCCAATCCCAAATACCCGGACATCCGGCCGAAAACGGAACTCCGCCTGGGGGGCGTCATCACAGCTGTCATCAGAAAATATCATCAGTAAGGCGATCGGGTTGAAACATGAGCACGAAAATAAATCATAGCTGCACCATGCAGATGGAGTTGGATCTCGCCGGTGCGAATATGACTGAGAAAAGGGTTGCCGGACATCTTGTTCCCCGCTCCATCCCTGATTTTAAGCATTTTATCGAAGAAACCGATTGGGATCAGCGTTTTCTAAAACAGTTCGGCAAATGGATGGATCGGCTCTGCTGGGGGGCGGTCATCTTGTCGACACTATTCTTTTTACAGGTCGGCCTGGGGATCATCCTGAAGTAATGAAGGGACGCTTGGAATAACAAAATTCCAATCTCCATCTTATAATATTTAAGGAAAAGGGCGATACCGTTCTCTTTCGTAGGGAAACGATATCGCCCTTCTTTTACCCTTGTTTTATCGTCAAACGGCGCTAAACAATTAAATTATCCTTATCACCGGAAACAGTGACTCCGGACAGGGGGAACTTGTTAAATCACACCTCAAGGACGTCACGATGACGGAACCCTTTGGAGTAATCGATCAGGTAAACCTTTGTGGGTGTCACCTTTACGATCACCGCGTTTCCAGGCTTTACACTGTTAAACGCTTTGTGTCTCGCCATGACGGCCCTGGGTACTTCGGATAAATTGTCATCGGACAGGATCTTGGCCTTTCCGTTAAACTGGACGCCCGTTATTTCTCGATCGCTTTTCGGCACAGCGCCTTTCTGCATCGCGATAGATACCCGGGAGTTTGATTGAATATTGCGGATTTTTTGGCTGTCTTTGGCCGTATTGAAATAAATATCCATGCCCACGTTACTCATGAATACCATTGTTGCGTTCGGTTCGCCATCGGCACCGGCAGTTGCCAGGGTACAAACAGGGCAATCGCTCATGTATTCGGTGACGCGTTTGCTGAGATCACTATCCATGGTGTCCTCCTCTTATAGGTTATTGTAATAAACTGATTTGCTAATACCACAACACCCTTAACCTGACAAGACAATAGTACGGCGAAAAATGTTGCGGCTCCATCTCTTTCATCGATTCAATGTTCTCAACAATGCTTTAACGGATTATCTTTTTCATTTATTTTAAATAACTTCAAGCTTATAAAAATTATACGCTTCAGGAAATACAGTGTATAACTTTTGCAGGACAATCAGTGAAAATATTAAAAACGTAAATGTTTCATATTTATTTGATATTATTAGATATTTTCAATGACTATATTTTGTGCAATTTGCAAAGAATCTATTTGATATAAGCAATTACGTGCTTTATCAACAGAGTTATCGACAGGTTTCTCCACACCTGGACGGTGGTCATTGTCTGTTTTGTTTAAAAACAAACATTTTTATCCATACCTATTGTTAATCTCCCATTCAAAAATCAAAAATTTATATTGACATTATTTATTCAGAAGCTATTATTTTAATTAAGGTTGATTGCTTCCGGCGTTGAAGTGAAAAACAATCGGTTCTGGATAAATGTTCCACTCCAATGATGCGGGTCACCATCAATAACTCTCAGGATGAAACCTGATCACATAACAAATCAATAGGTTAAAAGCCTCTCAGGCAGCGTAACCAGGGTATTTTCCAAATAAATCAAAATCAGAAAAATAAGAAAGGAGGGCGGAGATGGCAAAGCGTAAATTATTGATACTCGCGGGTCTCATGATGCTTTTCATCTCGGGACCGGTATGGGCGACTGACCAGCCCGGTGTATTGCATGATTCCCCGGCGATTCTTGCCACGTTGGACAAAACAGGCGTCAGCATTTTAAATGACGTTGAGGCCGCCGTGATCCGCGGCCAGGGAGATCCACAGTACGTCCTGGTTAAGATATGGGGAATCAACATGTTCGATGGAGGTAGGGGCGTTGTGTGGACATGGAATCCTCTGGGATATCGTTACGGATACTGGGGCGGACCGGGATGGACAGATGGTTATGGAGACGGTACAACCTATGCAGACACAATGGACGGTTGTTTCATGGCGCATGATAAGGCTTACAATACAGCAAGCGGAAATCCGGAATTGCTGTTGGCGGACGCGGAGCTGTTTAACGGCCTTAAATCACTTCCGAAGACAAGCTATCCCTATTGGGGATCCATCTATGTCGCTAATCCCACAGGATTGACGTCACCTGACGTCAGTGTCGCCGGCTTCAGCCTGATCGGCGGAAAATTTTTCTTCGGCTGGAGAAAGATGCCCTATACCGAGTATTCCCGTCGGGAAGCGATGGCGGCGGTCGGGGCCATGGTATTCGGACGATCTCTCATATCCGCCATTCGTTTGCAGTAAGCGTCACGAAATAAACGGACCGGTTAGGGAAGGGTCGCTTGTCCGGAAGAAAAATCGAGGGACGACGGTTGGACGGATTTATGCAAAGAATACCGGAAAATCCGGGGTTTGCACATCCAACCGTCCAAACCCGACTCGACGTTCGGCAGAGGTTGTTATCGTCGAAAACAGATTAAACCAAAAGAAACGAACCAGCGACAACACAGGATCAGCAGACCCTGAGGGGCAAACGAACCACTGAATGTTTTTCTGATTCCCTAACTTTCAATTTTAGACCGGATTCTCTATGCGCATTTCCCATAAGGTTGGCCTTTCACTATTCATCATGATCGGTTTATGGGGCATCGGTTGCGGAAGAGTCTGTGCCGACAGCGTGATGATGATCAATGGCGATCATCTAAGCGGCAGGTTGCTTTATCTGTCGGAAACAGCGCTGCACATCAGCACGCTTCATTCCGGTAAGATGCGGATCGACCGCAGATACATCCGGCAACTCATAACGGATCATGAGGCTGTTATAGAACTTGTTTCGGGGGAACGTCTTGTCGGGATGATCGGGCCGGGATCGGAAAATACCGTCGTCATCCGGTCCAAATTGCTTGGAAGCTGCTCCCTGTCCTTCGATCGGATCAGAACGATTCATCCATTTTCAGCCCAAACACCTCCGGCTCCAACGGAGAAGACACCGGAACTGGCTGAGGGTATGTCGGACAGGCATGATGAGACTGGGCCGGGGATGGCATTGTCAGATATCCGAGGCAGGGGTGAAGAATCCCCCGCTGTATCCGGTTCCTTAAAAACAAAACCGGATGGGAAAAAACAGGAACTTAAGCGGATCGGTCCAAGGCCTAAAGAAGAGGAAGATATCAGAAAAATTTTTCTTCGGCAAACATCCGTTCTGCTGAGACAGGGCCAAAAAGAGGTTGAAATCGGATTCAACTATATGCGTAACCAGTCTCTCTCCTCCATTATGAATGCGAGATTTCGCCGACTGTATATGCCTCTGGCCTTCCGGCTCGGGATTGTCGAAGGCATCGAAAGTTTTCTGACAGCGCCTTTTAACTATGCCGAACAGGAAATGGCATTTGCCGGCGATAGCGTTAAGGAGCGAAAATCCGGCTTGGGAGATACAACCGCCGGGATCAATTTCGAAATCGTTCGGGAAACGGCCAGCCGGCCGGAAATCATTGCGGCTTTGAGCTTTAACGCGCCGACGGGGGGAACACCGCAGGAGACAGGCGTATCCCTTGGGTCAGGTCATTGGGCCGGCACACTGGGGATGCAATTCATCAAAACGGTAGATCCCGTAGCTCTTTTCTGGGGGCTGCATTACACTCATGAATTTTCGTCGCGACATTTTTTAAACGACGGCGTGTATAAGGTTCAGCCGGGTGAAATATTCGGCTATAATTTCGGCCTCGGTTTTGCCGTCAATGAAAACATCTCTCTCAGCACTCAACTGTCGGGAAGCTATGAGGGAGAAACAAAAGCAGACGAACAAAAAATTGCGGGCTCTTCCAGTGAACCGGTCTCTCTTCGCTGGGCGGTAACGTATCGATCTTCCCAAAATATGTTCATCGAGCCATCGGTGACAGCCGGTCTTAATGAAGACACAGCGGATTTTGTGCTCGGTGTATCCGCTTTCCGGCGATTTTAAAGGTCGAAAACGATGAAGGCGAGACTTCTTTTTTTGTGCTCTTTACTGGTCGCACAGGCGATTTGGGGGTGTTCAAGCACACAATCTGCGGCGCCTGTAATTTCCCCAATGTCCCAAAGGGCCGGTGCCATGAGAATCGACCCTTCTTTAAAATCCTGGAAACAGTTGCGCGATCAAAACATCGTCCTTCAGCGGTTCGATTACTCTTGCGGTGCCGGAGCGTTGGCTACGATCATGCGGTACTATTTCAGCGATGATGTGAGCGAAGAAGATATTCTCATCAGCATTCTGACCCCCATGTCGGATGAAGAGGTTCAGGACCGGGTCAGAAATGGTCTCTCTTTGCTCGATCTGAAACAATGCGCCCTAAGAAGAGGCTATCTGGCTGTCGCCGTCAGGTTGAGTTACACGAACCTGCCCGAATTGAAAGGACCGGTGATTGTGTATTTGGAACGGGACCATTACCGGCATTTCGCCGTATTGCGGGGCGTGTACGGGGATCGCGTTTATCTGGCCGACCCCAATCGAGGCAACGTTCGGATGCTGGTGGACCGTTTCGCCATGGAATGGTCGGGTATCGCACTGGTATTGGGCCGTCGCGATGTCGGTCTTCCTCAAAAATATCCCTTGAAAGTGGAAGACGGGCAAATCGTTCAAAATGAAACGCTGGCGGCAAGAAGATCGCTCTTTACGAAGTAACGCCGGCAAAGCAGACAACATGATCTTGAGGTTACGGCACGCAAAAAATGACTGTTCAACGATATGCCGAAAGGCGGAAAGGAGGGAGAATTCAGAAAAATAAAAAGCAGCCATCGTTGAAGCGTGATCTCTGTAAGTTACCATGAATGGTATTGATAAGACTCGATATAATCGAATGACCGAAGTCCTTTAAGATTTAACATTTCAGAAACAGGAGGGTACCATGTCAGTATACAAAATTATAGAAATTATCGGAACCAGTTCAAAATCATGGGAAGACGCCGCGGCAACCGCCCTGGCGACCGCGTCAAAAACGCTCGAAGATTTAAGAATCGCGGAAGTCACCCAGCAGGACGTGACGGTCGAAAATGGAAAAATAACGTCGTTCAGGGTCAGGCTCAATATCTCCTTCAAATATCGTGCGGATTAATCAAAAATTGAACTTTCAAGCAAATCGTCTTCAGCAAGAGGGATCAACAGGATCCCTCTTTTTTTTACCTAATATGTAAAACCATTTTTGTCTTTTTATATTGAACATGGTAGGATTCGAAGACCAACATAAAGTCGCGATTTTGAAAAGATGAGACAAATTTCGTTTTATCAAATGGTGATTCTGTCTAAAAATAAAGCGGAGGTAAAATAATGACTGGTGCATCAGTCCTCTACGAAATTAAAAACAACATCGCGTTTATTACCCTGAACCGGCCGGAAAAATTGAATGCCTTCAACCTGGATATGAGCTTCGCCCTGCGCGACGCCTGGCAACGCTTCGAAAAGGATTCCGAAGCGCGGGTCGCTATTTTGAGCGGCAATGGGACATCTTTCTCCGCCGGCGTCGACCTGACGGATCAGGACCGGAAAGATGCCAAACCCTGGCAATACCATGAGGCATACCCCTTAAACGGTACCGCCCTGTTTAAACCGATCGTCGGAGCGGTACGCGGCTATGCCCTCGGCCAGGGCTATCTCATCGCGGTGACCGGCTGCGATATAACGATCGCATCCGATAACGCCATCTTCGGCTACCCGGAAAGCAAGGCTGGGGTGTCTCAGGTCCCGCCCCAGTATGTCCCCTATATGCCCTATAAAATCGCCTTGGAATTCATGCTGCTGTCCTGGAAAGGCGGCCGGATGATGGACGCCAAACGGGCCTGTCATTTCGGCCTGGTCAACGATGTGGTACCGGACGCGGACCTGATGAATGAAGCCGTCAAATGGGCGGAAATGTTGAAAGACGTACCGCCTCTGTTCATCAAGTCGGTAAAATACGGCTATTATACAGGAACCGAGCGCCTGAGCCGAAGAGTCGAAAGGGAGTTCGTCGATTTCGTTGTGCCCCAGGATTTGAGTGAAGACAAGCAGGAAGCCCTCCGGGCGTTCCGTGAAAAACGGGACCCCCGTTTCAAAGGGAAATAAAGAGGTGAGGCGGAAATGCCATTTCACATGCGTCGCCAAGATCGGGAAGTCACCGACAAAAAGAAAATGATGGAAATTATCAAAAAGGGCAAGTATGCCGTCATCGCCTTGTGCTCGGACAATGATCCCTATATAGTGACCTTAAACTATGGTTTTGATGAACTTACAAATACCTTCTATTTTCACGGAGCGGACAAAGGACAAAAAATCGATCTTATCAAAGCCAATCCAAACGCCAGCTTAATGATTATTGAGGACCTGGGTTATCAATACGGCCACTGCTCGCATGCTTACCGGTCTGTCGTCTGCCGCGGCAAAATGACCCTGATTGATCATCCCGAAGAACGGGTCCACGGCATTGAGGTCATGATTCATCAATTAGAACCCCGGCCGGAAGGGCAGCTGGCCAGGATCCGTGACACGGATGTGATCTGGCGGCGGACACAAATATTCAAACTGGCGGTCGAATCCATGACCGGTAAAGAGCGGCCCGAGATTGAATAAGGTGAGCGGCCTTTATGAAGGAAATCCCTACAGGAGAAAGATGGGTGGAAGTGAAAAGAATCCCGGAGAAAGGCCGGGGCGTTTTTGCCCTGAGGAATTTCCGATACGGTGAAATTCTGGAACGGTCGCCGGTGATTGTCCTGTCCGCCGAACATTGGAAAATTTGCGAAAAAACGGACCTGCACAACTACGCCTTCGGCTGGGGCGTCAGTCAGGATCAGGCGGCGATCGCCCTAGGAGTCGGTTCATTGTTCAATCATTCCTTCGATCCGAATGCCTTTTATCGGAAATGCCTGAAGGACGAAATTATCGAATTCATTGCCCTTAAGGCCATTCAAGCGGGGGAGGAAATCACCGTCAATTACAACGGCAGCCCCTATGGGAAAATGCCGGTTTGGTTTAAAGTATCGTCTGCCGATGAGAGGAGATCAGAATGAATAGGCCTAATGAAACAGGCATGTCAGACGGCAGCGAATTCACAATATCCGAAGAGCCCTTCTATTTGCCACAGGGGAATGAGATTGAGCTTTTCGAAGCCGCCCATGCACACAAATTGCCTGTTCTGCTGAACGGCCCGACGGGAAGCGGAAAGACGCGGCTGGTGGAACACATGGCCTGGCGATTGAAGCTTCCACTGTACACAGTGGCCTGCCATGAAGATCTGAGCGCCAATGACCTCACGGGACGCTACATCATCAAAGGCGACGAAGTGGAATGGATTGACGGGCCGCTTCTGACGGCGGTACGCGAGGGGGGCATTGCCTATCTTGATGAGGTGGTAGAGGCCCGAAAAGACGTAACCGTCGTCATCCATCCCCTGACGGACTACCGCCGTTGTCTCACCGTGGAGAAACGCGGCAAGGTTTATTACGCCCCGGAAGGCTTCATGATGGTCATCAGCTATAACCCGAATTATCAAAGCGTCTTGAAGGAACTGAAGCCCAGCACCAGACAGCGATTCGTGTCCATTAATCTCGGGTGGCCCGCAGAAGACCTGGAAATTCGGATCATCTGCCGGGAGTCGGGTGTTGATGAGGAAACGGCCCAACGACTGGTCAAGGCGGCAAACCGGATACGCCATCTCATCCATCAGGGTCTCGAAGAAGGGGCTTCGACACGGGAGCTCGTCTATGCGGGCATGCTGCTTAAAAGCGGCCTGCCCACCGGCACGGCCCTAAACGCCACCCTGGTTGAACCGTTGACGTATGATGACGATTTGAAAAGAAGCATTGGGGAAGTACTGAAGAACTACTTTAATTTTTGAAAGCAACCACGAGTCACTTGTTCTTACAAATTAGATATGCCGGACAAAAAAATTAAATATCCATCCTCAATAAACGGGCCGGACAACGATTCGAAGGGTCATCGAACCATCGAGGATTTAATGACACGGCTGGTCGATTATTTGTCTCCGATCATGGAACGACTGGGTCCGGATGCCGTGGATGACATTCTGCGTCCCGTCGCCGCAATCGCATTGCATGACCGACGGACGGCTTTTGCCGTTTTGGAAAGATACCCCGAGGTCATCGAGAAGCTTCTCCCCCGAAAAGAACAAACGATTCTTGCTGTTTTGGGACTTGCCAATGAATGCCTTCCTTATGGGACCGGTTTAACCATTCACTTTTTGGAAACGGCGCCTCAGGTTCTCGAAGCGAGTGATATCGACACACTGATCCAAACCACGGCCCTGGCCTGCAGTATCAGCCAGGTCAATCAACGCACGGCCGAGGCCCTGATGATCATCAGTCCGGCCGTTCTGGAGAGGCTCGGTTTTGAGGGTTTGCGGGCGGTCGCCCTGTTGGCCAGCGTTTGCGCCCGTTTCAGCTGGCATGATTCGATCAGGATCATGGAACAAAGTCCCGGTCAAATAGACCGTCTGGCAGCGGCAGGCGCGGACCGGTCTTGCATTTTGGCCGTCTACGGTCTCAGCACACGAACGGCCCAAACGGATTGGAATATTGCCCTGGCCCTTGTCGAAAAGAGCGCTGTTATCGTCGATCAACTGATAACCCTGGGCGGTCGGGATTTGGTCTCCCGCCTTTATCGCCGGGCCGAAAGCACGGTACCTTTTCATGCCCGCGTGGTCGACGCCTTCCTCGATGCCGCGCCGGTTTTAATCGAACGTCTGGGACTCACAGGCTCCGAACCTCTTTGGCAATGCGCTTTTACCGCTGCCGCCGATAAACCCGAAGACGCTGTCAGTGTTCTGAAAAAAAGCTTGGAGATCACGGAAAATCTCCTTTTCCGTTTTGATCCTGTCGAGATCGGAGCGATCTACGATCTGGGCCGGCAGTTCTGCCGGTTCGGTTCGTCCCTCGCTTTGAAGTTCATCTTCGCAAGCCCCGAACTTACAAAAAAGCTTAATGACGAAGATATGGTAAAGCTGACGGCCATCGCCGAAGATTTGGCAACAACCAGCTTGACTGCGGCCGAGGCCTTTCTGGATACGGCACCGGTCCTGATCGACCGGATGGGCATAACGGAACTCAAAAATATTGCCGCTCTCAGCACCAAAATAGCAGAAACCAGTTGGGAAACGGCAGCCCGGATTCTCGTCAAAAGCCCCGAGCTCATCGATCGGGTCGGAATCGGCGGTTTGAAAATGATCGGAGATTTTATCATCCCTCTCGCACGTCAAAGCACGTCTGAAGCGATCCGTCTTCTGGATAAATGTCCGCTGATTATTGACGATCTGTTGAAAATCGGCGATATCCAGCTTATAGAAAACGTCTGCCGTCTGGGAAGCGGGATCTTCTCCGATAACGCCCGGCTGGCCGCAAGCCTCCTGGCGCAAAGCCCCGAAATCATGAAATTGACAGGGCTGGAAGGCCTGCAAAAGATAAAAACTCTGGTTCACGAACTCGGCAATGAAAGCTGGACCACTGCCGCCAGTCTCCTGGAAACAGCCCCCTGCATACTGGAACAGGTCGGCGTGGAAGGGCTTGAGGAAATCGCCGGACTGGCCCGTCAACTCGCCAAAGAAAACAGCTACAATGCCGTCAGTCTGATTGAAAAAAGCCCTGATCTGATCAGACGCCTTCAGGCATTCGGCGATGAAATCCTCATCCGCCGGATATACGAATTGGCCCGGACGGCGGCATCCTCGCATTGCAAATTAGCGGCAGCATTCCTTGAGCATACCCCCGCTTTGTTAAGCAAAATCGGCTATACAGGCACGGAAAAGCTGATGGACATGATTACAGCACCCCCCGCCATTGACGGCATCGTCTCCGCCCGTCTCTTGGAAACGGCGGCAGCCGTCTGGGATCAAATGGACTTCAAAGGCATGGAGACCCTCACGAGCCTGGCCTCGATGATCGCCGCAACCGACCAGACGGGTGCCGTCAGCCTCTTGGAGAAAAGTCCTATCCTCATAGAGAAACTGCACCATCTGGTTGGCGATCCTCTCATTGCGCCTGCCGTCTATGAACGGATTTTGAAACTGTCGCACATCAGCCCTCCGATTGCCATGAGACTGTTTGAAAAGAGCTTCGATCTGATCGGCGGGTTTGGAATGGAGGGATTTTACAGGATTACGGACATCATCGAATCTCAGGCGAAAACAGATGAACAAAAAGCCCTAGCCTCTCTCGCCGCCGATTCCACCATTCTGGCGGACTTTATGGAAAATATCCCCAAAGGGCTTGAGTTGAAAGCCATCCGGCCCATACTATCCACCTATCTCAGAGCACTTCTGGGCAGGCGTGTCGAAATTGCCGAAGCCGATCATGCCGATACGGACGGCCGGAAAATTTACCTCCCCGGCCGCGTCCGGGATTTCCAAGACCCGGAGGATAATTTTATCCTTTATAAGGTCGAGGCCACACATCAGGAAGCCCACTTCGAATACGGAAGTTTTGACTTCGACATGGACAGGATACCAGACCTCACGGACCGAATCGTTTTCCGTTACGGCCTTATCGCAGATGAGGATGAAAGTCAGATGGAACGGTTCATTCATCACTTCCCGGAACCGGACCTGGCCCGTGATCTTTTTCATGTTCTGGAGGACCGCAGGATTGAAGGCATCCTGAAAAAAGAATATCCGATTCTGGGTGAACATATATTGAACATGAACCGCCACCGTGTATCAAAAATGCGTTCCGTCCGGAAAATCGCCAATCCCAAGCAGCGGGTTGTCGAAATGATCGGACAGGCCCTGAAGACGGACCGAACGTTCGACCAGGAGGATGAAGAAACCATGTCGGTCCTCCAAAAAGCATTTACGGCGGCCGGTGACCTTTCGCGAACCGATGCGGACGTTCACCTGACCGCCGAGTGGGCCGCAAAGCTGTATTTCCTGATTGATGCCGCCTTTGAAGAGCCCTATCATCCGTTAAAATCCATTTCCCGGCACCTCGATCAGGAAAGGGTATCCAGAAACATCGGCAGCTTCAGCAGAACCGCCCGTCATATTCAGGAGCGTCTCAGCGGGCAGCCGTCGGCTCAAGACACCCGGCCTCAAACAGCCATAGAGGCACCGGGTGGCTCCAGCGGAGAAACGACGCCCACCAATACCCTCCCTGATCAGGAAAGTACTCAGCGGCGTCATCCGGCAGGCAGTCAGCAAACATCCTTCCAGGGTCCGACTCAGGGAGGCAAGCCGGAATCGGGAGAGTCGGACACCGAAGCCCGGCAGGCGGGGGCCATCGGCGGGCCGATGAAATATGACAGTCCGGAAAGGATCGAACGGCTCCTCCGGGCCGTTTACCGTGAAAAAGGCTTGACGCCCCGAGAGGTTCAGGAACGCTTTGATTTGCTGCGTCCAAGCGAAACCCATTATTTTCTGTCCAGCCTTGACGCTTCCCTCGAAAGAAAAACGGAACTCCTGCCGGAAAGGGGGACGGCACTGTATGCCGAATGGGGAGAAGACATCGGCGCCTTTCGTAACAACTGGTCAAGGGTTCGGGAACAGACCCATGCGGGTGTTTCCCTCACCTTTTACCGGGAAACTCTGGAGAAGCACGGGGGTCTGCTTAAAAAAATCAGACGGGAATTTCAGATGCTGAAGCCCGAAGGTCTCATCAGGCTCAAACGCCAGTATGACGGCGACGACATCGATCTGGATGCCGTGGTGGAATATATCCTGGATCGCAAGGTCGGGCTTTCCCCTCCCGAGAAAAATTACCGCCTGACCCGCAAAAACAAACGCGAAATCGCCTGCGCTTTTCTCATCGACATGAGCCGGAGCACGCGGGGGACCACCATTCGACAGGAAAAAGAAGCCCTCATCATCATCGCGGAGGCCCTTAACGAAGTAGGCGACACCTTTGCCGTCTTCGGTTTTTCGGGGGACAACCGCGATAACGTGGATTTTTACCGCATCAAAGACTTCGATGTTCCCTACGATAAAAAGGTCAAGCAGCGCATTTCCGCCATCGAGGATCATTTTGAAAACCGCGACGGGACGGCCATTCGGCATGCCACGCAAAAGCTCAAGAAGCGGGCGGAACGAACAAAAATCCTGATCATCCTGTCCGACGGCAAACCGGTCGACAAGGAGTATTCCGGCGTTTATGCCATTGAGGATACCCGCATGGCCTTGAAGGAAGCCAGGCATGACGGCGTTAAGACCTTCTGCATCACAGTGGATCAAAACGCCGCGGAATATCTGCCCCGCATGTACAGCCACAGCAGCTGGACCGTTATTGACAATGTCGTTAAACTGCCCGAAAAAATCACCCGGATCTACCGGATGCTCACAACCTGATTGAAGAACCCGGCCAATCTTCTTGACAGGCCAACAGGCATTCGCCTATACTCCGCCCACATAACGGCAGGTTCTCCGCAAATCAAAGGCGGGAAAACCGGAAGGAAGAGGACTTTATAACGTATGCCGGTCTGGGGCGGCCGGATCTCCCTTATTGATCATCGTCATGAAAATCCGTGGTTTTGGACACGGCCGATCGCCGCGTCAAAGAAGCCCCGGATCGTGGATTGATATATTTTTGGCCGGGTTATTCGGTCAGGGAAAAAACATCAGCTGCTTATTATCATCGGCAGAAAGGAAAACTTGATTGTGACGACCAGCAATTTCGACTCTTTATTTCGTGCACGTTCGGCAACCTTCGTCGGCGCTTCCAATGACCCCGGTAAGTGGGGTTTTCGGACCTTGAAACATATGATCGACGGGGGATTCCAGGGCAATATCTACCCCATCAATCCAAAAGAAAAAACGATTCAGGGACTGAAAGCATACAGGAACATTACCGATCTTCCGGAAACACCGGATCTGGCCGTTATTATTGTGCCGCCTCCGGCCTGTCCGGCCGTGATCCGGGAATGCATCTCCAAAGGCATCAAGGCGGGCATTGTCATCACCGCCGGATTTGCGGAAACAAATGCGGAAGGCGAGCGACTTCAGCAGGAGATGGTCGATACGGCCCGGGAGGGCGGGATGGTCTTTACCGGCCCCAACTGCAACGGTATCATGAGCCCCTGGAACAGACAGTACATCCAGTTCCCGGCATTTTACTCACCCCCCGGCCCCATCGGGATCATTACACAAAGCGGCAACGTCATGGACTCCCTGTCCTATCAGATCAACAGGCACGGTTTCGGGTGCAGCGTCTGCGTGGCCAGCGGCAATGAAGCCCTGCTGCATTGCGAAGACTACCTGGAATACATGGGCAAAGACCCTCACACCAGGGTCATTCTTTCCTACATTGAAGGATTCAAAGACGGCCGGCGTTTTATGGACGTTGCCCGGGAGGTCAGCAAAAAGAAGCCCATTATCATGCTCAAGGCCGGCAAAACCCAGGCGGGGGCCAGGGCCGCCGCCTCGCATACCGCAGCCATCGCCGGCTCCGATGCAGTTTTTGAGGCGATCGGCAAACAATCCGGCGTTATCCGGGCCAAAAACCTGGATGAAATGCTCCGGATGGGTCTCGCTTTTCTGCGCCAACCCCTGCCCAAAGGCCGGAGACTCGGCATTGTGACGGCCGGAGGCGGCTGGGGCGTTATGGCCGCCGATGCCTGCGAGGAACTCGGTTTCGATTTGATAAAGCTCCCCGATGAAACCATCCGGGAACTGGATAAAATTCTGCCGGCCTGGTGGAATCGGGGAAATCCGGTGGACCTGGTGGCCGGGGCCGTCGCTGACAATATTTTCAAGGCCGTTGAACTGGTCATGCAGTGTCGGAATGTGGACGGTATGATGTTTTTAAGCATCATGCCCGCCATGAGAAGGGAAAGTTTCGATCAGCCTCACGATGCCGCTGAACGGGAAGAATGGGGTCCGCAGATGTTGGAAGCCTGCGCCAATGCCTTGGACGAGTTCAATGCCATTGCCGATAAATATCAGAAACCCCTCGTTGTGGCATCCGAACACATGTGGGCCGGCCAGCAGGAACAGGCCGCCATCGATTTCGTACTGGGAGGCCGGAATGCCGTCTGCTACCGCATGCCCGACGCTGCTGCCCGCGTCCTGGACGCTCTGGTGAAGTACGGCGATTATGTCCGGCGCCATAGCAAATCATAAGGGGCCGATCCAAAAATTATGAATGCGGTTTTCTTCAACTTGACTTATTACCCGTAAGATCTTGTTGAAATGATCGTCTATCGACAGCGCATTGCTTGCCCCTTATCGCAATTCCGTCACAGATTGCATGATGTAGATTGCCTCTGCCAGGCCGATTTTATTGTCGCCGTTGACGTCCGTTCCCGATGCGGCATAATCTTCACGAATCCCCGACGGTTGCATGCCTGCTATAACCTGTAGTGCCAGTACGGCATCCGCCAGGGCCGCCGTCCCGGTATTGCGGAGATCACCCTTGACGGGATAGGTAATCCCGATGGTCACGGTAGAGGTATTATCGGCCGGCGCCGCATCAGGCGTTTCCGTCTCCAGATGCGCCTCATTGGTGATTGTCGATCCCGACAGCGGCTTTGCCACGACCGTGACGGTGACCGTCTCTTCCGGATCCAGGTTACCCAGGTAGCAATCCATCACCCTGGCCCCCCAATAGCACTCCCCCTCTGTGGTTGTCACAGACACCAGCGAGGCATTGTCGGAAAGTGTGTTGATAAGATCAACATATTCCGCCTCATTGGGTCCTTTGTTGGTCACAGTTATGGTGAAGGTGGCCTGGTTGCCGAAGAACACCGGATCAGGATGGGCGGTCTGGGAAAGGGACAAATCCGTCGGCGAAGCGGCCATAACCAAACTGCTTTCATTATTGGTGCGGTCGGCGTCGGGCGTCTGACTCGTCACGACGGCCCGGTTGATCATATTAACCGCTTCCTCAGGGTAACCCGTAATGACGACCGTCCACGTGGACCCCGCAGTCAGGCTTCCCAACGAACAGGAGACCACCGGCGACTCATAGAAGAAAGGTCCGACCTCGCCGTAGATCGCGCAGTGGCCCATACCTTGATCCGGAACCGCTGAAAGATTGTATTTATCGATATTGTAAGGCAAAATGTCCGTGAGGATCACAGCGACGGCATCCGAAGGGCCGTTATTGACAACCGTGAGGGTATAGGTCAGTTTTTCGTCGAGGACGGCGGGACTGGGCGATGCGACCTGACCGACAGCCAGGTCGCTGCTGTCCGTCGCGGCGGCAACGGCCGTGGTCAGGGTCGATACATTGTTCGTGAGGTCGGGATCATCGGCCATGCAGGTCACCCTGGCCGTGTTTGTCAGCTCGGCGGCATCCGGTGCCGTCATGACCACCTTGACCGTCAATGACTTATCAGTATAAAGGCTCCCCAAGGTGCAGGAAAGGTTGACGCCGGATGCCGTGCAGTCCGCCTGATCACTGTCATAGGCATAGGCCGCAACGAAGGTTGCCCCGGCCGGCAGGACATCGGTGAGGACGACGCTTTCAGCCTTAGCCGGACCTCGGTTTTTCACCGTTAAGGTATAGGTCAGATTGGCACCGGCATAAACAGGATCAGGTGCTGCCGTCTGCGTGACAGCCAAATCCGTGGGCGTCGTCTCCAGGGCATGGAGTACCAGATGGACCGGACCGTTCACGTCCTCAAAATAATCGACCGCAGACAGGGGCACCACGGCCCCCTCCGTGAAAGCATCCAGATAACCCGTGATCAGATAGGTGCCGTTGCCCCGATCGACGATCGTGATTTCTCCCGTCGAATTTTTGTCAGGGACATTTCTGACGGCAATAAAATCAATGCTCTCTCCCGTCGCACTGCGCGCCTTTAGCAGAACGGTAAACGATTCCAGAAGCAGGGAGAAGGTCCCCGTCGTTCGGCCCGCCTTGCCCTTCACCCGGATCCGGATGTCGGCCACATCATCCACGCTGGCATTTTCAATGGTCTGGTCCTGATTACCCGCAGCCAGATGAAAATAAGGCACTTGAGTTTCAATGGTCCCTTGAAAGGAGAGGATCTCGTCGTTTCCATCGATGGTGCGCGTGATGTTCCGGAAACAATACAGCTTGATATGCTGCAGCTGAATTTCCCCTTCATAATGCTCGCCCCGGGCATCAAGGGAACCGGTATATCGCGCGACAGCTTCGTCCGGCGACTGCTCCCAAACCCCCACAATGGGCGGCAGTGATGGATCGGAAAGCGTTACCCCCTCATCGGCCGGTACCGCCCCTGCAGACAAAATAAAAGCCCATCCCGCTAATATCAGGCATTTTGCCGCCCATAGCCCCGGGTTCCGAAGTCGACGACCCATTCGATTTGTGATGAGAATTGCTCTGGACAGAAGAATGCGCACGTCCATAAGTCACCTTCCTGTTAAACAGCTTTAGGATGCATAATTTATTCCATAGGTACATCTACCTGATATTATTACGATATGGTTGTAAAACCCTAAAGCCCGACACTGATGTTGTAAATTTTCCCGACAAAATACCTTATCCGCCCCGAAATTTTCTTTCTGTTATAGCGAAAAATGTTTAGATCTAAAATACTTTCCCCATATCATCATTTTTGTAAAAATATCCGACACTCTTGGCATTTTTCAAGGTATTTACGCTGATCAAAGTAATCACATGACGATAAAAAGTATGATCCAATGAAGTTTTTGCGGCTACTTTCGTCAAAACCGTCGGCAATATACAACGTATCCTCTGAAAATGATGAATTAAATAGACATTTGAAATCTTTATTGATAGACAAACAATCATTGTCAATAATAAGCAGCAGGAAGGTCTTCATGAACAAAACGGTTTTTTCCGTACAAAATCTGACGAAGATCTACGACATGGGCGAGGTGCAGGTGCATGCCCTCAGGGGCGTGGACATGGAGCTGTACGAAGGCGAGATGGTGGTTCTGCTCGGGCCGTCGGGGAGTGGAAAATCGACGCTTTTAAACATCCTGGGCGGTCTGGATACGGCCACAGACGGCATCGTCTCCTATCGCGGAAAAGAGCTGACCCGGGCAACGGATCAGGAACTGACGGAATACCGCCGGTATCATGTCGGTTTCGTCTTTCAGTTTTATAACCTCATTCCCAGCCTGACGGCTTGGGAAAATGTGGCCGTTGTGACGGAAATCGCCGATCATCCCATGGCGCCGGAAAAAGCTCTGGCCATGGTCGATTTGTCCGACCGAAAGGATCATTTTCCCTCCCAGCTTTCCGGCGGCGAGCAGCAGCGCGTCGCCATTGCCCGTGCCATCTCGAAAAATCCCGAGGTCCTGCTTTGCGACGAACCGACGGGCGCCCTGGATTTCAAGACGGGCATTCTGGTCCTGGAGGCCCTGGACCGCGTCAACCGCGAGCTCGGCACCGCGACGGTGATCATCACGCATAACGCCGACATCGCCGCCATGGCGGACCGCGTCATTAGTTTGAGAAACGGCATCATCGCCGATGTCAATGTGAATGAAAAGAAGAAACCACCCAGCGAGTTGCGCTGGTGATCCTTTTTAATCTTTGCACGGGACGGAGTCACAGGGATGCCCATGACGCCACTCAATACCAAACTCACACGCGACCTCTGGCGAATGAAAGGCCAGGTTCTGGCGATCGTTATCGTCATCCTCTGCGGCATCGCCACTTTCATCATGTTCATGAGCAACATGGACTCCCTGACGATCACGCGGGACAAGTTCTACCGCGAGTATGTGTTCGCCGATGTCTTCGCCAATCTGAAAAGGGCGCCGGAAAGCATTAAAGAGCGCATCGCCGCCATCCCGGGGGTGGCGTTAGTGGAAACGAGGATTACCGCCGGTGTCAAACTCGCTGTTCCCAGATTTGAAGAACCGGTCACGGCACAAATCATTTCCCTCCCCGACAACGGCAAACCGCTCATCAATAAGGTATTCATCCGGAAAGGGCGTCTGCCCGACGCCGAAAAGGATGACGAAGTCATGGTCGGCGACACCTTCGCCGAGGCCCATGGCTTTGCACTGGGCGATCGCTTCGGCGCCGTCATCAACGGGAAATGGAAACAGCTGACCATCGTCGGCGTCGGCCTTTCTCCGGAATATGTCCTTCAACTGCGGCCGGGGGCCATCAGCCCGGACTATAAACGCTACGGCATCCTGTGGATGACAAAATCGACCCTCGCCACAGCCTACGACATGAAAGGGGCTTTTAACGACGTGGTCCTGACCTGCGCCCCCCATGCGAATGAAAACGACATTATCCGGCAACTGGACAATATTCTCGATCGCTACGGCAGTTTCGGTTCTTACGACCGCAATGACCAGATGTCTCATCGCTTCCTCAATGAGGAATTCCGGGGGCTGGAAAATTTTTCCTTCATCTTCCCGACGATTTTTATCGCCGTGGCCGCATTTCTGCTGAATGTCGTCATCAGCCGGACCGTCAACACCCAGCGGGAGCAGGTGGCCGTCCTCAAGGCCTTCGGCTACGGCAACATAAAAATCGGCTGGCATTATTTCAAGTTTGTCCTGGTCATCGTCCTTTTGGGCATCGCCGGCGGCACGGCATTGGGGGCGTGGTTGGGAAAGCTGTTGGGAGATCTGTACATGGAATTCTATCGATTTCCTTATCTGATATTCCGTCTGGACATAAAAATCTTCTTCGCCGCTGTGGTCATCAGTTTAGCCGCCGCCCTGGCCGGAACAATCCAGTCCATCCGGGCAGCGGCCAAACTTCCGCCCGCAGAGGCGATGCGTCCCGAACAGCCAGCGAAATACCGAAAGGCGTTTTTCGAGCGCATCGGCCTGGCCCGGTTTCTATCGCAGCCCGCCCGTATTATTGCCCGCAATCTGCAGCGAAAACCCTTAAGAACATTGCTTTCCATCATCGGCATCGCTTTCGCCTGCGCGACCATGATTTCCAGCGGTTTCTTTAAAGACGCCGTCGATTACATGGTCCATGTCCAGTTTTCCCTGGCACAGCGGGAGGACATGAAAGTGACTTTTATCGAACCGACATCCCATAACGCCGTTTACGCGCTGAAGGGCGTCCGGGGCATTGAACATGCCGAGGGCTACCGGTCCGTTCCCGCCCGGCTCCGGTTCGGCCACCGCAGTTATAAAACCGCTATCGAAGGCATTGAGCGGGGCAGCACCCTGCAGTACATTCTTGATGAGAACCTGAAGCCGATTTATATTCCGCCTTCAGGCATCGTTCTGACCGACTATCTGGCGGAATATCTCGGCATCGGACCCGGGGATATGCTGACCGTGGAAGTCCTTGAGGGGGAAAGACCCGTCCGTCAGGTCCCGGTTGTCGCCCTGGCCAAGCAGTATATGGGGCTAATGGGGTATATGGACACAGCGGCCCTAAATCACCTCATGCGGGAGGGTAATGCTATTTCCGGTGTCTCGGTTGTGGTTGACCCCTTATATAAGAAAGATATATATAAAAAACTTATTCAGATGCCCCGCGTTGCCGGGGCCGTTGTGATCAAGGATGAAATCCGCAGTTTTTATGACACCCAAGCGGAAGCCATGCTGATCTTTACGTTCATCGCCACCTTGATGGCGGGGGCCATTACCTTCGGTGTCGTTTACAACAGCGCCCGGATCGCCCTGTCGGAAAGAAGCCGTGAGCTTTCCAGCCTCAGAGTTTTGGGATATACACGGGGCGAGATTTCTTATATTCTCCTGGGTGAGCTGGCGTTGATCACATTGGCGGCCATCCCGGTGGGCTTCCTCATCGGGCGTGTTCTCTGTATTTACATCGCCCGGATGGCAGCGTCGGATATTTTCCGCATCCCCGTCGTGATCGAACCGGCAACGTATTCTCTGGCCGCTGCCGTGGTCGTGGCATCGGCGGCCATATCGGGGCTCATCGTTCGTCATCGGCTTGATCATCTGGATCTGATCGAAGTTCTCAAAGCAAGGGAGTAAAGACATGAAAGTACGAATCCGCAGATTGATCACCGTTTCAACCATCGGCATCATTGCCTTAGCCGCTTTGATTTACGGCTTTTTGCCGAAGCCCGTTCTGGTTGAAACAGCCAAGGCCGTCCGCGATCCGTTCCGGGTCACCATTGAAGAAGAGGGCAAAACCCGGGTGAAGGACCGGTTCGTTGTTTCGGCGCCGGTCGCCGGTTTTATGCGCCGCGTGGAGCTCAAAGCGGGTGATGCCGTTGAAAAAGGTATGCCGCTTTTCACCTTGGAACCATTGCGCTCCCAGACCCTTGATCCCCGGAGCCGGGCGGAGGCTAAATCGGCGGTTTCCGCGGCCCGGGCTTCCGTAAAGGCCGCGGAAAAAAGGGAAGAATCGGCCGGAATCGATGCCGAATTTACTGCGGACCAACTGAACCGGTTCCAGCGTCTTCTGGCGAGCGGCGCCATTGCCCAAGAACAGTTCGATCAAGCGGAAGCGGCAGCCAAATCAGCGGCGGCGGTCTATATGGCGGCCCAGGCGGCAACGAATGTGGCCCGTTCCGAACTCAAGCGGGCCGAGAGCATCCTGAATTATTCCGCCACGAGCCAGGCGACTGAGCAGGAAGCGATTATTGTCCGTTCACCAAAGGCCGGCCGGGTTCTAAGGCTTTACCAGGAAAGCGAAGGCGCCGTCAATATGGGACAGCCGGTCCTTGAAATCGGCGATCCCCGGGATATTGAAGTCCGGGTGGAACTGCTTTCCTCCGACGCCGTCAAGATAAGTCAAGGGACGGTCGTATCCTTTGAACACTGGGGAGGCGGTCGGATTCTGACCGGTCAGGTGAGCCGGGTCGAACCGTCGGGGTTTACGAAAATCTCCAGCCTCGGCGTCGAGGAGCAGCGCGTCCTGGTGATTGTCGATATGACGTCGGCACCGGATGTCCGGCCTCAACTGGGCGACGGCTACCGGATCGAGGCCGATTTCACCGTCTGGGAGGGGGAAAACGTCCTGCAGATCCCGGCCAGCGCTCTGTTCCGGGTGGGCGAAAAATGGGCGGTCTTCCTGACAAAGGCAAACAAGGCGAGGCAAAAGATCGTCGCAGTCGGCCACCGGAACGGCCTGCGCGCGGAAATCCTCTCCGGCCTTAACGAAGGCGATACCGTGATCGCCCAGCCGGATGACGCCATCACGGACGGCGGCCGGATCAAGGTCAGGAAGACTGAAGAATAGTATCGTTCATTAATGGTAGCAATCGTTTTGATCTTAAAAAAAGAGCGGAGATTTTGCCTCCGCTCTTTTAAATGTGGATGATATGATGGAATCCTTCTTATCTCATTTTTCTTTTGACAGTGATCAAACCCGCAAAACCGAAGATCAACAGAATGACGGAAGCCGGTTCGGGAATTTGAGTCCATGCGATTTGAGCAATTCGTTCATGGTGTGCAGTTGTCGGGTGAATGCCATCAGGCATCATTATATTATCAGCAGCTAGCCCATCTAGATCTACTTTATTCCAGTCCAGCAAATAGAAATCGATACCAGGGTTAACCAAGTTCATTAAGCATAGTTGTGTCAATAAAAAGATATCGAAAGCTTCCATCCATGCTGCATTATTACCGCTGATGATCAGATTGGGCACTAAAAATGTCTTGCCACCCAAGAAAATTAAGTTTTGTATCGCCAACGCGATGTTTTGTGCCGCAACATCGGGAGAACGTCCGTTGAACATGTCGTTTCCGCCCGCCCAGACGGTAACCAGTGTGTCGGGTGAGATATACCCACCAAATTGATCGTTGTATTCAAAAACCTGCCACTGCAAACCTGTTATCGGCAGCCCCGCCGCGGGATTATCCCAGCCAGTGGTCGCGCCGCCATAAGCCATATCAAGAAGTGAAGTATACGGAATCCCCATGTTTTGTGCCATATACTCCACCCAGACCGGCCCATTGGAAAAACGCATAAAACCATAAACATCGTCAGGATTGGTGTTTCCCGCCGTTCCACCTGTATAGAGCTCATATATACCATTATCTGACAGGCTGTCACCGAAAGCCAGGATACTGCTGTAGGCGTAAGCGCCTGTAGCGATTGTAAAGATCAGGAATAAACTTAAAAACCATGTAAAAGTAACTCTTTTTATCTTCGAACTCATGATTTTCCCCCTCCTTTGATTTGTCAATTAGTTAGTATCGCCCCCAAACCCAGAAAGCCAAAAGTAAGGCACCTGTACTCTAATAGAACTAATAAAAATGACTCTCAGAATATCACCTGCAAACATTTCCAGCGCTTCTTTTCATGCCTTTAGATACGCATTTTCTTATTGGATACGGTAATTCAACAATTTCTTTAAGGCATCACTCTGGGGAAAAGGAGAATAATTCAATGTCAGTTGAAAAAAGATAGGAATCGCAAAAATGCTTCCAGTCATAAATCGCATCTTTGTCACTTTAGTTGTCGCAGTAAATAAACATGCCCACTTAAATCCAGGCATTTTTTATGCCAAATGGGGAATTTTACATAAGCTATTAAATATATAAGGTTTTTCGAAAATCACATCTTCCAGGAAAAACCCAAAATGTAAAGTATTGCGACAGTATTAACGGCCGATAGCCACACAATATATAATAACTGATTGATATTTATAATAAATTTAGGTTTTATCAATTTGTAAATTTATCCGACATTTTCTTAATTTATCGGGCTTTATTCCAAGCAGTCTGCCGCAGTTCATCACTCCGGCAAAATAAGTTTTGTAACGTTTTTTTTCGGCCTTAACTTTTTAATGATTATCCCCCTGCTATCCCCGCCACATCCGCTCAAAGAGCTCGCGGAGGGCATCGCCTTTGCACTCGCACGGCGTCGTGAACATATTGGGGTCCTTCTCCGCGACCTGCACCAGTGTATCAAGTTCCGCCTTCATGCGGTCTTCCGTAATACCCGCCTCCTTCAAAGACGCCGGTTCGCCGATTTCTTTCTGAATCGCTCTGATCTTTGCAATCAGGGCATCCACGGCTTCCCGGGGCGATGCGTCATCAATGCCCACAAAACGGGCAATATCGGCCAGACGGGAAAGAGGGTCCAGCACACCTTCATACGGTGGCTTCGTCGAAATATAGTCCAGTGAATAGGACAAGGCGATGCCGATGGCCCGGCCGTGGCCCATATGAAAGACCGCCCCTGCCGAATGACCCAGGGCATGGGACAGGCCTGTGTTGCTGTTGCCGAAGCCCAAGCCGGCAATGGTCGCGGCATTGAGCATTTTTTCCCGCGCCTCATAATTGGACCCGTCATGGCAAACTTTGGGAAGCCATTCCATGGCCATGCGGGCGGCTTGCAGACAGGGACCATCGCTGAAGTCGCTTCGCTGTTTTGACGTGTAGCCGTCGATGGCGTGGGCAATGACGTCCAGGCCGGTGCTCGCCGTTAACCCTTTCGGCAGTTCGAGGGTCAGACTGGTTTCCAGAACAGACAGATCGGGGACGATGTCGTTATGGGCAAAGACGATCTTCCGGTTCATGGCCCGGTCCGTCAGGACCGCCACCCAGGTCACATCGGCCCCGGTCCCGCTCGTTGTCGGGACCGCCGCCAGGCGGGCTTTCCGGCGTAGATTCAGGACGGCTCTGGGCAAAATGGATTTCGTCAAATCTCCATCCGCCAGATCGGGCCGCTCATAAAGCACCCATGCCGCTTTGGCCGTGTCGATGGCCGACCCTCCTCCGAAACCAATTACCCACTGAGGATTTATATCCAGAAGAAATCGGCTGGCCCTCAGGGCAACGTCCAAGGTCGGATCGGCCTCCACACCGTCCCAGATTTTCACATCGTAGCCAACGGTGCTTAAGGCTTCGACAAGATCCCCGCATTTATCCTTCAAAATTTGGTCTGTAATCACGACTGCCTTGTCACCCTTCCCTTCCAACTCGGACGCCAGCCTTTTCATCGCGCCTTTACCGAATATCACCCTGGGACTTAAGAAATACGGCATGGTTTTACCCCCCTTTGTTTTTTTTCGATATCATTACATATGACGATCTCGTAAAAATTCTTTTTTCCTTTTTTTGTCATTCCGGACTTGATCCGGAATCCAGTGTTTTCAATATGTTCTGGATACCGGCTTTTGCCGGTATGACATGAAGAAGTCTTTTTACAAGTCCGTCACATATGTTCAACGTAAAAAATCATAAAAGATGTCAAATATTAGGTCAAGGAAATAGATGGGAAAATTTATTTGACACTCAAAATCAATCTTCGTATATTTCCGCAAGCATGCTTTCGGTGGAATTTCCAATGGCTTCGCGAGGGCATCACGAGGCAAGAACATAACGGTGACCGGCGACGGTTGAAAGAGATTCAACACAAATTAACGGCTTTTTATTTGTAATTCTTAACGATTTACGGTTTTTCGCATTCATTCAAAACAGCCATGGCTTTTATCATCAGCGGACAAAAAATCATCGACCTGCGCAGCGACACGGTCACCCAACCGACGCCGGAGATGCGCGAGGCCATGGCCCGGGCCGATGTGGGCGATGATGTGTACGGCGAGGACCCGACGGTCAACCGGCTGGAGGAAAAAGCGGCTGAGCTGATGGGCAAGGAGGCGGGGCTTTTCGTCGCCAGCGGCACCATGGGGAACCTCGCGGCCCTTCTGTCGCACTGCGACCGGGGCGACGAGGTCATTCTGGGCGACCAGGCCCACACATTCATTTACGAAGCGGGCGGTTCGGCGGCTTTATGCGGCATCCACCCGCGTCCGGTCCCCAATCAGGCCGACGGCGCAATGTGCCTTGAAGATATCGATGCCGCGATCCGTCCTGAAAACATCCACTTCCCCCGGACCCGTCTGATCTGCCTGGAAAATACCCACAACCGCTGTTCCGGCGCCGTCCTTTCCGTCGAATACACGAAGGCCGTTGCTGACCTGGCACAGGCCCGCAACTTAAAACTGCACATGGACGGCGCCCGTATTTTTAACGCGGCAACGGCATTGGGTGTGGCCGCCTCCGAACTCGCCGCCCCCGCCGATTCCATTACCTTCTGTTTATCCAAGGCCCTGTGCGTCCCCGTCGGATCGGTCCTCTGCGGCAGCTGCCGGTTCATCGCAGAAGCCCGTCGGATTCGCAAAATGCTGGGGGGCGGCATGCGGCAGGCCGGTATCCTGGCCGCGGCCGGTCTGGTGGCCCTGGAGGAAATCGTTCCCCGCCTGCACGAAGATCACACCCGCGCGAAAAAGCTGGCAGCCGGGCTCCGTTCCCTCCCTGGCCTCACGATCGAGCCGGTTTCCACCAATATCGTTTATTTTCATCTGGTGCCGGATGCCGCTATGACGGACGTACAATTCATTGAAGAACTGGCCGCACGGAACATCAAAATCATGAACATCGCCAGACGCCGCTTCCGGGCCGTCCTCCATTACTGGATCGACGGTGAGGATGTAAACACGGCCATAGAAGCATTCCGGCAGGTATTAAAAACGTAAGACAAGGAGCAAGTCCATGAGCGAAGACATCAAGACCGTCCGCGAATTATTGGCCCAAATGCCCGATTCCTCGGGCAAACCCGTTGAAGAACAGCGCCGAATCATGGAGGAATCCATGGCATCCGCCCATCTGCCCACGGGCTTCACTATCGAGAGTGCCGTCGCCGACGGCGTTCCGGCTGAATGGATCAAGCTGGATGGCGCGCCTGCGGACGGAGCCATTTTCTACCTGCATGGGGGCGGCTACGCCATGGGATCGCCGAGAACACACCGGCAAACGGTCGCCTATATTGCCAGAGCATGCGGGGTATCGGCCTTAGCGCTCAATTACCGTCTAGCGCCGGAACATCCCTTCCCCGCCGCCGTCGAGGACGCGGTGGCGGGTTACCGCTGGCTGCTCAAACAAGGTATCAAACCGGCCCAAATCGCGATTGCCGGAGATTCCGCCGGAGGAGGCCTGACGCTGGCAACACTCCTCCAACTCCGTGACAGCGGCGATCCTCCGCCCGCCTGTGGCATATGCCTTTCCCCCTGGGCCGATCTGACCTGTTCTTCCGAAACGTATATCAGCAAAGCGGAAACAGACCCCATGATCTCGCAAGACATCAAACCCATGTCCTCCATGTATCTTAATGGACAGGATCCGAAAACGCCGCTGGCCTCGCCCGTTTTTGCCGATTTAACGGGCCTGCCCCCGATTCTCATTCAAGTCGGATCCGAAGAAATGCTTCTCGGCGACTCCCTCGCCCTGGCCCGCCGGGCCGGACTGTGCAGTATCAGCATGACGCTGGAGATCTGGAAAGATATGATCCATGTCTGGCATATGTTCTCACCCATCCTCCGGGAAGGAAGGGACGCCATCGAAAATATCGGCACGTTCTACAGGGATCATATTAAATGACCTGCCGAACGACTACATAAAAAATATCGGCAAACGGCGTTGGCCTCTCCCCGCAGGACTCCGGACAGGCACCTATGGGAAAAAGCCCTGCGGGCTAATCTCACGACTCGATGCATGATAGACTTCGCCTTTAGTATCCACTGTCTGACCATCGTTAACATCATTCAAATACCTGCCTAAGTCAATATAAGAACCACCTTAAATTGACAACTCCAATGACTGCCTATCCAGTTTACATTTCACTTTTCACATTTTGCATGACATGGCGATAGCCCTATGTATCCGCATCATTATATCATTATAATTATATTGCCATTACACGGATAATAATGCTTGACTTTAAACTTGCGCCATAATTTTCTTGACTTCAAGATATGATTATGTATTTATATAATTATATCTTTATGATTTAATATTTTTTATAGATACTATCATTGTTTTAATAGTTGGGAGCGCATTGGGTATTAAGGGGCATACTATGAAAAAGAATATTTTGTATTGTTTAATGGTAATCTTTTGCGTCATCTCTGTTGGATGTGCAAAGATTCAAACTGTTGTGTCAAGTAGTGATGAACTGCTTCTCCCGATAGAAAATCATCAAAGTGTTCTCAAGCCGGACTTTCAGTTTTTAGGAAAGATTTACGTTCCCTTAAACGTCGATGGGAATCACATGTCGCAAGGGGCACGCCTGGAGAGCGAATCTTTAGTTTACGGACAGTCCAGCAGCGAAAATGTCATTGAAAAAGCGCTCATCACTCGCACTTATGAAATACGAGGCGCAAGTTCTGAATTTCTACCCGATCTCGATTTTCATCATTTACAGTCGCTGGGTTCCGGAACCCTAAGAATAGCCTCAAAAAAATTGTCCTATCATCTTTTGGTCCATCACAACATTCTTGAGGAAAATGAGAAGAAATTGATCAGCGATAACAAACTCCATATGGGGGATTGTTATCTTCTCAAAGCATACACGGGCAAGTTAAAGAGCTATTTCACGAAGGCAAAAAGCCACATCCTTTATCTTGAAAGAATCAGTAACGGCAAAACAGGTTCAGTGTGCAACCAGGTCATCAGGGCAGATGATCAGCGAATAGGCATCTTTTCAGCAAGAGCGGATAAGTACGTTGGAAAACTGTTTGGGGTAAATACTGAGGAAAAGAACGTTCCCGCAGAACCATCCGCCAAGAAACCGGATATCGGGATACCGGTTGACAAAGGAACGGAGCTTGAAAAGAAACTAACCACACTGAAAAGCCTTTTGGATAAAAATCTGATTACTCAAGATGACTACAATAAAAAGAAGTCGAAGCTTTTAGAAGACTACTAGTTAAGTTTCTTTTTTACATGTGAGGGATTGGTCGTCCAATCCGACTCCATGTTGCGGGAGCATTTGAAAACTTGGCTGTTTTTATCTCGCTTGCCTTCCGAGGTCTCTCTTATGTCTTTACTCAGGGGTCGGCTGGCGGATTGAATCAGGCGGCTCTTAAAAGATATATCCGATCATTGATCCGGGCCTCCCGTTCAGGATCGGATCCGATGTGCAACCCCTGTCGGAGTAACAGGCTTTTCGGCAGGATCAAAGGCGGATAGGCGTCAGCATTCTGGGAGTTCTCTCTATATTATGCAACGACGATGAAGCAGATTTTCCACACAACGGTCCAATATTAATGACATTTTCCTTTGCACAAAACAGTGTCAGTAACAAAAAGTTACCATATCGGACAAAGATTCCTTCATATCATAGAAGGGAGGTGACGGAGAAAGAAAGATTCCAACTGTTTTACAGTAGTTATCACAAGGTCCGTTAATTAAATTTAAAAAGAAAAATATCCTAAACATAAGGAGGATATCCATGAGGAAACTATTGACAGTCATTTGTTTATCAGTATTGCTTATTTTCCTTGCAGCGCCTGCATTCGCGCAGCAGAACGATTTCGGTAAGAGACTGGAGAAGCTTGAAAATACAATCGGTGCCTGGAATTTTTATGGCAGCATCCGTTTGCTGGCCATATGGGAGGAACAGACAGAAACGACGATTGGTTTTAAGGGTTCGACGCCCACGGGCGGAGACAGGGACCTTACATTTGACCTGCAGGACAACACGCGTCTCGGCGCCCTTGTTAAGAAGGGTAATTTGTCGGCCGGATATGAAATCGCCTTAGATGATACTGATGCCTTAGAAACAAGAATAGCCTATGCCAAATGGACCTTCGACAACGGTATCGGACTCCTTATCGGCCAGCATTATACCCCCGCCGTCGTCGACGTATCAGATTCAATAGCAATTAATGACAATTCTTATATGTGGAGTGTTCCCTATAACGGCCGCCGTCCCCAATTTACGCTTTCGTACGGCGGTCTGAGGGTCGGATTGGTCAAACAGCATGCCCAGTATGTCATAAGCGGCGCGCCGGCGGATGCAGAGATAGACACAACTATTCCAAAGATCGAAGCTTCCTACACATACAGACCAACAAAGAAAGCGTGGTTTACCGTCGTCGGCGGATACCAGACCTACGCCCTTTCATCGGAGATTGGGGAAGAGTATGATATTGATTCCTACGTCATCGGTGCAGCCGGCAAAATGAAATTCGGCCCGGCGTCTGTGGCTGCATGCGTTTGGACAGGTCAGAACACGGCCCCATATGGTCTGTTGTCAGCCGCCAAATGGACGGGTGCTAATAAATCCGCGATTAGAATCGAAGCGGATGGTCTCAAAGACGAGCAGGTCCTGGGTGTAACCAGCGTTGCGACCTTTGATGCTTCGAAAGCGCTGTCTTTTGAAGCCGGTGCTGCCTATCAGAAAACAACCAGTGATCGTACAGGCTACACAGAAGACGATGAAACTATTGGTTATTACTTACAGAGCAGAATCAAAGTTTCCAAATACCTCTGGTTTATCCCGGAAATCGGCTACTTCGACTACAAAGATGATCTGAAAGGAGCGGATCAGGGTCAAATGTGGTATGCAGGCATCCAAACCAGGATCGATTTCTAACAAAGGAGTATGCCGTATCCTATTGTCTGGATAAGGCTGCATAATAGGAAAATGCCCAAGGCTTTTTTGATGGGGCATTGAAAATTAAAAACGCTTGCAGGTCGAGATTCCATTATCGGGAGTCGGGCCTGCAAGCATTGTTTGAGTTATCGTTATCCAGGGAACCGGCAAAAATACCTATAAGTGAAAGAACACTGTCAATTTACAGTTCTGATTGGGAATCTTGAATAAATAAAATTTCATTTTTTTGCCACACAACCTGCATAGGTTCAGATGTTTTTCCGATTTTCGGAATGGTCACACCCACTCAATTAAAATGAATGATCTCACTGGTTAGGAGTGTTTTATGCGAGGTTTCTTGATCAGGCGACTGTTGGCGCTCATTCCGGGGCTGTGCCTGACAATCGTGGTGTACGGCATCAATATCTTCGGCAACGCCATACGCGACCTCCTCGATCCGAGGCTGCGTGGCGGCGGCGGACGATACAGCCTATAGAGGATGATAAAAAGCATAATCAAGCTTTGCCATGAAACAAAATGCTAATTATTTTCAAAAGGAGGTCCAAGATGAAAAAGCTTTACCATTGTATTTTAGTGATTGCAGCTTCGTTATTATTTCTTTGCCTGTTTAATTTTGGAGCCACGGCGGCAGAAAAAGTGCAAACTGGAGGTACACTCACGTTTGCCGATATGTTTCCCCGTCAGAACCCAAGGACCTGGGATAATGGGGACTGGAATTGGCGTCATGGATACGATACGGGATATTATATCGAGCACCTCCTGGTGGGTGACCTGCAGAAAGGACCACGGGGCACTAAAAAATTCGCATTTCAAAACAGCGGTGATAACCTACCGGCTGATTGTGTCCGCGGCGAGCTTGTAGAGAAATGGGAAGTTAAGAAAGAGCCGTTGAGCATTGTATTTACCGTACGCAAGGGCATTATGTGGCAGGAAAAACCCGGCGTGATGAAGGCACGGGAATTTGTCGCCGATGACATCGTTAACAGTATGAACCGCCTGAAATCCTCTCGCAAAGCGACTCCATACTACTATGATTTTATCGACCGGCTTGAAGCGAAGGACAAATATACAGTGATTGCCCATCTGAAGGAATGGAATGCCGAGTGGCCATACTATATGGGCTATGGATACTATGATGGTATTCAGGCACTAGAGCAGGATAAAGGGCCGGGAGGAGCCGCCAAATGGGAGAATGCCTGTGGTACGGGTCCCTTTATGCTTGAGGAATACAAAAGTGGTCACTCATCAACATATGTGAAAAATCCTAATTATTGGGATTCCGACGTCATTAACGGGCAGAAATATCAATTGCCCCTGTTGGATAAAGCCATTTCAATGTTCATCAAAGACCCCTCCACCCAGCTGGCGGCCATCAGAACCGGCAAGCTGGACATGGTGATGCGTTTGAGCAACAGGGAAATGCAGGAATTGAAAAAAACCACTCCCGAGCTGATCTGGTCAAAATATCTCGACATCAATTCAAGCTACATCGCCCTCCGCATGGACCGGAAGCCATTCGATGATGTCCGCGTCAGGCGGGCAGTCAATATGTCCATAGACAGGGATAAGATTTCGAATACCTTCTCCGGTGGGGAGACAGTAAGGGTAATGGTCCCCTTCCCGCCGTCCGCGCAGAATGTCTATACACCCCTCGAGAAGCTGCCGCCCGCGGCGAAGGAACTTTTCACTTACAATCCTGAGAAGGCCAAGAAGCTTCTGGCTGAAGCGGGATATCCCAACGGGTTTACCTTCAAGTGCACATATGGCGGCGGCAATTCGGAAACCATCGATTTTCTGTCCATGATCGCGGCTATGCTGGCGGAGGTCGGTGTCACGATGGAGATCGATGTCATGTCTTATCCCTCCGCCTTGAGCAAAATGACAAAGAAGGTCCATGAAAACGGTTATCTTATAAGCGCTACTCAGGGGACGCCCCTGGCGTTCATCCGAAAAACCTTCTTAACGAAACAGACTTGGAACGCCTCCATGATGAGCGATCCCTATATTGACAAAACGTGGGAACGGCTTTCTTCCGATCCCGAATTGACGCAAAAGCAGATTGATTCTGAACTGAAGAAACTGGGCGTCTATATTATCGAGCAGGCACCGATGCTCTTCTTGGACGGCGCTTACAACTACTGCGCCCGGTGGCCCTGGGTGAAAAACTACTACGGCGAGCTCCGAGTGGGTGCCCACCGTGTGTCACCCATCATTGCCCGGATCTGGATCGACCAGGAACTGAAGAAGAAGATGGGGCATTAGCTCAATGATCATCGGGGATGCCGGGGATGGGACGGCACCAGGACCGGCGTCTCGAAAACAATAAATATCTTGAGAAAGAAATTAAGCTTATGCCACCCTTACTGGAAGTAAAAGATCTGAAGACGTATTTTTACAGCCACGACGGCTTTGTGAAGGCGTTGGATGGCGTATCGTTCGACATCAACGAGGGGGAGACCCTGGGGCTGGTGGGAGAGAGCGGGTGCGGCAGCGGGCGATGATCGCCATGGGACTGGGCGGCAACTCCAGGATGATCATCGCCGACGAGCCGACGACGACCCTGGACGTGACGGTGCAGGCGCAGATTCTGGAACTGCTGAAGAACCTCACGCGGGACTTCGGGACGGCTTTGATCATCATTACACATAATCACGGGGTCGTGGCCCGATACGCGGACCGGGTGAACGTGATGTATGCGGGCAAGATTTTGGAGATCGCCTCCCGTCTAGAGATCTACCATAATCCGCTCCATCCCTATACCAAGGCGCTGTTGTCGGCCGTACCCATCGCCAATCCGCGGGCGGAGTCCCAGCTGGAGCATATCCTGCTCAAAGGGGAGGTCCCCAGCCCCCTGTTCCCGCCTTCGGGTTGCACCTTTCATCCCCGGTGCGAATCGGCTATCGAAAGCTGTTCCGTCAACAAACCTCAAATGAAGGAGCAGTTGCCCGGCTACTTTGTTAGCTGCCATCTGCATGACTAACAATGAGCGAACAGCAGGATTCAGAACGAAAATTGAAGCTGAATGTCATATCTTAATTCTGATGTTTCAAAGAAAATAAATAACTGCTATTAACAACGAGCAAAAATATGATTCGACGTCAGACAATAATGCAGACGGAATTGTTAAATAACGTGCATCGATATGGAGGTGCTATGGCTGAAGAAGAAGTTAAGAAAAACAGAATGCAGGAAATCCTTGCGCGTGTAAAGGCAGACCCGGAACTTGCTCGGACTCAATTGAACGGTCCGTCTCCGGCAGGTCCGCTGTCTCAGTATATCGCCGATAGTCAAACGGCCGCCCTCCCCGATGAGATATGGGAGCTGGCAAAAAGGCATTTCCTTGACACCTTCGCTTCCCTAATTGTCAGTTCACCCCTGAAGCCGGCGCGGCTCGCACATGCATTCGCTCAATTTCACGGGGGCAACAGCGGCCCAGCCCACCTGCTGACAACAGACCGTACAACCGGTCTGATAGACGCCATCTTTGCCAACGCGATCACTGCCCACGCGGCGGAGATCAATGATTTTTGCCCCTCCGCCTTTGTGCAGCCGGGGCCACCCATCATTTCCACCGTATTCGCACTCGCCGAACTGATCAAGGCGTCGGGGGAAGAGATGCTGCGGGCCATGATCACGGGCTATGAAATCGCCTGTCGCCTTCCCAAGGGGTTGGGAATCGACAATCTTCAAACGGCAGGGCTCTCGTCGCACGGTGTCGGGGCCACCTTTGGTTCCGCGGCTGCCGCAGCCTCTCTTCTGAAGATGCCGCCGGACCTGATTCGATACGTTCTGGCTTACTGTGTGCAGCAGGCATCCGGTTCATTCAACTGGATCCGTGACGAAGAACACATGGAAAAAGCGTTTCTTTTTGCCGGCATGCCGGCACGCAACGGGGCAACCGCCGCTCTCCTGGTACAGCATGGATTTACCGGCGTCAGCGATCCCTTCGAGGGAACACCGAACTGGCTTCTCAGCGCCACATTTTTCGGCCCTGACTCGGACTTGGATAAAGAAAAGCTGGTGCGAAATCTCGGTGTTGACTTTGAATTGCCCCTGGTGGGATACAAACGGTATCCCGTCGGGGGGCCGACGCAGCCCAGTGTGGAGGGTCTTCTAAAATTGATTCAAACCGTCGATCGACGGGAAATCGAGAAAATCGTCATCAAGATGCCCGGCCAGCCGTATATTTTCGACCAGGCCCTCATGCCGGCTTTAAATCTGCGGTATTTGGCCGCCGTCATCCTGGAGGACGGTGGTCTGACATTCGATACCGCTCAATCCGAAGAACGCATGGCGACCCTGTCCATTCAGGAAAAGATGAAAAAGGTGACGCTCGTGCATGATCCATCCCAGGAACGGGAGGTCCGCCTTGAATCCTCCCATGTGGAAATTTTCTTGAAAAACGGTTCCTGGCAAAGTATCTTCATCGAGAATGTTCTGGGCTTCCCGGAACGGCCCATGAGTCGCGAAGATGTTGAGGTCAAGGCATTGAATCTCGCCGCCCCCATCATCGGTACGGAAAAAGCGACGAAGCTGGTGGACACGATGTGGCATCTGGATGACGTCAAGGATATTCAAACCATTGTTCCTCTCTTGATACCGGAAAACCAATAAGTCAAAGCCAGGAAACAACCAATGGGACAAGATAAACGGAACGGAGGGAAGAAATATTATGACAGCGGGAAAACCACTCGCCAGCATTCGGGTGATCGATTTGACCCGCGTGCTGGCCGGCCCCTATTGTACCATGATTCTGGGCAATCTGGGTGCCGAGATCATTAAAATTGAAGCCCCGGAAGGCGATGATTCCCGCCGGTTCGGCCCTTTTCTTGACGGGAACACCGAAAAATCAGCCTATTTTTGCAGCATCAACTGCGGGAAAAAATCCGTCTCTCTGGATTTGAAGCGTGAGGAAGGCAAACAGATTCTGGCGGATCTGCTCCGGATTTCCCAGGTGCTTATCGATAACTTTCGGCCCGGGACATTGGCCAAGCTCGGATTTAACGACGACAGGATCAAAGAACTAAATCCGGAAATCATCTATGCGACGGCCAGCGGTTTTGGTTACAGTGGCCCGGATCAGGGAAAAGCGGCCTATGATTCAATCATCCAGGCCCTGTCCGGCATCATTTCCATCACCGGCACGGAAAGCGGGGAAACGGTGCGGGTCGGAACATCCATCTCCGATATCGTCACAGGCTGCTTCACGGCCATCGGTATTGTCTCCGCTCTGTACCGCCATGAAAAAACGAGCGTGGGGGCCCGCATCGACGTTGCCATGCTGGACAGTACCGTGGCGGTTCTGGAAAACGCCATCGCCCGTTACCAGGCGACCGGCGAGGCCCCCAAACCGCTGGGATCCAGACACCCCTCCATTGCGCCCTTTGAAACCTTTGAGACCCAAGATGCACCCATCATGATTTCCGCCGGTAATGACAAACTGTTTGCCGGTCTGTGCGAAGTGATTGGCCATAAGGAATTGGCCCGGGATCCCCGCTTCGCGGACAACCTGTCACGGACGGAAAATCGTGAGGCCCTGCGAAACATCATCAATAGCGCCCTGCGGATGGAAACGGCGGCAACTTGGCTTCGGCAGCTGGATCGGGCGAATATTCCCTGTGCCAAGATCAACACCATCGAAGACCTGTTCCGGTCCGAGCAATTGAACGCCCGCCATATGCTCATTCCCATCGACGGTCAAGACGGTTTCAAGATCGCCGGCAATCCCATTAAGTTCTCCGATTTGCCCATCGCAACGCAGGCGGAAAGGCCGCCCGCCCTTGGCGAACACACTCGCGAAATTCTAACGGGAATGCTGGGATATTCTCCAGATCATGTTCAGCAGTTATACGTTAAGAACGTCCTGCGTTAAGGAAGTGACGGAGATCATACGCCGGACAAGACGGCCCAAAAACATCATCCATCCGGACGACCACCGGAATATCCCCATTGACAAAAAAATCTATCCGTGCGCATGAGAATAGCCATCGAAAAATTCAACACATGGGGAGGTTTTGCCGTTATATGGAAAGTTTGAAGGACTTGCAATTACGTTACGAATCCCTTAAAGGACTCGGTTTGAAATTGAATATAGAACGCGGCCAGCCGGGCGATGACAATTTTGATCTGTCGAACGGCCTGCTGAATATCGTCACGGAAAAGGACGTGAAAACAAACAGCGGTTTCGATATCCGAAATTATCCCGGAGGCGTTTTGGGTCTGCCGGAAGCCCGCGAATTATTTTCCGGCATTCTGGGCGTAAAAGCGGAAGAAACCATGGTCGGCAATAACGCCAGTCTGCTGATTCTGTCCCAGATTTTGATGTGGGCCCTGTTGCGCGGTCTCGTGGGAAGCCCCGCGCCCTGGTGCACCATCAACAAACCGAAAATGATCGTCACCGTGCCCGGCTATGACCGTCACTTCACCTTGCTGGCCGAGTTGGGGTTCGAGATGATCCCAGTCAGAATGTCAAAAGACGGGCCGGATATGGCTGCGGTCGAAAAAGCCGCCGCGACCGATCCTGCCGTCAAGGGCATCCTCTTCGTCCCCACCTATTCCAATCCCAGCGGAGAGACGGTTTCCGATGAAACCGTGGACAGGCTGGCCGCCATGAAAACGGCGGCCTCCGATTTTACCATATTTGCCGACGATGCCTATGTCGTCCATCATCTCATCGACAATCCCGGAAAGCCGAAAAATCTTCTGCGCGCCTGCGAGGAAGCAGGTCATCCCAACCGGGTCTATCTCTTCAGCTCCACATCCAAAATTACATTTTCCAGCGCGGGATTGGGGTTCATGGCAACCAGCACAACCAACCTGGCCTTTATTGCCAAATTCTTCGGAGCCATGTTCATCGGTCCCAATAAGGTGGAACAGCTGCGCCATGTTAAATTTCTCAGTGCTTTTCCAGGCGGCGTGGCCGGCCTCATGAAGGAGCACGCCAAACGTCTGAAACCCAAATTCGACACGGCCCAAAAGGTGCTGTCTAAAGAACTGGGGGCTACGGGGCTTGCCAGCTGGAGCCGGCCGGAGGGCGGCTATTTCATCAGCCTGGACACGGCCAAACCCGTCGCCAAGCGGGCCGTAGCGCTCTGCAAAGAGGCGGGCGTCGCCGTCACCCCCGCCGGCGCGACGTTTCCTCACGGCAAGGACCCCAACAACGCCAACATCCGGATTTCGCCGACCCGTCCGCCGGTGGTCGAACTGGAAAAAGCCATGGAAGTCCTGGCGGTCTGCATTAAACTGGCCTCGGCGGAATACGACAACGCCGCGAAATAAGCCGAAAAAACACAACCCCCCTAAATGGTCTGATTAAAAAAAGAGCGGATGGTTTGAAACAGCCGTTCGCTCTTTTTTGATGATGCTATAAATTCTCTAGAAATGAATATCTTGTATAGATGTACCGTTAATCTTACGCTACAGGGCCGCTTTGGCTCCCGCTTTGATTGCCGTAATGATCTTTTCAACGGACGCGTCATCCATGATAATATTGAGTCCGAACATGACCGCTCGGCTCAGGATGGCATCGCTCTTGGCCATGGTTTCCAGCGCGTATGAGGGCGTCTTGGTCCCGAAGAACTCCTGTTCCCCCATGTCTTCGAGCGCTTGCCAGTGTTTGGCGTAATGCCAGGTGTTCTCCGCGATAATCCCGCAGGGGGAGCCGGCCTCTTTGGTGGCGGCCGCAAATTTTTTCGCGGCCTCGGCGGTGGGCAGGAGGAAAATGACGTGGGTCGCCGTGTCGCCTTCGCCGTCATTCATGGGACGCGGCGTGATCCCCGTTTCCGCAACCGCGTCGAGTATTTTCTTCTTCGTCGCGCGCAGCCGTCCCAGGGCCATCGGCATCTTATCCAGCGCCACCAGCCCCAAGGCTCCCTGGATCTCACTGAGACGATAGTTGACGCCCAAGCCGGATTTGGCATCGGCTCCGCGGTCATGCTCCTTGCTGTGGACATGTCCGTGGTCGTGATAGTATTCCATCTTGCGGTAAAGCGCTTCATCGTCGGTGAGGATGATGCCCCCTTCACCGACCGTGAGCGTCTTGTTGGGATCGAAGCTCCAGGTGCCGCAGGTGCCCAAGGTTCCGAGATAACGTTCTTTATAAGTACCGCCGACGACTTCACAGGCGTCCTCAATGATGGGAATGCCGTATTTTTTGCCCAGCTCGGCAAATTTGTCCATGTCCGCCGCGACCCCGAACATGTGAACGGGCATGATCGCTTTGGTCTTCAGCGTGATGAGTTTTTCGACGGAGGCCGCATCCAGGCTCAGCGTCTCGTCGATGTCTCCGAGGATGGGAATCGCGTCGCAGGCGACGATCGCTTCGATCGTCGCAATGAAGGTAAACGGCGTCGTAATGATCTCATCGCCCGGTTTGATGCCGATGCCTTTCAGCGCCACGATGAGTGCCGCGGTTCCGTTGGAAACGCCGAGGGCATATTTTGCCCCCGTCATGGCCGCCGCCTTTTCCTCAAATTCGTCCACACGATACTGACCGTTTCTCATCGCGTGCGAACCATAGCGGTGGATCATCTTTCTTTCGATGACATCCGCCATGGCCTTTATTTCCGCATTATCGAAAATCTCCGCACCTGCCATATTGAAACCTCCTTGTCAAAACCGGCGCAAAATCCCGCCGGACATATTTTTCTCATACCCTCCGATCATGCAATTATGATGTTAAAAAAACAACCGTGCATCACGGAAAGCGTTCTTTACCCAAAATACTCTTTAATGATGAAACAGGCGCAGGCCGCAAAAGGCCATGACAATGCCGTACTTGTTACACGTGTCGATGACGTGCTGGTCGCGGATCGAGCCGCCGGGCTCCACGATGGCGGTGACGCCGCTGCGGCAGGCCCGCTCGATGTTGTCGCCGAAGGGGAAGAAGGCGTCACTGCCCAGGGCAACACCGGTGACTTTGCTCAGCCACCCCTTTTTCTCGGCCGCCGTCAACGGCTCGGGCCGGCGGTTAAAGGTTTCGGCCCAGATGTCCTCGCCGATGACGTCCTCCGGCGTATCGCCGAGGTAAACGTCGATGGCATTGTCGCGATTGGGCTTGGAAACATCTTCACGGAAAGGCAGCGCCAGGACCTTCGGCATGTGGCGCAGCTGCCAGTTGTCGGCCTTCTGGCCCGCCAGGCGGGTGCAGTGGATGCGGCTCTGCTGGCCGGCACCAACGCCGATAACCTGGCCATCCTGCACGTAGCACACGCTGTTGGACTGGGTGTACTTCAGGGTAATCAGGCTCAAGACCAGATCGCGCTTCTGCCCATCGGTCAGCGTCTTGTTTTCGGTTACAATGTTGTCCAGCATGCTGCTGTCAATCTTCAAACTGTTGCGTCCTTGTTCAAAGGTAATGCCGAACACCTGCTTATGCTCGATGGGATTCGGAACATAGGCCGGATCGATGGAGACGATGTTGTAGCCGCCGTTTTTCTTGGAACTTAGAATTTGCAGTGCTTCCGGTTCATAGACCGGGGCGATGATGCCGTCAGTCACCTCGGGCTTGATGATCTGCGCCGTGGACATATCACACACATCGCTCAAAGCGATCCAGTCACCGTAGCTGCTCATACGATCGGCACCGCGGGCGCGGGCATAAGCACAGGCCAGCGGAGAAAGCTGCAATCCGAAATCAAGGTGATACATCCTGTGCAGGATGTCATCCAGGGGATAACCCAGGGCGGCACCGGCCGGAGAAACATGCTTAAAGGAGGCTGCGGCCACCACGCCCGTATTTTCTTTCAGCTCTTTCACCAGCTGCCAGCTGTTCAGGGCATCCAGAAAGTTGATGTAGCCGGGCTTGCCGTTCAAGACGGTCACAGGCAGGCTGCCGCCGTCCGCCATAAAAATTCTGGCCGGTTTCTGGTTCGGGTTGCAGCCGTATTTAAGCTCTATTTCGTTCATTCCTTATTCCTCCACCGGATGGTATTTATTGATGATGACGTCCTCGTATGCCTGATCCGCCAGGTCGATCGCCCGCACAAACAGGCTGACCTTGTTGTCCTCATTCAGGGCTTTCCACAGTTTTCCGGCATAGATATGAGGGCCTTCCTCGTCCATCGCCACGAGCAAAGGCGCTCCTGCAAAACTGGGGAGCGGCGAACCGTCACACCGGTAAGTGCTGATAAAGTGCCCCTCACCAGCCACGGGCTCCGGGTAATCGAAGGTAAAGCGCTGCACGCTGTTTTCATTCCCGTCGTCGCTCTTCAAAATGCTCAGTTTGTAGCCGCCCAGGCGCATATCCACCACGCCGGAGATGCGGGGCGTCCAGTTGGGGCCGTCGTCCTCGAAGGTGCGCGTATTCAGCGCGGCCTCAACGCTGTAGCCGGGGCAAACGTTCCGGACGATAAAATCGTGGATGGTGTCGGTCTGATCGCCGTTGGTCACAATCGTGGTATTACCCACAGTCAGCACCGGATTATAAATGATCAGATGCGGGTCCGTCATTTTGGACGGATCGGCGGCCACTGTGCGGATGCCGCCGTCTATGGGGGCAAACACCCGGTTACGGCTGTTGGTGCTGCGGCCCATGATGAAGTAGGCAATCATGATTTTTTTACCGCCGGGGGTTTTTCCCAGGCAGATGCCCCGGCCGGGATACGCGTTGCCGGCCAGGTATTCGTATAAGTTTTCCTTCATTCTTACAACTCCTTAAGATGGATAAGGCACTTTTTTCGTTAGGAGTATATGAAGAGAAAATTGATATGTCAACTGAATGTATTAATCCCATCAATATTCAGCGTCATGATAGAAATCATCCTGATTGGCGGACGTCCAGGGGCCGTCATGCCCATGTTAATGACCATAAAGGTCGTTCCTGCCCGGAGCAAGGGCACCTTCATTCCTGCCCAGGCTTTTCGCTCTTCGTTGCACAGATCGTTCGCCAATTTGCAGGCGCGGATCAAAGATCGTGGTCGGTCGATCAACCGGATCATAGGGCTTCCACACCGGCAGATCCTTGTAATTGGGATGGCCTTACCGTATCGACTGAATCGTCTCTCTGAGCCTGGCGATGTTCTTCCGGAAAACCGCATTGATTTCTTTCTTGCGGTCGTCCGGCCAATCCGCTTCCCAGCCCAGCCCGATGTCCTCGCCGACCAGGACGACGGAGATTTGGGTCACCCGGGGTTTCGACTCGATGATCGTCGTCACGGCGCAGACCCGCATGGAAGAATTGCAGTCATTGCATTTCCCGCCCTCGACGGCACAGGGCGTTTTCAACCCCCCGATCTTTGCCATTGCCGGGGCCGTTATGCCTTTAATCCGGTCGAACGCGGCGTCCAAGTCTTTGACGATCTTGTTGATACCGGCGACAACAATTACCTGTTTCGGCCCGAAGATCATGGCGGAGACGCGATTTCCCGTCATATCCGTGTTGACCAGTTTCCCGTTTTCCGTAATGGCATTGCTGCTGGTCAGATAGATATCCGGCTTCTGCAGGGTCATCTGACCCTTCTTCACGAGCTCTTCGACAACACCCAACTGCATGAGCGACGTCGAACCGCCCATCCCCACCTTGGCGTCGGGCGGGATCATGCCAAAAACGATTTTGGCCGCTTCCTCGGCCGTCGCCGCGTATTCTACGGGATCAAACCGGTTTGATTTCAGCGCTTTGATTGTTTTTTGAACATCCGATTGAGTCATTGATTCTGTCATTTTTTATTTTAAATCCTTTCCACATCATCTATTGTAAAATATTTATCCGTATATGCGCTCCATCGCCACTCGATTCAAGACAAAAAAACACATTGAACGGCACGGTGTTTGGAACGCGGCACCGTCGAAATGACACACGAGTTTGAATGACGTTTTTGTAAAAAAAGGCCGTAGGCACGGCAACCGAGTCTCGAGGCGTGAGACGTTCTTACTCGTGACGAATCGCAACGCAGCATCGAGTCTTTTTTACAAAGTCGCACTTACCGACTATGAGAGGGCGGCAATCACATCCGCGGCAAAGCGGGCAATCTTGAAGAGGTTTGTCCCCTCTTCATCCATAAAATCAAACCCCCGGCGGACAATGACCAGATGATGGGAAGGGATAATCATGGACCACTGGCCCCGGGCTCCGTCGGCCGAGTAGACTCCCTCCGGCAGGCCCTGTTGGGGACCGAAAAGCCAGAATTGCGCGCCGTAGCCCCGCCCGTCCGGCATTTGCGGCTGGTCCGGCGCCGGTGTCGCCACATATTTCGCCCAGCCCTCCGGAAGGATGCGCTCGCCGTTCCAGACCCCGTCGTTGAGATAAAAAAGGCCGAAGCGGGCCATATCCCGTGCCGTGCTCCAGGCCTGGCCGGACATGAGAAAATCACCCTTCCAGTCCGTCTCCGTTATCGTTCTGGTCATCCCCAGCTTCCAGAATATTTCCCGATGCGGAAAGAGGTGGAAACGGGCATCGTCGCTGATGGCGGCGCGCACGCTGCGTAAAGCCAGGATCGTGTCCGAGCCGGCATAGACCCAACGCATGCCGGGCGGGGAATCAACGATATTCAGAAGCGACCGATCACCGGCCGCCAGGCCGCCAAAATACATTTCCTGCTGGGGGTCGCCGGCCCGCTCCGTATAGAGGCCGCTGCACATATGCAGGAGGTCGTTCATCATAATCGCCCCACGGGGATCGCCGGGCCGGCGCCATTCGGGGAGGGGCGCCTTTCGATGAATATCGACCAGTCCCTGTTTGACCGCCGCACCGATGACCGAGACGGCAAAGCTTTTGGCCACCGAATTGGTACGGTGGGACGTATGGAGATGAAAACCGCGCGATTCATCATAATGCTCGGCAACGATCTTGCCGTCCTTCACGACGACCACACCCCAGGTGATGCCGTTGTACGTTTCTCCATCAAAGGCTTTCTTCACAATACGATCCAGGGCTTCGGCCTGCCGCTCCGGAAGGGCGGCCGTCGCGTCCCGGTCGCCCTGGGGCCAGGGCAGACCGTCCATGACCGGCGCTTTCACATCCTCCGGCAATCGGGGGATGTTGTTGACGGCATCCATCCCGGCACCGATCGGCAGGAGCGTCGATCCCAGAACGGGCCGCCAGGCGGCAATCCGCGGCGGCATGTCGGGCAGGTAGGTGACGGCGACGGTTTTATTTTGCTCGTCGATGACGGCGGGCATTTCCGGAAAGATCTTTTCCCACACCGGGTTTGTCCCGGCAAAGACATCGGCTTCGATTCTTTCCGTTGTATGACCAGCCGTGAAAATGCCCGTGCTATAGTAAATGGCCTTATACCCTGCCGCCAGAGCACAGACATGACGCCTCGTATTCATACCGGGCCGCTTTTTCGGGGCCTGCGGAGCAGCCGATTGGACCACCGCCGCGCTTGATTTTGTTTCTTTAGACATTTTAATAGAACCCTCCCCTGTTGCAATCTATTCATTGCCGTCGCCGCGATCCCGACGCCGGCATTAAAGCATACAAACCTCGGAACCGCAGCCGAGGTCGCGATTCGCATCGGCAATCAAAGCGTCGAATGCCGCCGGCAGCTGAATTTCGCGCCCGATGACGGACGGACAGTAGCCTTGCAGCCAGAAACTGTTTGTCGGATGGTCGCCGCCGGCGCAGACGATTACCAGATTGTCCGGGTGGGCGGAAATCGGCCAGGGATCGAGTTTCAGACTCTCAAGCATGGCCGGGGTAGCGCCGATCTCGACCCACTGCGAAGAGCCGGACCGCCGCATCTGCTCCGCGGGAATTTTGGAATGCTCCCACAGAAATGCCCGCATCGATTGCTTGGTCCAGCCGAGACCCGTCATCGTGTGGGCCACAACCTGCGGGAGAATCAGGATGCCGGGCGTTCCGTTGTCGTAACCGACGAGGCTGGCCACGTTGGGGGTGCGCATAAAATCCGCCATGCGATGCATGCCCTGCAGCGCCTCCTCTTCCGGCGTCTCTTTCTTGGCGCCGCGACGCCGGATGTTGACCGCGCCGTTGGCAAAAACAAGGGAAACGGAATTGGTTCCCGGCGCATAGCCGTGGCGCTCCGTTCCGTGCGGCGGCCAGCCCTCGGGCAGCCCTTCATCGTCCTCCGCCATGACGACATTCGTATAGCGCATGGCGCCGTAATTGGCCATCGATCCGACGCCCGGCAGGGCGCCGCCCAGGTTTTGCTGCATGAGGCGCAAGGCCCGGCCGATCGAAGCGCCGGCGGGAAGCTGCGGATCAGGCCCCAGACAACCAAAAGAAGAGCTCAGCCGAATCCGTTTCCCAATCGGACCGTTGACAATAACGACCGGAAACGCGCTACCGGATGCGGCCTGCAGCGTCTCGGTGCCGGCGCGCGGATCGAGAAAGGCCTCAACGGCAGAAACAAGCACCGGCAGATATTCGGGACGGCCTCCCGCCATGGCCAGGGCGATGGCGCAAGATTCAATGGTGACAATGGCACCGCGGGGCGGAAATTTTCCGAGCACCTGCTCGCGGGGCGACGCCGCTCCTCTCAGAATCCAGGCCACCCGCTCGACCGTCGGCGGGTAAAGCGGCAGACCGTCGCTCCAAAGATTCGTGATAAACAGGTTGTTTGCGTGGACAAAGGTTTCCTCGTAAGTTGCCCCTTCGACACTCATGATGCGGTTCGTTATCGGCGAAGCGGCATTCCGTTCCGGCTTCCAGGCCGTGAGGCCTTCATAGAATTCCCGGCGGCGCCTCCTGATCGGCTCGATATCGCTCCCGGGCAGAAACAACGCCATCGGGAACGTCACGAGGGCCGCTTCGGCGGAAAGTCCCAGCCCCGACAAAGCGTTTTTCATCACACCCACAAAGTCGGCACGGGCCAGGGTGACCGTCGGGATGCCTTTCGCTTCGATTCGGGCGGCAGCACGGCCGCACGCGGTAGCGCAGGACCCTCAAGCCGCGTTGCCGATGACCACGGCATCGACTTCGCGGTCCTTGACCATCTGCGCTGTTTTTCGGCTCGCCATAGGGCCGATGCCCTGCGGGAAAGCATCCACCGGCAGCACATCGCAACCGGGAAAATCCTCTTCCAAAAGCGCTTTGATCAGCGGCAGCGTCCGATAGGCCTGCCACTGGTCGTTGCTCAAAAAGCCGATCCGCCTGCCTTCGAGGCCCCCCAGCCGCGGCGCATGGGGCTGCGTCACTTCCGTGTTTCCGGAAGGATCATAAAAAGCCAATGTGATCATACCCTCCCCCTTTGAGAACATCAATTCCATCACGCCGGGTTCCCGGCTTCATCCGATGATCTTTTCTTCTTTTAATTTATTGATCTCCTCCTCCGTCATACACAGCCGCTCTGAGAGAATTTCCTTCGTATGGGCCCCCAGTTCCGGCGCGGCCTTATCGATCCTGCAGGGTGTCCGGGAGAATTTCAGGGGCGTTCCGGCGATACGGTGCCTGCCCGCCTGGGGATGATCCAGTTCCACGATCATCTCTCGCGACAGGACCTGAGGGTCTTCCACCACTTCCTCGATGGTGTTGATGGGCGCGTACATGACCTCACATTTTTCAAACAATTCCACCCATTCCTCATAGGTCTTGGTCCGCATCAATTCCGTCATCATGGGGTTAAAATCCTTGTAGTTACCCAGACGGACATATTTGGTATTATACCGTTCGTCGGTCAGCCACTCCTCCTTGCCGGCGGCTTTGCAGAAACTGGCCCACAGCTTTTCTGTGTTGGCGATGACAATGATGGGCTTGGTCTTGGTTTCATAAGCTTGAAAGGGCGTGGATAAAGGATGGCGCGAACCCAGAGGCCTGGAGATCTCACCCGTTCCCAGGTAGCGGGCAATGGCGTTTTCGCATAACGCCACCTGGCAGTCCAGCATGGCCACATCAAGCCGCTGCCCCTCACCGCTTTTCTGCCGCTCAAGCAACGCCCCCAGAATTCCGTTGGCGGCAAAGAGGCTGGCCCCCATATCGCCGATGGAATATCCGACCCGACAGGGGGGCGACCCGGGTTGTTCCGGGCCCGTGATGCTCATGACACCCCCCATGCCTTGGGCAATCATATCGAAAGCCGGTTTGTGGGCATAGGGTCCCGTTTGACCGAATCCGGAGATGGAGGTATAAATCAGGCGGGAATTGATCTTGCGAACCGTTTCATAATCCAGTCCCAATCGGTCCATAACCCCCGGACGGAAGTTTTCCGTCAGGACATCAACCGTTTTCACCAGATCGAAGACGATTTTTCTGCCCCGTTCACTTTTCAGGTCCAGGGTAATGCTTTTCTTCCCCCGGTTGACGCTTAAAAAATAGCTGCCGACGCCGTTGATCTGATGGGAGCTGGCCCGCGTGAGATCCCCCTCATCGATGCTTTCAATTTTGATGATCTCCGCTCCCATGTCACCCAGAACCATGGTGCAAAAAGGCCCCGATAAGGCGGTACAAAAACTTAATACTCTGATTCCTTCCAAAGGTCCTGCCATGTTTTGTCTCCTTCGATTTATCTAAATTGGGATCCCGGGATTCAGGGATCCTTTGTTACTGTCCCTTAAAAACGGGCTTGCGTTTTTCCTTGAACGCCTTTTTGGCCTCTTCGTGGTCGTCGCTTGACGAGGCCTCTTTTCTCATCGCTTCGAACAGTTCAATTTCCGACACCGACAGAAAGGGATTTTCCGCAATCCTGCTGAGAATGCGTTTTGAGTTGCGCAGCGACAGGGGCGCGCACCGTGTGATGTCCTCGGCCAGTTGATACGTGTACTCTTCCAGTTTGTCTTGCTCCACCAGATGGTTCACCATACCCATGGCCAGGCAGTCCCGGCTGTCATACATGCGGCCCGTGAGAAACATCTCCATGGCCGTGCTGTAGCCCACGGCGTTCAAGAAGCGTTTGAACCCCTGAGGACTGGGCAGCAGGCCCATGCGGGACGTTGGAATGCCCATCTTCACGGTCGTCGAGGCGATGCGGATATCGCAGGCCATGGCCAGGGCGCAGCCCGCGCCCAGTGTAAAACCATACAGCATGGCAATCACCGGGTAGGGATATTTCTGGATGGCCTCGGAAGAAATCAAGGTTGAGTCATCCTGCACTTTCGGCTTGGCGTTTGTGTCACTTCCGCGCTCGGGCATGGCTATAATATCGGCACCCGCTGAAAAAGCTTCTTCCCCGGCACCCCGGATGATCACCACGCGGATATTTTTGTCTTCCGTCAGTTCCTCAAGCGCCCGAGCAATGGACGCATGGCATCCGCGCGTAAACGCATTGCGTCTCTTCGGATTGTTGATAATCAGCGTGCAAACAGGTTCCTTTTTAACGACAATCAGATTCTCCATTTCGCTCATACCGCTTTCCTTTCCTTATTCGTTTATTCGCACGTGTTGCGTCTCATTAATTTTTTGATTATATGTGACGATCTCGTAAAAAGTTTTTTTTGTCATTCCGGACTTGATCCGGAATCCAGGTAACCTTTATCAGCACTGGATTCCCGCTTTCGCGGGAATGACGAATGTACTGATAAATTATTGCCGGTGTAATAATTACTTAGACACAACGCTAACGGATCACACCTTCCGAACGCAGTTCATCAAGCTGCTGCCTCGAGTAATTGAGCAGCCCACAGAGAATTTCTTCGTTGTGCTGGCCGATGGCGGCCGGCGAACCGACGACCGTTTCGCTGCGGCTCAGCTTGATAAATTTGCCCGGGACGTGGATCGTGCCGGCTATCGGGTCGGAAACCTTCACCATGAGTTCCCGCTCCCAGAGATGCGGCTCCGCCGCGGCCTGGGCGATATTGTTGATCTCCGTTCCGGGAATGCCGGCCTGGGCCAGGGCGGCCACCGCCTCTTTCATGGTCATGGTCAGAAACCATTCGATCAACGCCTGCCGGGGGACTTCCGCATTTTCCCTTCTCGTGCTGCGGTCGGTAAAACGGGGGTCCGTCTTCCATTCCGGTCTGCCGATCATCTCGCAGATCCTTTCAAAGATATTCTGGCTTGAACCGACCAGGGCCACCCAGCCGTCCTTTGTCTGATAGGCGCCGTTGTACGACCCGGCACGGAAGTTCCCCTCCCGCTCCGTGAATTCACCCGCTTCCAGATATTTGACCATGGCGATTTCCGTCAGGCTGTAGCCGGAATCAGCCAGGCAGACGTCGATGCTTTGCCCTTCTCCGGAAAACTGCCTTTCGTGGAGGGCCGCCAGGACACCGATGGTACCGTGCAGGGCCGTGACGCGGTCGACGATGGAAGAGCCGGCCCGGGTGGGCGGATTTTCGGGATAACCCGTAATGGACATGAATCCGCTGATGGCCTGACCGACCGTATCCAGGCCGACCCGGTCCTTATAGGGCCCGTACTGGCCATATGCCGAAACATTGAGCATGATGATTCCAGGATTCAACTGATGGAGGACATCATAGGAAAAGCCCATCTTCCCGATGACACCGGGGCGAAAGTTCTGGATGAAGACGTCGGAAATCTTCACGAGGTCCCGGATGATCCGCCGGCCTTTTTCGTTGCGGGTGTCCAGAGCAATACACTTCTTGCCGCTGTTGTACTGGACCCAGTAGCCGCTTTGGCCACGGACCTGCGGCACACCCTGCCGGCTTTCATCGCCCTCCAGGCTTTCCAACTTGATCACTTCGGCGCCCATACGCGCCAATTCCAGGCCCGCCCGGGGGCCCGCCTGATAGCGACCCAGATCGAGGACCCGGATGCCTTCCAATGCCGTTTTACGACCTGCCATATAACACCTCTTATCTCCTGTGATCATTCCTTTTTTCCAAACAATGATAAATATATCGTGTCATTGCCGACCACGATCGGAAATCCAGGAAAATAATATTATGATCTTGTCATACCTCGTGGCATGCCATTATTTCCCTCGCATAGCCGTTACGAAGACCTTCCCCTCCCAGGGGAGTTTCGGGGGATCATCCGCCCAGGCCAGCCGCTCCTCCCGCCACGGGTCGTTTTCGACTCGGGGCGGAACATCGAAAATTATTGTCGCTCGGCGAACCGTATCATAAGGCTCCCACTTCGGCAAGCCGGGATGGTTGGGATCGCCGGTCCGCGCGAAGGCGATCCAGGTATCGCTCATGATGTCCGCCAGGGCGATGCGATTCTCCTTCGTCCCGACAATCGTCGTCGCGTCGACGTTACGGAAAACAAACGGTATCTCCATGGTGTGGGCGGCCCTCAAGATACCCTTGTTGCTCTCCCAGGTGAAGAAATACATATAGACCGGCGCGCCACCCTGTTTTACTTTTTCTTCAGCGGTCTCAATCGACAACAAGCGACGGTCTTCGCTGGATATCGCACAAAGATGACCGTAAGGCGACTCCTGAGGCCGGTTCTTTTTATGAACGGCAAGAACAGCCTCGGCCCGGTCGCCGAGGACGCGCTCCAATCTTTTGACGACTCGCGCCTCGTCCAAATCGTCCATATCGCCTTCATAATAAAAGAAGATCGCCGCTTCATCCTTGTTGGTCCCGATCATCAGGGAAACGTCCCGGCCTTCCGGGGCTGCGGGCGAAAAGGGATGGGCCGGAATGACCGTTCCGTCGATGACGGGCGACAGGAGCCAGCGGCCGTTCTGGCCGCCCACCAGGACGGGATCGTCCACCTGGTCGATGAAGTGCTCGAACCGCCCATGGAGCTCGTCCGCCGAAAGGGCCCGGAGGGATTGGACGTCGCCGGCGTTCAGGCCGCAATACTCGAAAAAGCGGCTGGCCAGGCGGGCGGCTACATCCCGCAGGATGCCCCGCGGATGGGGGCCGCTCTCGATGATCCCGCGGTGGAACAGCCCGCGGGCCGACGGCATGCCCATCAGGACGCTCACCTTCCGGCCGCCGCCAGACTCGCCGAAAATCGTGACGTTACCGGAATCGCCGCCGAAGGCCGCGATATTGTCGCGTATCCACTGCAGGGCCAGCACAAGGTCGAGCATGCCGGCATTCCCCGATCCGGCAAAGGCAGATCCGCACAGGTCTTCCAGATGGAGAAAGCCATAGATGCCGAGACGATGATTGAGGCTGACCACCACGATGTCGCCGCGGGCCGCCAGGTTGGTGCCGTCCGTCACAGGATGGGAACCGCTCCCGACCTGGAATCCCCCGCCGTGAAGCCAGACCATGACCGGTCTTTTGCCGCCGTCGTTGACGCCTGGCGTCCAGACATTCAGGACAAGGCAATCCTCCTCGACGGGCGCGCTCAGACCTTTGATGGAAGCCGGGTCCTGGCGCGGCAGACGGGGAACACCCTGCGGGCAGCTCGGCCCGTAGGCGGTAGCTGCGCGCACACCCGTCCAGGGCTCCGGCGGCAGGGGCGGCAGGAAGCGCCTTTCCCCCGCCGTGCTTGCCCCGTAGGGAATGCCGAGAAAGGTATGGATGCCCTTCGCTCCGATGAAACCTTCGATTTCTCCGCAGGTCGTCTTCACTTTTTCAGCCATGTCCGTCACTCTCCTTACCGTCTCTCTTTGAAAAAATTATACCGCACCGACAATTCCATTGCTTATGAATTAAAATGAAACATGAATGGTCTATTGCTCTTGAAGGCACTCGACAGGAAATCCTCTACTGAAAATGATTATATAGTTATAATCTTATGTGCCTTGATTTTGTCAAGAAAAGAATAACGGAAAAATGAGATAAAAAAGCAGGGCTGCCCTCCGAACGGTTTTACAGTTAAAGACATTACGGCGGCCCAACGGTTACAGGGAAAGCAAAGGGAACAGCCGGAACCTTCCCCCGTCTATTTCCATGTCAATAAAATAATAATTAGCGGCCGGCCCCAATTTGGTCAAATACTTTGCTTATTCCGGCGCCGCGTGCTAAGTTGATACAGCGTTTGTTTTGTTGCTGCTCTCAATTTACCTGCCCATAAAAGCCGCACGATTCGCGAACGGATTAGCGGTTTTTTTATTTCCCCGACTGAAAGAAGGCGATGACAAATACCATGAAAACTTTTAATGAACTTGGAATCCGCGAGGATATCCTCAGAAGTCTTGAAGACCTTGACTTCGTCAGGCCGACGCCCATTCAGGAGCGGGTTATTCCGATACTGCTGGCCGATCATGCCGATGCTATTGCTCTGGCACAATCCGGAACGGGCAAGACGGCCGCGTTCGGCATCCCCCTTCTTCAGTCAGCCGACGCCGGCAGCCAACAAACCCAGGCACTGGTCCTTTGCCCGACGCGCGAGTTGTGCTTGCAGGTGGCAAATGACATTGCGGCTTACGGAAAATATGTTGAACGCGTCAAGGTGCTGGCCGTCTACGGCGGAGCAAATATCGAGACACAAATCAGTGCGCTGAGAAAGGGCGTCCAGATTGTCGTCGCCACGCCGGGCCGCCTGAACGATCTTATGCGCCGCGGCCGCGTCGATATTTCCGCCATTAACACCGTGGTCCTCGATGAAGCGGATGAAATGCTGCAGATGGGTTTTCAGGAAGAACTCAACGCCATTCTTGCCGAAACGCCGGCGGACAAAAACACGTTGTTGTTCTCCGCCACCATGCCCCATGAACTCAAGGCCATCATCGGCCGGTACATGACAGATCCCGTACAGGTCACTATCGGACGCCGCAACGCCGGCGCCGAAAACGTTTCTCATCAATATTACGTCGTCCAGGCAAAGGACCGGTATCCGGCGCTCAAAAGGATTGTGGATGTCAATCCGGACATTTATTCCATCATCTTCTGCCGGACCCGGCAGGAAACGCAGGAGATCGCCGATAAACTGATCCAGGACGGCTACAATGCGGAAGCGCTTCACGGCGACCTGTCGCAAGTCCAGCGTGACACGGTAATGAATAAATTTCGCCGCCGAAACACTCAGCTCCTCGTTGCGACGGACGTCGCCGCCCGCGGTCTCGATGTCGACGATCTGACCCATGTCATCAATTACAATCTGCCGGACGATTCGGTCAATTATACGCATCGCAGCGGCCGCACGGGCCGGGCCGGGAAGACGGGTATTTCCATCATCCTCATTCACATGCGGGAATATCACCGCATCAGAGAGCTCGAAAGCAAACTCAAGAAGTCGTTTAGCAAGCACGCTATTCCAATGGGTGCGGAGATTTGCGAAAAGCAATTGATGAAACTGATTGGCACGATGAAAAACATCGATGTCGATAATCGACAAATCGATCCTTTTCTGCCGGCAGTGATGGAAAGTCTCAAAAAGCTGGATCGCGAAGAGTTGGTTAAGCGATTTGTGTCTGTCGAGTTTAACCGCTTTCTCGACTATTACCGCAACGCACCCGACTTGAATGTCGTCGAGCGCAAGAATCGTCAGGAAAACAGGGCTGATCGTGAGGAGAAGAAGCCGGGCCGGAAGGCACGGGACGCCTATGACCGGAAAAAGCAGGATAGCGAGTCCAAGGTTGTCTTCGAAGGCAAAAAGCGTCGTGACGAATCCGGGGATGCCTATTCCGAATCGTCCACGGCATACTCACGTTTCAAGATCAATGCCGGAAAGAAAGACGGCGCAAGCCCCAGCCGCTTGATGGCGGAAATCAATGAAATTGTCGGTGACCGACGCATCCGGTTTGGAAAGATCGATGTCCTGAATAATGAAACGATACTGGAGGTTGAGAGCCGATTCGCAAAAAAGGTCTTGGAAGCGTTTCAGGATGTTATGATCGATGATGAGCCCGTCGTCATTGAACCTGCGAATGATGAAGTGATCAGGGATTCAGGCAAACGAGGCTTCAGAAGAAAGAAGCCGCCCGCGGACCGAAGCGGCGGAAACGACGGCCGGCAGCCATATATGGGAAGGAAGCGATTCGACGGCAACAGCGCCGGTCGCGGCAAAATGTCGAAAGCGAAGCGAAGCAAGCCAATGCGAGGCGCTTCAAAAAACCGCCGCCGAAAGCAATCTCTCTAATTTCACGTTGGTTACAGAACTTCTCTGATATTCATGAAATGGACGTCCGGCCACTTTTCCTGCACTAAAGACAGACGGTATTCGCTTTGCGCCAGGAAGGCGAGGTTTCCTTCTGCATCCAGCGCCAAATGGGGGCGGTTTGCCTTTTCAAATTCGGACAGCAGATTTTTGTCGCGGCATTTCAACCATCGCGCCGTCGCATAATTCGCCTGTTCAAATACGGCATCCACGCCGTACTCGTCCTTCAATCTCGTCATGGTCACGTCAAACTGAAGGACGCCGACCGCGCCGAGGATGGCCCCACTACCCGGCAGGGGATGGAAAACCTGCACTGCCCCTTCTTCAACCAGTTGCATCAATCCTTTGTTGAGTTGTTTGGATTTCAGCGGGGACTTGAGGACAACACGGCAGAAATGCTCCGGGGCAAAGTATGGGATGCCCGTGAAGTTGAGGGGTTCCTTTTCTGAAAAAGTGTCGCCGATTTTGATGGTCCCGTGGTTGTAAATTCCGATGATGTCGCCGGGCCATGCTTCATCCACGAAGGCGCGGTCCTGGGCCATGAAAATAATGGGATTGGCAATCTGGATATCCTTTTCAAGGCGGTGGTGGCGCACCTGCATGCCCCGCCGGAAGCAGCCGGAACATACGCGCAGAAAGGCGATCCGGTCACGGTGCCCGGGGTCCATGTTGGCTTAAATCTTAAAGACAAAGCCTGAAAATGATTTTTCCTCCGGCGATACCATGCGGGTGGTTGTCGGTCTGGGCAGAGGCGCCGGTGCAATCTCCACAAAGGTGTCCAGCAATTCACGCACGCCGAAATTATTGATGGCGCTTCCAAAAAAGACAGGGGTCTGATTCCCGGTGAGAAATTTCTGCAGGTCGAAAGGGTTGGCCGCCCCTTCCAACAGAGCAGCGTCCTCCCGCAGTTCGGCAGCCTGGCTGCCGAGGAGATCGTCGAGGTGGCGATCATTCAAATCATGGATGGTGATGGTATCATCAGGCAGACGCTCCTGTCCCGGTTTAAAGAGGTTCAATTCATTCCGGTATCGGTCGTACGTGCCCCTGAAGCGCTTGCCCGCCCCGATGGGCCATGACAGCGGTGCGCATTCAATTTTGAGGGTTTCCTCAATGTTTGAGAGAATCTCCAGCGGCGACATGCCTTCACGATCCAGCTTGTTGATAAAAGTCAGAATAGGCGTATTGCGCATTCGGCAGACTTCCATGAGCTTACGTGTCTGCGGCTCGACGCCTTTGACGCTGTCAATGACCATGACGGCGCTGTCCACGGCAGAAAGCACGCGATAAGTATCTTCGGAGAAGTCCTGATGGCCCGGCGTGTCCAGAAGATTTATTTCAAACCGGCCGTAGTTGAATTTCATAACCGAACTGGTCACGGATATGCCGCGCTCCTGTTCGATGCTCATCCAGTCGCTGGTAGCGTGCCGACTTGATTTACGGGCTCTGACCGATCCCGCCATCCGGATGGCGCCGCCGAAAAGCAGCAATTTCTCCGTCAGCGTGGTTTTGCCGGCGTCGGGGTGGCTGATGATGCCGAAGGTCCGGCGGCGACCGATCTCACTGTTTGTCGATTGATTAAATTCGTCTTTCATATTCCTTAATTCTGTCTGCTTTTTTTCATCGCTTCTTTCCGGTCCGTGACGGCGCGTCTTGTTGCCATAAAACAAAGAATCTTGAGATTTGTTTAAAATCCGAATCTCTCGCTTCGTTTGCAAGGACCAAAATGAATTATGGCATGTCTTTAATCAGGACGGCGTCGGGATGACAAGGGCATTCCCGTTTTGAAAAACTCGACGGCTCGGCTAAAGGCGATGAATCAAAATTGAATTCACAAGAGATTTGTTCAACATGGCAGGGCGATTTACCTTTTTGTTTCCGACAAGTCAAGACAAAGTTCACGAATCATTAAAATAATTGGTGATAAATTTTTTACGGCACCCTAAAGCCGGTCGCAGCAATCGGAAGAGGCTGAGACGCGCCCCTTTTTCCTTGACATTTCTTTCGCTTTATTATGTGAATAGCTGGTTAATTTTTCTTATGAGAATCCCATACTATAATTGAAGAAAGGACGGAAAAGATGGCGCACATTGTCGAAACAGCATCGGGTAAGATATCGGGAATGGAAATTAAGACTTGTCTGGCGTTTCGGGGCATTCCTTTTGCCAAGCCACCGGTTGGAAAACTGCGATTTCTGCCGCCTCAGCCGCCAGAACCCTGGGCCGGCATCCGCGAAGCCACAGCCTACGGCAAGGCATGTCCTCAGCGCATTTCCGGCATTGAATTCATGGATGCCGGTGTTCCGCTGGATGAAGACTGCCTCTATTTGAATGTGTACACACCGTCGACGGCCGGCGTCAGACCGGTCATGGTGTGGATCCACGGCGGCGGGTTCAGCCTCGGTTCCGGGTCCCAGAAAGGGTACAATACGGGACACATCGTCCGGAAAGGCGATGTCGTCCTCGTCACCATCAATTACCGCGTCGGGCCTCTGGGCTATATCTACCTGGGGGGGCACGGCGGCGACGCCTGGGGGGCTTCGGCCAATGTCGGACAACTCGATCAGATCGCCGCGCTCAAGTGGGTGAAGGAAAATATCGCCACCTTCGGCGGCGATCCGAACAACGTGACTATCTTCGGCGAATCGGCAGGCAGTGCCGCGGTTGCCGCCCTGCTGGCCATGCCGGAAGCCCGGGGCCTTTTTCACCGCGCCATCGGCGAAAGCGGGACGGCGAATTTCGTCTCCCGGCCGGAGTTCGCCCATCAGGTGACCGACAAATTTCTGAAGCAGTTGAACATTCCGGCGAATGATTCGCAAAAAATTCAGGAGAAATCGTGGGAAGAGCTGATTCAGGCCGGCCAGGACATGCTGGGCGGGGATGAACTCGGCTTCGGCAATCCCATGTTCAGCTTCTGGCCCCTCGTTGACGGCAGGACGATACCCGCGCCGCCGCTCCGGGCGGTCCGGGAAGGGTCCGCCAAAGGCGTCCCGATCATTTTCGGCTCCAACCGCGACGAAATGGTTTTTGCCCTGGCCATCTCCGGGCGACCCGCGGAAAAGATGGAAGACGCCCAATTGAAACAGCGCGTGGAGATGATGCTGCGGGCCAACAAAGACCAAGCGGATCACATGATCGACGTCTACCGCAAATCCCGCAAAGAGCGGGGCCTTCCGCATGAAAACCACAACCTCCTTTATGCCATTATCACGGACATGCAGATGCGCGTCCCCTCCATTCGCCTCCTGGAGGCCCAACAGAGGCATGAACAGCGGGTTTACAATTACCTGTTCTGCTGGGAACTCAAAGCGCTGAAGGCCTCCATTCACGGCCTGGAAATTCCGTTTGTCTTCGGGACCGTAGGGCCGGAATTCAGCCAGGACCGCATCATGGCAGCTTCCGGTGATGGTGTTGAACAGCTTTCGGACAATATGATGAAAGCCTGGACCGCCTTCGCGCGCACGGGTGACCCCAGCATTCCCGGACTGGCCTGGACGCCCTATGATGAGAAGCGGCGGGCGACCATGATCTTCGATGCCGAATCGAAGGTGGTGGATGCGCCATTCGACGAAGAACTCGCCGCCTGGGACGATGTCATGAAGCGGAAATAAAAGGAACTCCCGCAGAAACGCACACGAAAAGGATCTGTTTGATCAAACCGTTATAGACTATAAAGATTCCTGGTATGGTGAAGGATTTACGGTCGGCTCACCGGCCTCCGAGCCGTGCTGAAACAGATATTATTTCGCGGACATCCGGAACAATCAGGAATAAATATTGCAGCTGGAACCGTTTTAACAGAAAGGAATCGTTAAGCCCAAATGAGTAAATCCATGTCATTTATTTTACGCATCGCTTTATGCTGCCTGTTCATATCAACCGTGGCAACGGCAGGTGTGCCGGTCACACCACCCCAACGCGCCGTTGCCCCGTCAAAGGCCGTCCCGAAGAATGTTGGGGTGACCCCGGCCGAAAGGCTCTCCGTGACCATTGACGATATCACGGTGGTCGACCACGGCAACTCGATGTCCTGGTACGCCAAATGCCGAAACCGGGGCGGTCGCATTGACAAAGACCGACTGGAGGTCCGGGCTTACCAAATCCTCGGGAAACGCGTGCTGGGGAATGCGGGGCCCGCAATTACCTCGGTTGCGGCCATGTCCAAGGGCGAAATCCGCACCTTTACCCGCCAGAACTGGCAACGGATACGCGATGCGGCCCAGCTCAAGGTCGTCATCACGGACAAGCACACGCATCACAGCTTCCATAAAACCGTCGCGCTGCCACAACAACCGGCCATGCAGCCCACCACACAGAACAGTGGAGCGGCTTCGCAGGTCGGCAACATGTCTTCCGGGCAGTTCACCGATCCCCGGCAGACCATCGAGGTCGAGGAGGCCGTCTACCGGGGACGCGGAGCCTACAGTATCTGCCTGAAAAACATTGGAAACCGCGGTATCGGCGCCAAACAGTTGACGTTGCGCCCGTTCTACCATGTCAAGAATAAACCCGTCGTGGTCGGGGCAACCGCGACCAATCTCACTGGCATCGTGGCCAACGGCCGAGCCCTAGTTTCAAATGACGGCGGCGGCATCTTCGCCTCAGGAATGGCCGAATGCGGCCTGCTGGAAAAAGTCGTGATCGAGATCAAGAACCCCCTGACAGGACAACTTCTCGAACACCCGATTCTCGTCCAGAGACCTCAGGGGAAAATCGTCGATGTCGATATGTATCTGAGCAACCTCACCTACACGGTTAAAAATACCGGGCCCTACAGGAGCAAGTTCCGAATCCGGATGCTCAGCATAACCCTCTACAAGGGCAAACACGACCGCATCAGTGCGCTTAAGGACCTGTTTCACACCACCATCACGCTCGACCCCGGAGAAGTTGGAACCGTGAGCGTTCCCAGTGAGCGTGTCAATGCCGAACTGAAGGCGAAATACCCGGCGCTGAAAAAGAAGTTTTACGGCGCGGACCACTATCAGGCCGAACTCTATACGGAGTGCGAAGCAAACTACTGCCGGTTCAGCCAACCGCTCGTTCTCGATCAGGCGAATTTCAATCGCGACATCATGGGCGCGGGTGAAGAGATTCTTGTTTCCGAATGAGGATCAATTCCTAATTGGCTGAAGGATAGCGGCCCACACCTGAGGGCCCATGCGCTGCCGGACCGCGAATTCGCGCTTCCAGCGCTCAGACCTGCGGCCCGTCGACCGTTTCGCTGCGCGCACAGGGGAGGGGACAGGTTTCAAAACTGTCCTCGCACATTCGATTCGCTCAGCAGGGCTCCGGCCCGCCGTCTTGAACTCAGCTATCATAGGAATCCCGCCACGACAGGACGAACAATGCTAACATCAATCTCACTATCTCCTCTCGTTATATCCTTTCAAAACAACAAAACAATAATCGATTGACAATCCATTCGGAAAGTGCTTAAAAAACCAACATTACTAATAATTCACATTTTTTAAACTGCACCACGTATCAACCCTTGAGGAGTAGAGAGGGACATCGGAATGAATAAATTCAAAACAGCATGCTGTAAATGGGAGGTGCCATCAAGAGTCAAGAGCAGACTTGACCCTTTTCCGACTCTTTTCTCCTGTCCATTTGCTTGCATGAGGAAAGAACCATGAGAATAAAAAAATATCTTGTCCTGATTGGGTGTTTGTCATTAATTGTGTGCCTACCTTTTATTTTGTTGACCGCATGCGAGGGGCCATCAACATATGCAACATCTAAAGAAAACGCAGCGGGTGCGAAATTTAGCGTCGTGTGGCCACGCGGCACGTCGATGGTTCAGCCGGTCATCCAAGCTCCACGTCTTGATACCTTGGAAGGCAAAACGATTTGTTTAATGGCCATTGGAGCATTTAGAACCGATGAGACCATGCCTGTGTTAGAGGCGGCGTTGAGGACGAAATATCCCAGTGCGACGGTGGTTCCATATACCGAGTTCCCCCGGTATGTCCCCTCGAGTTTGTACTATCCGGGTGAATATCGAGACGCGGTGTCAGTGGCAATCCGGGCTAAGGGCTGCGATGCCGTGATAGCCGGAAATGGCGGGTGAGGGGTGTGCACGCCGGGCGTGACCCAGCTAACGAATGAAGCGGAAAAAATCGGGATTCCCAGCACGGGGATCGTTGCTGCCAATTTTGAAACATGTGCTGAGGTTTGGGCCGACTATCAGGGCATTCAAATCGTTCGACCATCCGTGTATCCCGGGGCATTCGAGCTCAGTACGGAAGAAGAATTGAGAAATAACTTTGTAAACGTCGTTTTACCTCAGATTATCGATAATCTAACGAAGCCGTTGGAAAAGCCGGAGCTTCTTGCAGGAAAACCAGCGCCTCGAGATGTCGTGTTTACGGGTACCCTGGACGAAGTGAATGACTTCTTTGCAGCTTCCAATTGGAGCGATGGGATGGCGATCATTCCCCCTACCATAGACAGGGTTGAAAAGTTTTTGAAGTATACGGACCTTTCTCCTCATGAAAAATTGGCCGAACTGTATCCATCGAACGTGGGAGTTACGCCGTGGGATGTTGCCGTAAACGGGGTGATGGCCGGGTGCCGGCCGGAGCATATGCCGATCCTGATCGCCATGATACAGGGCATGGCCAAGGGCGATGCCTCACGGAATTATGGCAGCACCCATAGTTGGGTTCCTTACGCCCTGGTCAGCGGCCCCCTTGCGAAACAGCTCGGCATCGATTACGGACAGGGGCAGATCACTCACCGGGTCAATAAGGTACTTGGCCGGGCTTGTGGGTTGTTTGTGCACAACCTATTTGGTTTAAGAATAAAAGAGCTCCGCTTGGGCAGCGTTGGTTATGTGGACTCCTGGGTGTTAGCAGAGAATGAGGATTACCTTCATTCAATAGGCTGGAATCCTTACCATGTGCAAAAAGGGCTCGGCATCAACCAGAGCACGGTGAGTATGGGCACAAGCGTTTTAATCGGAGGGAACAATATCCCGGCAGATCCCAACCCGGAGATTATTTTGCAGCTCATCGCTTTCGATGCC